>NZ_CP071527.1:2458500-2802500 GCF_023921225.1 Legionella lytica
GGAGATAAAGGCGATTTTTATATGTCCTATGATTATTTTAAAGTCTTGGGCTTTGAAGCAAATCAGATCGTTTATGATGAGTTCCTTAGTGATGAAGATGATGAAGATGAGTCTGATAATGGGGAAGTAGATGATGATGAGGATGATGAAGAAGTAAAATAACTGAATAGCCCGTATTACGCTGCACTAATACGGGCTACGTTCTTAGCCTAACGGGATTAAACAAGATACAATCCCCGAGCCTTAATTTCCCTTCCCCCCAACAAATGATCAACGGCCTTACGCATAACCACTTTTGCCGAGTGTAAACATCCAGGCTCCACCAAATTATCATGTGCTAAAGCAAAGATATGACTACCAGGTATACCCCGCTCACTCAGGACAAATCCCTCTCCCGCAATAAACTGATAATGCCTATCCACACGAATAAGCTCTTCTGATCTCGCCTCATACGTTAACGAAAAGGAATAGCCGCACGACTTCAACAAAGCCCATTCAAAACGCCTCAGTAACACTTCCAGTACTAAACGCTCCTTGGCCAAAGTCAAACCATTCAAAGTAAATAAATAAGCATCAAATAATGCAGGATCTGGGGCTTGAGGTTTTAAGACATAATAGAGAATTTCATTCACATACAATGCCGAAAAAAGAGCATGGCCTTCAAGAGTTAACGATGGGGAAATACTTTCAACCGTTTTCATGTACAAACGCTCATAACGCTCATCAACGGTCAACCATAAGGGAGTAAAGGCCTGTAACAAAGCCTGTTTTTTGGGGGTGCGCCCCCCTTTGTAAAGACAATGAACCAATCCTGAGTCACGAGTAAAAAAAGTTACTCTAGCACTAGTATCTCCGGTCCATTGTTTATGTACAACCCACGCTTCGATTGTTCTAGTCATAGCCCAATTGTTTTAACATACGCTCGTCGTCAGCCCAGCCAGATTTAACCTTACACCAGCATTGTAAGAACACTTTTTTGCCCAATAGCCGTTCCATGTCAATACGTGCCTCGGTTGCCATTTCTTTTAATTTCTGGCCCCTGTCACCGATAATCATTCGTTTATGATTGTCTTTCTCAACCAAAATTAACGCATGAATGCGTACTAAATTTCCTTCATCTTTAAACGATTCAATATCTACAGTAACTGCATAAGGTAATTCTTGTCCGCAAAAACGGAAGATTTTTTCGCGTAATAATTCGGAGCAAAGAAACTTTGTGGGGCGGTCAGTCAATTGATCTTCCGGGAATAAATGGGGACCTTCTGGTAAATAAGTCTGTAACTTATCCTGCAGCTCAGTAACTTGTACTCCAGTGCGCGCCGAAATAGGAATGATCGCCGCGAAGTCATGACGCTGGCTCATTTCTTCCATCCAAGGCAACAATTGTGTTTTATCGTCAATTTTATCCACTTTATTAACGACTAAAATGCACGGTATGTTGGCTTGTTTAACTAACTTCAATACATACTCGTCTTCATCTTGCCAATGTGTACCATCAACCAAAAATGCAATCACATCAACATCACGTAACACACTAATAGCGGTTTTATTCATCAGACGGTTCATTGCTTTTTTATTTCCCTGCTGATGAATGCCTGGGGTATCAACATATACAAATTGATAATCCCCTTCCGTACGAATACCTAAAATACTGTGTCGCGTTGTCTGCGGTTTTTTGGAAGTGATACTTACTTTTTGCTCTAAAATACGATTAAGCAACGTGGATTTTCCCACGTTCGGTCTGCCAACTAAGGCGATGTAACCACAATAACTAGTCATTAAATTTATTCCTGTATACTTTTAAGACATTTTATCAGTGCCCTCAGCAAATATCCAGACATCAATTGCCTCCTACTTGCTATTTCAGCTAAAAACAAAGTATGCTGGACGATATCTGCACAATGAACTACGTCTATGGCCGATTATCTCACAACTGAAGGACATACTCAGGTTATCATTCCCCTGATCATAACCCCTTTTAGCCATCAAGCGTTACCTACCGTAGCCGGAAATTTATTTAGCGATGAGGCCGGGGCTGTGCTCATAGGTCATTATAAAATGGAGTACCTCCTTCCCAATAATGATCGGATACGTCTTATCGCTAATCACGATCAAAAAACAGTACAACTCATGTTGTTTACATACCAAGCAGAGCTCATTAAGCTGCTTCCGGGAAAACGTCATTCTTCATTAATTGCGGATCTAATAAATAAGGTTCAAAGCTATTGCATCCGCTCCGAAAGTTATACTCGTCCTCTGTCCTTACCGCAAGAACAAAAACTACAAATCACCACTGAGTGCATTAACGCCCTAAAACCCTTATTAAAAGAAGAGCGTCGCTTAAGTAGCGATAATTACGAACAACAAGAAACATTAAGACGGAAAGCCATTAGCATTATTAAGCAGCACCACGATAAAAACCGCATGCTGGCGAATAATCCTCTTATTTCTGAAGGTTCATTAGGTGATTCCCTATTTGATGCCTATAAAATCGCACAGAATTACTCGTTTAGTCGTATTCACTCTGTCTCACGCCAAGATCAAATGGATTTTAGTAAAATCAAAAAAGCCAATACTGAAAATCCATGTTTCATATGGGACAGTGAACTACACATTGGACACAACAAACGGGATTTAGATGATGCATTAAGAGTTATTTGTCACTATTATGGGATCCCCCCGGCTCCCAGCTTAAATAATGTACCGGCAAATCGGCTTGAAAAAATCCATTCGTTTTTTTATAAAATGTGGCATGACGGTCATGATTGGATCAAACACTTAGCCTCAGAAAACAAACCTGAACATAAAATTGAAGAGGAACAACCGCGACAAGGTATTTCTCTAATACAAATCACCCCCTATTACAAACTGCAAGGGCTTGACCAAAAAGCTTATCCAAGTATCAATCAGCTTGTTGCTGATTTAATGAAAAGTCCCTATGAACCCATTTTGGCTACTAATGTAAAACAAGCAAAAAAGATACTAAGTAACCAAGGTCATGCGAGCTGCGCGATTATTGTCCAAGAACAACGAATTCTGATACGCCAGGAAAATAAAATAGCGGAATTACGCTATTTCCAGCATGGCGAGCATTTCTATCCCTTACCTACTGGCCAAGATCTTTATACTTTGGCTCAAGTTTGCAAACGTCATCTCTATCTTCCTGAGAGGGCCAGTTTGCAATTTAAAACCTTTGTCACGCGCATCCCCCATTTCTTTTCTAATTTTTATAAACGCATGCATCGATTTATTATTCATGACTTAAAAGAAGAGTTTATAAATCATGTACATGCCTCGCATCAACAGAAAACATCTCAAGAGCGAGCGATTCAACCTAAGCTACGAAGTCCTCATAAAAACTCATTGGCTAGAATCTTAAGAAATAAAGGGGTGCTAACTAATGGCCAAACCTTGGAAGGATTCATAAAAGAACAAATTCGTAATAACCCCTACGTAATTGCCCAAGCCAATCATCCCCCCAGCATTCCAGCCTATGATAATCCACTGCATCGCGTACTTAATATTGTTCGTCACATAGGAAGCATTTTTATCGACGCCAGTGAACGTAATCCATTGATTGGCTCCTTAGCAATAGCTGCGTACGCTTTCGGTGGCGGAGCTATTCTTGCACCGAAACAGTTAGAAGATATTTTAATAAAACTACACTTAAGCGGTTTGATTAGCGCCATAGAGCCAACTCAAAAACTAGCACACCTACTCAATCACAGTACCTACTCACAGGCCGTATCCATATCCACCTTATATTGGCAAAGCACGGTTGTGGGTGGGAATATGGATAAGTTTTTTATTGATGCCTTCCAAATTCTTAAAGAAGATCCCGCACAAATTGCTATTATTGCCGCATTAGCGCTCAGCCTAGGTTATGGCTTAACTAAAGCGATCCCGGTTCTAGGAAAAGAAATGGGAGATTTTCCCTATACAAACTATGCTGCCCTAGGAGGTAAAGGTGGTGCAGCAATGTATGATACTATCATGCATCCTGGCGATGATTGGTTTTTAGGCACGTGGAAGTGGGTTTGCAAAAGCTTCCTCACGCTTGGCAAACTGTTTATTGCACCATTTATCGAGGGCTTCTATTACGGCTTTCATGATGGATTCATCCATGGATGGAAAAAGAATGTTCCCTTATTTCAAAAGTTTGGCAAGCAATTATTTGCAGCCATTTCGGATCTGAGCTTATCACTATTTAGCTTGGTATTAATTGGAATCGGCTCGCTTTTTATCCATGTGCCATTTCGAGGGATAACAAATCTACTTACCAAAATTTTAGGTACCCTCGGTCACATTGAACCTATAGGTAAGGTATTTCGAGATTTTGCTGACAGAACTCCTAAGCCTAATCTTCTTGCTCGATTTAGCTTTTTACCACTTTATGGTTTTAGCTCCCCCTTCGGACATTTTACAGAAAACATCCTGATTAACATAAGCATTAATGTCGGGCGCGGGCTATTCTTACCTATCGTACAACTGCTTAAAAATCTGTTAATCCTGCCACTAATCGATGTATGCTCATTGAGCATACGTCTGGGCATTACCCTTCTTAATCCTATAACTCGTATATTGGCTCATTCTTTGGGAATCGTTCTTTGTACTTTTGGCGCAGTATGGGATCCTTCTGTAGGTTCCTTATTTGCAAGCAGTGCTAATGGGTTAACTGTATTATTTAATTGGATGGACAATGGAATAAGCGCCGGAAAACAATATTTGCTCTCGCATATAGAAACCCAACGCCGGCAGCTATATCACTGGGCCTTTGAGGACGCTCATAGCACATTCCATCCTCCCCTAACCGATGAACGCTATTTTCTAGACAAACCCAGTCGCTATGAACTAGTACCTCACCGCCCAAACAGTCATCATTGCTTATTAAAGGCTCTGCTGGAACAACCAAAAACCCCACCCCCTCCCTGCTTCGAGCCAACTCATTACAATTTGTTTTCCTCAATACCTCCCCTAGACCAATCCTTAGAAGAAAGAGCAAGTCCATCAAGGAGCTATTTGTAGAGCGAAACAAGGGATTTTGGTGCCACCTCATTCCTGATTACGACTTCGTATATATGGGCTAGCTCTTTTATTTTCATAAAAAAAGCAATTAATCCTACAAAAAATAGTTAAATCATAGTAAAAATATTTAATGTCCAGAGCAGGCATCAAAAAAACTGGTGCTTTATTAAGCAATATTGTGTATAATTAACAGAAATGGGGCAATTAGGAACATATATATGAGTAAATACCAATCTACCACCGATCGCGACTATCCCCTGGCAAATAACCCCGAGGCAGACCACTGGTTAGACGAAGCAATTATGTCTCAACCTTTGTATTTTGCTGAGCCATCTGATAAAGATCTGGACCCAGATTCCCCAATTAATTTAAGTCGTTTCGGCCTTCATAATGCAACCCAAGTAAAAGCATTCTTATCATCATCCGCTGGAGAAACCCTAAAAACTGAAATCAAGGCTCAAGCAGCTCTTGATGAAGCTATTGAAGAACAACATATGTTTGAACTCCGCGAACAAGAAAAACAAAACCAACTTATCAAAGCACATCTATTACTTTGGTTGATTGAAAAAAAAGGGCATGCAGCCAGTCATCTTAGAGAGCTTATTGAAGAGCAAAATGCGAAAGCTATTCATCAAAGCAAGCCTGACGAAAAAGAAACTAAAACACCAAAAGAATCACCCAAAGTAACTCCTGAGTTACAAAACACGTTAAATAGCTATAACGCAGCAATTAGAGCATGTGAAGACCAACATAAACTAGCCTCTGCGGAAGAATCTAAGTTAACTGACGAGTTCGAAAACTTACATAAGCTAAAAGTGCGTCTTGAGAGCAAACATGAATTGTTCATGAATCAAATGGCAGCCTTTGATGAGCAAGTGGAAAACTATGAACAATTATCCGATGAAGAACTCGATGAAAAAATGAACGAGATCGAAGCCGAAATTCATCGTCAAACTGAAGTTATTTTGGATATATTAGGCAGTGACGAGCCAGGAAGTGAAGAGAAGGCACGCGAGCTATTAGATCAACAAGTTGCGCTAAACTTTGATTTGGCACAGTTAAAAGACATACGTTCTAGCCGTGAAAAGCAAAAGACTTTTTATGATGCAAACGGTGTAGAGGTCCCATCAGCCAAAGAAGCAACCTTTATTATCAACAACGATAAAAAGGTGATTAATAAAGATGGACAATATTACCTTATGAAGAAAGAAGATAATATTGAGGAAATGACAAAAGAGCAACTTGCTCAAGCATCTGCTGATTTCCAAAAAGCAGAACATGAGATATCAACCGTTAGTAAGGCAGTAACCAAAAATATGAAAATGGAAAAAGAATTTCATAATCTGGATCAACGCCTCGATAATGTCAGTGCAAAAACTCAAGAAAAACGTGATGAAAAAATGAATCTTGAGAATAAAATTGCACTTTTACAGTCTGTAAAAGCTTCTTTTGCTCAGCAAAATCCAGGATTAGAACAAGATACTGCACCTAAGCCTACACCTACGCTTTCAGGTAAGGCTCAGCCAACATCGGTGCCCACACCAGCTCCACAAGCAGTAATTAAAATCACTCACACATTAATACCTTTCTTGAGTTTGAGACCCCGTTCACCGAACGACATATCTGAAGAGATAGATAAAAATAAAAGCCTCGATGCTAAAGAGAAAGGGCAAGCTAAGGATTATTTTAGCCGATTAATAAAGCTCTTAAATCTGGGTAAAATCCCTTCTATTGCCCCATTACCGGAGACAACAATGCAATCATTGTTACAACATATGTCTCGATTTGGTGCGGTCCAAGCCAAGCCTGGAGTAAGTACAGAAAAAGGGCCTTTAGATTTGCAACAAGATGTAAAAATGTCACCTCCTGTAGATGGCCCACATGCAAAAGTTGGCCCTAAACCACCGACTCCGAAGCCAGCTCCGGAGGAACCAGAAATGAAACCATTTAATCCATCACCTTTTAAAACAGGTTATTAATCAACTTAACCTGGTTGCTTGCAGCCAGGTTTTCTCTTTTGCTAACGTATTGGGCTATGAACCCTCAATATAAAAATATAGTCCTTAACTTAATGGCAAAACCATAGTCCATGTTCTGCAATGTAATACCATTAAAATTAGGGGATATCCCAGGCTTTACAGCCTAACCGACTCCGTTTATTATAAAAGTCTCGCTCATCATCAACAGGTAGAATTAAAATGATTTTAGATACGTTATTGGGCAATCAATCCATAATCATCTCTCTGGATGTTGATAGTTTTTTATTTGAGCGTTTACAACAGATTGCTGATGCCGGTTTTACGTTGGTTGAAATTAATTCCACTGATACCCAGCTCTTGCAACAAGCAATAGACAAATTCCCCTCAATTAAAATTGGTGCGGCAGGAGTAACCGAAGTGCAGCAATTAGAATATTGCTACCATGCTGGAGTTCATTTTGCCACCAGCCCTGGGTTTTTACCCTCCATCGCACAAACGGCAACCGTTTATTCCATGAACTACCTACCTGGAATTGCAACTATATCAGAAGCGATGGCAGCGATAAGTGTAGGCTATATGCATGTCCGCCCCTTCCCTGCTGATTTAGCTTTCTGCACCATGTTGAATAAATGCTTGCCTGGATTAAAACTATTCCCAGCTGAAATTGAATGGGAAGAAGCAGAATATTTTCTAAATTTACCTGCAGTAGCAGCTGTCGGTATTAATAACCCCGATAAAAAACAATTAGCAGCACTCGCAGCTAGTGTTTTGGTGTAATAACAGCGCATTAACCTTAATACACCCATCTTTCCCCGCGGCTAAACCGCGGGATCCATATATCTTAAATAATGAATTGGATAATCCCAGAACAACCAATGAATATGCTTTTTTTTCAATCCAATGATGAGGACGATTTAAGAGAGACTTGTGAACCAACCAATGACAGCGCTCTACGCAGCTCGCTCTCTTAGGTTTTGCAATGACGTGTAGGTTGGACCTATGACCCAACCTACTATGTACCAATATAAATGTGAGTGCTTCGCCAACCAACATACCCTACTATTTTCGATTGATAATCACATCTAATACAAAAAATGCAGCACCAACACAAATCGCACTGTCAGCGATATTAAAGGTCGCAAAATGGTGATGTTGATAATACACATCGATAAAATCAACCACATAGCCATAAAAAGCGCGGTCAATTAAATTACCCACGGCACCACCTAAAATAAGGCTAATACCAGCGCATAAAAGGCGATCTTTATTGGAAGCACGAATCAGCCAAACAATAAGAACCACGCTCATAATTAAACTAAAACCAGCAAAAAACCAACGATGCCAGCCCCCAGCTCCATTTAAAAAGCTAAAAGCAGCACCAGTGTTGTATGCTAGGGTAAAATTAAGCATAGGAAAAACGGGCACAGGTTTATAAGCAATTAAAGAAGCTCCAGCCCAGTATTTACTAGCCTGGTCACAAACTATAATTAAAATACTTAATGCAAACCAATGCCATTTTTTCATATAAATTGCCTCATTTCGTTTTGGCCACTAATATTGCCAACACAACGTAAACACAGTTCTGGATGATTTGCATCCTGCCCTACATCTGGTCGTCGATGCCAGCAACGTGCACATTTCTCATGAGCGCTCGGTGCTACTAAAATAGATACACCATATTCAGTAGTCGCTAATCCAGCTGGGGCAGCACTCATAGGCTGCACCGTTGCACCAGAAGTAATAAGCAAGAAACGTAATTCCTCACCTAAACGCGTTAATTTAGGCAAAGTAGCATTCTCAGCGTATAAAGAGACCTCAGCAGCTAAAGCAGAGCCAATCTCTCCTTTTTGTCGTGTTTCTTCTAAAGCTTTATTTACTTCATCGCGAATCACATGCAACTCTTCCCACTCAGCCATGTTCACGCCCTCAACTACAGGCCAAGCATCATACCAAAGCTCAGTGAAAACCGTCTCATTGGTATAGCCAGGAATAAACTTGGCAATCTCTTCAGCGGTAAATGACAGTATGGGAGCTAACCATAAAGTAAAGGCTCTAATGATGTGATACATCGCTGTTTGGCAAGAACGTCGTGCCTTGCTTTGTTTTGCACAAGTATATTGACGATCTTTAATTAAATCTAAATAAAAACTACCCATGTCCACAGCACAGAAATTATGAATCTTCTGATAAATCACATGGAATTGGTAACTTTCATAAGCAGCAATAATTTCTTCTTGTAGAAGCTGGCAACGCTTAATAGCCCACTTATCTAATTCCAAAAGCTCCTTAGCATCAACACTATCTACCTTAGGCTCAAAATCAAATAAATTTGCTAATAAAAAGCGGGCTGTATTACGAATTCTACGGTACGCATCAGCGTTACGCTTAATAATTTCGTCCGAAATACTTACTTCATGACGGTAATCGGTAGAGGCTACCCATAGACGTAGAATATCTGCTCCATGTTGATTAACCATCTGATCCAAAGCAACATAATTTCCTTTAGACTTAGATAGCTTTCTTCCTTCAGCATCTACAGTATAACCATGAGTTAATACGGTTTTATAAGGCGCCACACCATACATAGCCACGGAAGTAGTCAATGAAGAATTAAACCAACCACGATGCTGATCAGAACCTTCAAAATAAATATCTGCAGGGAAAGCCAGTTCTTTATTTTGCTGTAACACACAATAATGCGTTACGCCTGAATCTAACCAAACGTCCATGGTGTCATTAATTTTATCGTAAAATGGTGCATCATCCCCCAGCAATTCTGCTTTATCCATTTCAAACCAAGCATCAATTCCTGATTGCTCAATACGCACAGCAACCTGTTCAATGAACTCCAGAGTTTTTGGATGCAGTTCACGGGTGGTACTGTGTACAAATAATGGCATAGGTGTGCCCCAAGCCCTTTGTCTTGATATGCACCAATCGGGTCTATTTTCAACCATATTACCAATACGAGCCTTACCCCAATCTGGAACCCAGTTAACCGTATCAATTTCTTTCATAATCGCCGGTCTTAACTGGTTTTTATCCATGGAAATAAACCATTGCGGCGTTGCTAAAAAGATCATCGGTGATTTATGGCGCCAGCAGTGTGGATAGCTGTGTCGAATAGTTCCTTTAGCTAATAAAACTCCATTCTCAGCTAATACTTCAACAACACGTTCATTGACCTTTAATACATGCTGTCCCGCAAACAAATCGACATCTTCAGCAAAACATCCATTAGCCTTAACTGGATTGATTAAGGGTAAGTTATAAGCTTTACCAATTAAATAGTCATCAGGACCATGAGCGGGTGCAGTATGTACTGCTCCAGTACCAGAATCAGTCGTTACATGCTCACCTAAAACAACTGGAACAACACGGCTATAAAAAGGATGTTGTAATTTTAAATGTTCAAAGGCCTTACCTTGTACGGAGCTTTTAATGGTATATCCAGTGATCCCATAACGTTCCATTGCGGATTCGACAAGATCAGTCGCTAATACTAAATAAAAACTTCCGGCATCAACTAGAGAATATTCAATTTCTGGATGCAAGCATACCGCTTCATTCGCAGGCAAGGTCCAAGGAGTCGTTGTCCAAATAGGAACACTTAGCTTCTTAACATCCGCTTTAATATTAAAATGATTGATAAACTCTTCCGGATTAACCGCAACAAAGCCGACATCAATAGAAATAGAAGTTTTTTCTTCGTAATCCACCTCAGCTTCCGCTAAAGCAGAACCACAATCGATACACCAATGCACGGGTTTAAACCCTTGTTGCAGGTGATCGTTTTTAATCATTAAACCCAAGGCACGGACAATATTGGCCTCATAACGAAAGTCCATAGTGACATAAGGATTATACCAATCCCCTAACACACCCAAACGTTCGAATTCTTCGCGTTGAATATCAATTTGGCTACCCGCATATTCGCGACATTTTGCACGAAACTCTCGAGCAGAAACCTTATCACCAGCACGGCCTATTTTTTTCTCAACATTAAGTTCAATTGGTAAACCATGGCAGTCCCAACCCGGAACAAAAGGCGCATCATAGCCACTAAACAATTTAGACTTGATAATAATGTCTTTAAGAATTTTATTTAAAGCATGACCGCAGTGTAAATGACCATTTGCATAAGGAGGTCCGTCATGCAGAATAAATTTTTTACTGCCGGCACGTGCTTTACGAATTTGTTCGTAAACTTTTTTTTCCTGCCATTGAGCTAATGCTTCTGGCTCCCTGGTTGCCAAGCTTGCCTTCATTGGAAATGAAGTATTAGGAAGGTTTAATGTATCTTTATATTCTGCCATAACTGACCACCACTTTACGAAATCGTTAGGTTATTGACGAATGTTTTCGCCACATCAATATCATCACGTATTTGCTCGATCAAAGCATCCACCGAAGTGAATTTAACCTCATCACGTAGCTTGTGCAAGAAAAATACCTGCACTAATTCTCCATAAATTGACTGTTCGAAATCAAATAAATGGACCTCCAAAACACACTTGGTGCCATCTACTGTGGGTCGCCTTCCAATATTAGCAACCCCATATACTGTTTGCTGGGATGCAAGACGAACTTTTACCGCATAAACCCCTTGCAAAGGAACAGACAAACGTCGAAGACCGATATTTGCAGTAGGAATACCCCACTGACGCCCACGCTGTGCACCATGGACTACTCGCCCACAAATACTGTAGGTTCTACCTAAATATTTAGCTGCAGTTTCCAAATCTCCTGCACCTAATGCCATTCTAATTTTTGTAGAACTAATTCGGTCTTTATTAATACAAAAATCAGAATAAACATGTACATTACAGGCATACTCTGCGCTGAGTCGCAAAAGCAACTTCACATCCCCTTCTCTGTTTTTTCCAAAGCGAAAATCTTCGCCTACAAGGAGATGCTTTATGTTTAATGTAGAAAATAAATAGTTACGCGCAAATTCAGTTGCCGTAGTTTGTGCAAACACTTCATCAAACTTAATACAATAAACATAGTCAACCTGACAACGACGCAACACATCAAGCTTCTCTCTTAAACCAGAAAGTCTTGCTGGAGCCTGTTCCTTTTGAAAATATTCTCTTGGTTGTGGCTCAAATAAAATTAAAACCAAGGGAAGATTCAATGCATTAGCCTTAGCCCTTAAAGTTTTAATTAAATTTTGGTGTCCTAAATGAACGCCATCAAAATTGCCAATGGTTGCAACCACGCCCTTATCAAAAACAGAAAAATGGTGAATACCACGTAACAATCTCATTGAATCATTCAATCGGTAAACTAAAACGTCATAGTATACTTCTTTTCTCGCCTATTGAGAAATGATAAGGAAAAGAAACAGTAAATAGACAGGTACTATTTTCTGTTTCTAACTAGGGGGTTATATGATCTTAGTTAATACTGCTGCTTGCCCGTGCTATGCTTGAAAAAATATTCTCTTCTTCATCATCAATTAACTGATTGTTAATTTCTTTTTGGCTTAATCCATTCGCATCAACAGCTCAGGTCAAATATCAAATGGATTCTTTTCTAGGAATATATATACGAAAATCGAGGTGTAAAGCCATATTTGAGGCAAATATGGCTTTTAGTAGCTACTATTTTTCATTAATGTTAGAACGCACAATTAAAACGTCACATTGCGCATTATGCAAAATAGAGTTAGCAGTAGAGCCTAACAGTAAAGAAAGGCCATGTTTTCCATGACTACCGGTGACAATTAAATCAATATTACGTTCTTTAGCCACTCTTAATATTTCATTTTTTGTAGAACCAAATTCGATAAAGCGATGTTGATCATCAACCCCTAATTTATCGCCTAACTCATTTAATTCTTTTTCTGCTTGTTCACGAATAGACAATTCCACTTCAGCAAAGCCTGCAAAACCAGGGTAGGCATAAGCAGGAATAGGTTCAACAACATGAACTAAAATCAAATCCGCCCCATTTTCATCAGCAATTTTTTTTGCCTTATGGGCCGCCAGTACACCAACCTCATCAAAGTCAGTCGCAAACAATACCCTCTTATACATCATTTTCTCCTTAAAATACTGATGTCTATCTTAAAGACTAGCAGATTTCTTATGAAATTGTAGCTTTGAATTAGTAAAAACAAGCTCGCAAAAGTGGACTATCTCGTAAAGGTTAGCTAGCCTTAATTTATGCTCTTGAACTAAATAACTATAAGAAACCAAGAGGGAGAAAGGAATGTTCTTCAAAATTTTTACGGATAAATCCTCTGCGAAGAAAAATGATTTTGATGTCAAACTAAGAGAAGTAATCGAAATAATCAGGGATAATCAATCCATCGTTGCAAGACACGTTATTAAGGCACTTGATTCTCAGAAAATTACAGTCAATTCTTTTTTTAACATGTCACCCAGACATTATGAAACAATGCAAGAAGAGTTGTTAACAGAAGAAAACACCACCATTCCACCAGATTATCCACCATCAGAAGAAGCAGTAAAAATTATCGAAAGCAAATATTCAGGAATTATCTACGAAGACAAACATATTTATTTAAGCCTAGAGCGCAGTGTGGAAGAAATAGCCAGCACCTTGGTTCATGAAGTGTGCCATTTCCTTAACAGCGATATTTTTAGACAAGAAAAGAAAAACAGCACGACCCTGCTCTATAGATACAAAGATGAAGTACGTTCGTTTACTGCAGAAAAAATCTTTGAATTGGATGGTCGTTGTATGCTTCGTAGCTATACTAGAAAAATTCATGCACATGTAACTCGGGCTTACCCTGAGTTTGTAGATCCAGATATGGATACGAAGAAAATGGGGTATGTTTATTCTTGTTTTGATACTCCAATGAAGTAGTATTATGTTTATTCTGCCTGAATTACCGAGGCCCAGACACGGTAATTCAGGCATTACACTCTTAAAAATCGCTTGAACCTCTAAAGTTCCTTCTGATTAATAGAAAAACGACTAAAAATTAGCTGCCCTCAAAGTTCCACTCAATCCAAACTTTTCTCTTTCAGCTGTATTTGCTCTTCTGCCTTAGCAATAGCCTTACGAATAGCTTGAGCCTCTTCAGACTGCTGAGGGGCGAACTTTAGTAAACGCTGCCAATATGCAATGGCTTCTTCATAAGCATGGCTTACGTAAGCATTCATCGCCATCATTGCTAACGCATCAGGTTGATTCGGATTATTTTTTAATAAATTAGCAAAAATGCTCCTAACTTGCTCGGTAAACTGTCGGTTATTTAATACCCATAAACTGTGTGCATAATTAACCGCATATTGCTCATTTTTAGAATCAAATTGATAAGCCTTGGCAAACGCATCTACTGCATTTTGTTTTTCTTCTTGGCCTGTATATAAGCGACCTAAAAGATACCAACCTTTCGCGCTCTTAGGGGTATCATCTAACTTAGCACGTAGTTTAGTGATTAACTCCTGAGGACTTTTAATCGATTTAAGCATTGCATCTACTTTCTGCTGTTTTTCTTGAACTTGCAGATAATCCTGCCACTTGGCAAAACTACCCCAATTGAAATACCCAGTAAATGCCAGGATAAAAATAATTGGCACCAACAATAAGCTAGCAAGCCAATGGCGTCTTAAAGGATAAATAATTACCATACTTGCTAAAAGAGTTAGCGTAGCGAGTAGCGCTAATAACCACCATTCATTCATATTAAGGACTCACTAAGGTTTTTTTCTTAGCAAAACAAGTTCGCCAAAAAATCAAAAAGCCTAAAATTAAAAATAAAACTGGGCCAAACCACAATAAATACGTTATTGCTTTAACCGGGGGTTTAAACAGAATAAAATCTCCATAACGTGCGGTAAGATAATCAGTAATTTCACTGTCGCTCTTGCCTTCCTTCACTAATTGATAGACCTGCCCTCTTAAATCCTTAGCGAGCTCCGCATTGGAATCCGCTAAATCCTGGTTTTGACACACCAAGCATCGTAAATCTTTTAACAAATGACTAAATTGGGCTTCTTTTTTGGCTGAATCTAAAGGGTAGATACCATTTGCCCAAACACCCGCTGGGGCTAAAACCAACCAGAGCAAAACATAAATCCACTGCAAGCGCTTCATGCCATCTGCTCCAATTGTTTGATTAAAGGTAGGACTTCCTTTTGCCACAGCTCTTGATTCATTACTCCAGCATGGCGGTAACGAATCACGCCTTTTTTATCAATGACAAAAGTTTCTGGCGCCCCATAAACTCCTAAGTCAATTGCAGCACGCCCTTCACGATCTTGCATTACCAACTTATAAGGATTCCCCCATTGGCTTAACCATTGCAATGCATCTTCAGGCTTGTCTTTATAATTTAATCCATAAATAGGCATCCCTTCGCGTGCTAATTGCAACATAAAGACTTGTTCATCAGTACAGGCAGCACACCAACTAGCCCAGACATTTAATAAAACGACTTGATTGCGAATGTTCTGGGAACTAAAAGAGGACTCAGGATGATGTAATTCAGGCAGTGTAAAATCAGGCACCAATTTTCCTACCTGCACTGAAGGCAAATTATGTGGATTTAAAGAAAGTCCACGCCAAAGGAAAATACTCAATAAAACAAAAAGCACTATAGGAATTACTCTCCACCCTATTTTTCTCATGCTAAGGCTCCCGCTGTTTGTCTTTTTTGATAATAACGTCTGTCAGTCAATGCAAAAAAACCACCGGCTAAAATCATAAACCCACCCGCCCAAATCCAGCGCACAAAGGGTTTGTAATAAAGACGAACCGACCAGGAATCACCGTTTAAAGGCTCGCCTAAGGCAACATAAATGTCTCGAAATGGAGTTACATCAATGGCCGACTCAGTCATTGCCATTTGCCCAATGGTATAGAGTCTTTTTTCTGGGTAAATCAACCTTGTTTTGCCATTATGGCTGATTTTAAATTGTGCTTGTGTTCCTTTATAGTTAGGCCCATCTAAAGGCTTCTGGTTTACAAACTCAATAGAGTAGCCAACCAGATCAATTTTTTTCCCAGGCTGCATTTGTACATCATCTTGCACGCCATAAGCAGTGGAAACGGCAATGCCAATCACTGAAGCAGCAACACCAAAATGAGCTAATACCATGCCCCAATAAGCTTGGCCAACACGAGTCAAACCACCACGCTCTTTAATGCGTTTAATCACTGCCTTGCTGGTGCTTAACACAATCCACGTTGCTAAAACTAATCCCAAAAAGGCTGAAGCATCAAACTCATGATGAGTCAGTAATAATAAAGCACAAGGTAGCGCAATACTCAGTACCGCCACACTCCATAATTTCTTGAAGACACCCATCCAACTATCTGAGTGCCATTTTAAATGAATACCCAAGCCCATCAGCAGCAACATAGGAATCATTAAGGGAACGAATACAGCATTGAAATATGGAGCCCCTACCGATAATTTCCCTAAGCCCAAACCTTCAACCAATAATGGATAAACAGTCCCCATGAGAACCGTGAGCATAATCACTACTAAAAACACATTATTCAAAAGCAACGCGCTTTCACGCGACAAAGGACTAGGGTTATTTGTTGCATGCAACGTTTGCGCACGAAACAAAAAGAGCAGCAAGGAGCCACCAATAACAAACAATAAAAAGCCTAAAATGAATAAACCTCGTTGTGGATCCACGGCAAAGGCATGCACTGAGGTAAGCACCCCTGAACGCACTAAAAAGGTACCGATTAGACTTAAAGAAAAAGCAGCAATTGCTAAAAGCATAGTCCACGCTTTAAATTGGTGACGCTGTTCGGTCACAGCCAAAGAATGCAATAAAGCGGTTCCTACCAACCAAGGCATAAATGAAGCATTTTCAACTGGATCCCAGAACCACCAGCCTCCCCAACCCAGCTCGCGATAAGCCCACCAACTACCTAAAGTAATTCCCGCAGTCAAACAACACCAAGCCGCTAAAGTCCAAGGTCGGGTCCATTTAGACCAGCTACTTTCAACCTTTCCAGCCCATAAAGCAGCAATAGCAAAAGCAAACGCTACTGAAAAGCCTACATAGCCCATGTACAACATGGGGGGATGAAATAAGAATCCAGGATCTTGTAATAAAGGATTTAAATCACGCCCTTGAGTATTTAACACTTGAAATTGACGTAAAAAAGGATTTGAGGTTGTTAATAAAAAGAGAATAAAGCCAATGCTTAACCAGCCCAAAACAACGAGTACGCGCGTGCGCATTTCTTTATCTAAACCTGTACTAAAACAAGCTACCATCAAGGTCCAAAAACTTAGAATCGCAACCCAAAGCAACATCGAACCTTCATGCCCCCCCCATACTGCGCACAACTTATAAAACCAGGGTAAGGCAACACTAGAGTTACTCATCACGTAAATAACAGTGAAGTCATCTTTTAAGAAACAAATCGTAAGAAGGATATAGGTTAACGCAATAAATAAAAACTGCGCAACAACATAGGATTTTGCGGCATCCATCCATTCAGGCCGTTTTAATTGCAAGCCGATTAACGGAATTACTGCTAAAGCCAGGGAAGCCATTAAGGCCAGAATAAGAGAAAAAAGTCCTAGCTCAGCAATCATGAATTCACCTTTGGCGCTAACGCCGCTTTTACTTCAGGAGGCATGTACTTTTCATCATGTTTTGCTAGTACGCGAGTTGCCTGAACATGCTGGTTATCAATCAATTGCCCTTCCACAACAACCCCCTGCCCTTCACGAAATAAATCAGGCAAAATACCGATATGAACTACAGTCACAGTTTGCCTCAAATCAGTAACCCTAAATTCAACTCTTAAGCCTTCTTTAGCACGTACTAATGAGCCTTTTTCAACCATTCCCCCTACGCGAATCGCTTGTTTTGCTGGCGCTTGTCCTTCTGCAATTTGCGTTGGGGTATAAAATAAACTGATATTTTGTCTCAAGGCATATAAAACCAAACCTGCGGCTATAGATAAAGCAATAAAAGAAGACAATAAAATCAAAAGCTTACGTTTACGAGCTGGATTCATAATTAGCGTTTAAACCATTGTTGTAATTTTTGACGTGTTTGTTTCTTTTTCCATTTCATCCCTAAAAGGTTCATCACTAAGACAACAGAAACTAAACTATAAGCAGGCCACACATAAATGGAATAGCCGCCCATCGTTAACCATTCATAAAACTGACTCACTTAACTTCCCCTTCAAATTGAACCTTAACCCAAGCTTGTCTTTTTTCCCTAAATAACAGCTCTTGACGTGCTTTTTCCAAAATAATCCATAATGCATATAAGAAAAATCCAATAATGCTCAACAAAAGTGGATACAACATGCTGCCGTCAATCTTGGGCTTTGCAAACACCGATAAAGTAGAACCTTGATGTAAGGTATTCCACCAATACACGGAGTAATGAATTATCGGCAAATCAATCAAACCGACTAAAGTTAAAATAGCAATAATGCGGTCGCCATCTTCTTTGTTTTTTACCGCTTGGTGTGTCGCTAAAATCGCGGCATAGAGTAATAAAAGAATCAGTTCAGAGGTTAGCCGTGCATCCCAAACCCACCAGGCACCCCACATTGGTTTGCCCCAAATGCTTCCAGTAACCAAAGCAAGAAATGCCATGCAAGCCCCAAATTGAGCGACTTGATTAATCAGTAAACCCGCAATTTTAATCCGCCAAACCAGGAGCAAAACGGCTAAAAAACCCATCCAGCCGTAAAGTGCCATAGATAAAAAAGCACTGGGCACATGCACGTAAATAATACGAAAAGCATCGCCCTGTTGGTAGTCAGGAGGAGTAAAAGCTAATCCCCAAACAATTCCCACGATTAAGGTAAGTATCGCACTAAACGATAACCAGGGAAGCAAACGCCCTGTATATTCATAGAAGGATTTCGGCGAAGCCAATTGGTATAATATTTTCCACATAGGAATAAAGGAAATCAAAAAAAGACGGATTTTACCATGTAACTGGGCTTTCGCAAACTAGGCAATATATGCGATTACTCGGCATGACTAATTCGAATCACCCCAGTAATTGCATAAGGCAGAAAACCTACCGCGATCACCGACATAGCCAACAATAATGCTAAGTAACCATTCACCGGTAACGATTGCATGGCAACATGCAAAGTACCACTACCAAAAATAAGCAAGGGCAAGGTTAACGGTAATAATATTAATGCCATCAATACGCCACGTTGATTACTTCCAGCACCAAAAGCGGCAACCAAAGCGCATAAAAATAATAAAGCGGGCGTTCCACATAGAATAGTCAGTGCCAAAATCCAAGTTTCCCAGGCTGTTAGAGAAAATAATAGCGCGACTAAAGGACATAAGATTAATAATGGCAGTAAAAGAAACAGCCAATGAGCGATTACCTTGGCGCAAACCATTAAAGGTAATGATTGCCCTGAAACCAACCATTGTTCAATTACCCCTTGCTCATAGTCTTGTTGAAATAAGCGTTCTGCAGACAATAACATGGATAAGAGTATTGCCATCCACACTAATCCTGGAACAATAGTTCTTAATAATTCCACTTCCGGTTTTAGGGTTAAAGGAAACATAAACAAGAAGATCAATAAAAAAAGACAGGAGTTAATCAGAAAACGAATCTGCCTTACCTGAATTAATAATTCGCGTTTACATTGATTTTTGAATAAGGAAATAGTGGAGCTCATAATCTATGCTCCTGATAAGCAGCTGGATTCAGCGGTAATTTTTGGTGAGAGGTCAACAAAATAGCCCCCCCCTCTTTTCGGTGCTCTTCTACTTTAGTCATAATAATTTCTAAAGCAGTATCATCGAGGGCCACCAAAGGTTCATCGAGCAACCACAACTTAGCATTGCTCATCCACAAACGTAATAGGCCAACCTGCCTGCGCTGTCCAGCTGATAATAATGCACAAGGATAATCTAAGTGAGCTTGTAACTTGAAAATAGCGGCTAACTCATCAATCGGCTGCTTTTTATAGTGCAGGTCAAACAGACAGTTTTCTCTTAAAGTTAAACTAGGATTGATTCCTGTTTTATGTCCTACAAAGCATATTTGACGTTGATATTCAGCCAGATCTTGATGAATATTTTTGTGGCTAAAATGTATTTCTCCCTCAGCCGGACGATATAAACCAGCGATTAATTTGAGTAAGGTGGTCTTTCCAGCACCATTTGCCCCTTGAAGATGAAGCAGTCCTCCGGCAGGCAAATGAAAAGCAACGTTGTTAAGTACAGGTTGCTCTTGATAATCAAAGCTGAGATTAATTACATCAAGCATGAGGATATGAGTCATTATTAGAAAGCATGCATGGTACTAAAACCCGGGTCTGTTGACAATTCACAGCATAAATCATCAAGCGTTATCTAGCAAAAATGCCTTCTGCGAAAATGAGAAAAAATCTCTAAATTTCAGCGTGGTAGCGATTCATCTGGTTTTTTTACGATTCCAGCTGTTTGCACTTGCACATATCCCCGTTGCCCGCCATAATCGGGCTTTATTATTTGAAAGGACTGTAATGGAATTCTTGAGTCAATATGGTTTATTCCTTTTAAAATCCATCACTGTAGTTGTTGCCTTTTTGGTGGTTTTTGCCGGCTTTTTCTCAATGAGCAGAAAGCCCAAAGGTAAATTGGAAGTTAGCTCTTTAAATGAGCATTATGAACATTTGCATTCATTGATGCACAAAGAAATTTTTGGAAAAAAAATCCCCAAGCAAAAAAATAAAAAGAAAAAAGATCCAAAACGTCCCTCACTTTATGTAATTGATTTTCAAGGGGATATAAAAGCATCACAAGTGGAGCAGCTCCGCGACGAAATCACCGCTGTTCTTTCAGTTGCTACCTCAGAAGATGAGGTTTTAATCCGCTTGGATAGTCCTGGGGGAGTAGTTAATAGCTATGGTTTAGCAGCTTCCCAACTGCAACGTATTCGCGATAAGAAAATCCCTCTTACTGTAAGTATTGATAAAATTGCTGCTAGTGGAGGTTACTTAATGGCCTGTGTTGCCAATCATATCATTGCCGCGCCTTTTGCAATTATAGGCTCTATTGGTGTCGTAGCACAGATCCCTAATTTCCATCGTTGGCTTAAAAAGCATGATGTTGATATCGAACTGTTAACTGCGGGGGAATATAAGCGCACATTAACCATGTTTGGCGAAAATACCGAAAAAGGCCGCAAAAAATTTCAAGAAGACTTGGAAAAAATACACGCTGCATTTAGAAAATATGTTGCCAGTAATCGTGAGCAATTAGATATGGATGAAATTGCTACGGGAGAGCATTGGTTGGCTACAGATGCTTTAGACTTAAAGCTTGTTGATAAATTAACTACGAGTGATGATTACCTTATCGATAAACTAGCCAGCTACAAAGTATTCAAATTAGCCATTCCCCCAAAAACATCTTTAGCTAATAAGCTACTTAAACCTGCCATGAGATTTATGCATCCTTGGGCGTAATGCGGGAATTTTTGCCTCCCCTCCCGTATTACGACTTTGTCCAATACGGGCTACACTCCCACCCTTTTTGAAATTTGAATCCATTCTCGTAGCCCGTATTCGCGTAACGTAATATGGGTATTATGCTGCAATACATTTTGATGGAATTATTAGCTCATCAGCAAATTTGTATTTAGTAGTATATACTTAAATCATATATTACCTAAAACCGATGTTACCAAATGGAGTGACAAGCGATGAGCGAGCCAAAATCAAAAATGCCTGATCTCAAAGAGCTGGCTTCGATGACAAGCAAATTATTCGGGGATATTAAAACGAGTGTTACACAGATTATCCACGATTATAAAGAACAACGTGCACAACCTGAAGCAAGCGAAGAAGCTAAACCCACAGAAACAAAGAGTGCTGACGAATCAACGTCGGAAGAAGAAAAAAAATAAGTGTTCAAGAACATAGGCTGGGCTGCAAAGCCCAGCCAGCACAGGCAACTCCCCTTATGGCGACTACCGATAACAAACAATCAGCTTAAACGCCTCACACTGCTTACCAAAACACAGTTCTTGGCTACCTATTGTTTTAGTCGCACCTACTTGCGTTTCTTTAGCAAAATGTTTTGCTTGCATGTATCCCATACGCCGACAAAAAGAATGAGCAGCACGTGAACCACATTCTTTTTTCTTATCGTAGCACCAATCTACACGATAATGATCAAAACGGGGCACAACATAACGTTTCTCGCGATAATGATATGATTTAGGTGGAGTATGAGACAAATGAGTCACACAGCCGATGGTCATAAAACCATTACAACGCCAACCTTTGCATTGGGCCTTGCTGGATATAAAGTTAGTTAAGCCAATATTATATGCAATAACGCTTTGGCTTGCTGACTCGTAGCCCATCATTTTACAATAGCGATTAGCCACAGTTTTTCCGCACTCTTTCCCATCAACTGTGCAATAGTCCAAACGCTCACCTTGATATGTAGGATGCCAGAAACTGCGAAAGGCTTTATTTTGTACTTCTGCTCCAGCCTGTGACAAGAAGGAACAAAATAAAAAAACAGAAAGTATTATGTACCGAAAATTGCTCATTAAAACAGCCCATTAGCGATTATGGGCACATGTTAGCTTATGCGGCTAAGTGGTACAAGTGGAGAATGAGGAAAGGCAAGGTTAAAGGAACAATGGCTTGGTTGGGCCCATGGCCTGAGGTATCGACTCTACAATTAGATATTCATGCGAAATCAAACCGGATTCGCGCTATCAAAAAACGCATATTCCAAATCAAAATAAGAACTTAAGTACTCACCTAAAGCCTGGATACCATAACGTTCGGTAGCATGATGTCCGCAAGCATAGTAATTAATTCCTAGTTCTTGCGCCTCATAATAAGTACGTTCTGATACTTCCCCACTCAAATAAGCATCTACACCTAAACGATTTGCTTCTTCAATATAATCTTGAGCACCACCACTGCACCAAGCAATACGGCTGACCTTACGGTTATGGCCCTCAATCATCAAAGGCTGTCGCCCTAATTTAACCGCTAAAAACTCGCTAAGCTCATTATGACTCATCGCTGTAATTAACTGGCCTGACCATAACAAATTATCTGTACCGCCAGCACGGTGCATTTGTATCGAATTAACTTCAAATAATTTTCCCAGGCACGCGTTATTACCCAGTTCAAGATGGCAATCAAGGGGTAAATGATATGCGAGGAGATTAATCTCGTGACTTAATAATTTTTGCAGTCGTTGACGTTTCATTCCCGTAATAACAGGTGACTCACCACGCCAAAAATAACCATGATGTACTAATAATGCATCTGCCTTCCAATCAATTGCTTGAGAAATCACGTCTTCAGAAGCAGTTACTGCAGTACAGATGCGTTTAATCTGTTCTTTACCCTCTACCTGCATGCCATTAGGCGCATAATCATTAAAACGATCACAGCTTAATAACTGGTGCAGGTGTGAGGTTAATTCCTTTTGGCTAATCACCGATCAGAAACTCTCTTGATGTCTGCACCTAATAGAGAGAGCTTTTCTTCAATACGCTCATACCCTCTATCCACATGATAGATGCGTTCTACAGTAGTTTCCCCTTCAGCAACAAGACCGGCTAGAATTAAACTGGCTGACGCACGTAAATCCGTTGCCATTACAGGCGCACCAGTTAATTTTTCAACCCCGTTAATGATCGCCGTATTACCGTTTAACTGGATTTGAGCACCCATACGTTGTAATTCCTGAACATGCATAAAACGGTTTTCAAAAATTGTTTCTACAATTGTTGAAGAGCCTTCAGCCACAGAGTTCATTGCCATAAATTGAGCTTGCATGTCTGTTGCAAAAGCAGGATAAGGTGCGGTAGAAATATTCACTGCTTGAGGGCGTAAATTGTTCATATTGAGGCTGACCCAATCTTCGCCAATCGTCAATTCAGCACCAGCTTCTTCAAACTTACATAATTGCGATAATAAGGTATCAGGACGTACACGTTTTACGGTCACATGTCCGCGAGTCAACGCAGCAGCAGCTAAATAAGTACCTGCTTCAATTCGATCTGACATTACAGAGTAAGTACCACCGGATAGTGCCTCAACCCCTTCAATTTCAATAATTGAGGTTCCCGCACCGGAAATTTTAGCACCCATTTGAATTAGGAAGTTCGCTAAATCAACTACTTCTGGCTCACGAGCAGCATTTTTAATTACCGTAGTACCTTCAGCAAGAGCTGCTGCCATAAGAATATTCTCAGTACCTGTTACGGTCACGGTATCAAACATAATACGCTTACCTTGTAAACGACCACGTTTACAACGAGCATTGATGTAGCCATTCTTTACGGTAATATCTGCACCCATAGATTTTAATGCTTTTAGATGAAGATCAACGGGGCGTGTACCAATTGCACATCCACCAGGTAAAGACACATCCGCTTTACCGAAACGTGCTAACATCGGGCCTAATACTAAAATAGAGGCACGCATGGTTTTAACTAAATCGTAGGGTGCAACAAACTCATTCACCTGACCAGAATCAACCTGAACATTCATTTTCTCATCAACAATCAAATGAGCACCCAATTGTCCTAACAATTCCATCATAGTGGTGATGTCTTTAAGATGAGGAACATTCGAAATGGTCACATGGTCACTGGCAAGTAAACTGGCTGCCATAATTGGTAAAGCCGCATTTTTTGCACCGGAAATAACCACTTCACCATGTAATGCCTTACCACCGTTAATTAATAATTTATCCATGTTGTCTCCCCCATTCTTCTTGTGTCCACGTCTCCATGCTTATCGCATGAAGTTTGCCAGTGGTAATTAATTCTTTGAGCTGCGCGTATACCCATTGTTGCCGAGCAACTTTTGACTTATTTAAAAATACATCACTGACTACAGTCACCTTATATTGATAACCGTCCCCGTCCACTTTAACGAAAAATACCTCGTTAGTAGATCTAAGTTTTTGTTCTATTTCTTCATTACTTACCATTAAAATTAGCTCACAAATTAGAATAAATACAGTTTTCTACCGATTAAATCTGCCCTTACTGGTTACTTGCAACGAAGGGCTCTTATTTAAGAAATTCACTGCGCTCAGGACCTCCCAGTTACAAGCAACTGGTTACCTTTAAATGTCAGTTGCTGAGTGCAACGAAGCCCAACAAAGGGGCTTTAATTCCACACCCATGTTGAGCTTCATGATACTCAGCACCACCTATATAGCATAAACTTAAATAACTGCCCGTCGTTACGGACAACCAGGTTGTACTGGCTGGATCCCACTACAGGTTGTAGGTATTCGGCGGTAATGGCTTTCCTATGCCAACTTGGGGATGTCAATTAAATAACAATGAGTCTACCCTAAACGACTTCCAAAATATCTTTCACACCACAAAAGTCCGCTAGAGACTCAGTCTCTGCAGACATACCGATAATCTCGAAAGTCTTATTGTTTTTTTTGCACAACTTTCTGGCTTCGATAAGTAACGCCATCCCTGCACTATCGCAATGAGTTACCTCACTCAGATCAAGAACTAAGTGAGTACTCGCATCATCCATCAAAGTCTTATAAAGTTGAGCTCGCACCTCAACTACTGATTTGAAGCTAAGCTCAAGAGGCTTAAAATGAACTGTTTTCACCTTAAGAAGCCCTTTTTAATTGTTTTTGCTGCATTTGCTTGATCACGTCATCCATACTGGAGTTTTGCAGTACTTGGGCAAATTGCGATCTAAAACTTTGCAATAAACTAACACCTTCAACGCTAATATCATAAATTTTCCATTGGCCATTTTTATCAACCAAACTATACGTTAAAGGAATATTTTGACCTTCGCCGCGCACAATTACACTATTAACGCGAAGAAAACGGGCATTCGCTGAAGCTCTAAGCGGTAAAAACTGTACTGATTCATCAGAGTATTGAGCCAATGGACTAGAATAAGTACGAATCACCAAACGTGTAAACTCTTTAGAGAAATTATCTCTTTGTGCCGCAGAAGCTTTCATCCAAGCTTGTCTACCTAAAACAGAACGAGACATACCCGCGACATCAACAATAGGTAATAAATGCTTCTCAACCGCTGCATAAATAATACCGGGATTGCTTTTTAAATTTGCTTTATTTTCTTTTAAGGTCGCAATGATTTCATTTGCAGTCTGTTCCAGCATGGGCACAGGTGAATTTTGAGCCATGGTTATAGGAGATAAAATCACGCCAACAACAAACAAAATATTTTTTAATATTCTCATGTCCGTACCTTAATTTTATTGTAATTACTTTTTATTGATATTAAATAACAGCTGACCGATTAAATTTTCAAGAATCACTGCTTCTTGCGTCTTAGCAATTACATCCCCATTACGTAAGTAAGGATGATCACGGTTTGCATCATCGTCAAAACCGGGCACAATACTAATATAATTGGAACCAAGCAAGCCTTGCGTTAAAATTCGTGCTGAAGAATCTTCATAGGGAATTTTTTTATCGCTTTGTAAACGCATAGTAACCTTGGCATTAAGCTCACCTGGTTGTAATTCAATACGCGTTACTTCACCAATTTTAACCCCAGCAACCGTAACTGGTGCACGCACTTTTAATCCACCAATATCAGTAAAATCTGCAGTAACATTGTAACTCTTATGAGACATAAAATCAGAAATATTACTGACCTTCATTGCCATGACCAGCAGGGCCAACAAACCAAGCAACATAAATAGGCCAACACTCACATCTACATAACGTTGCTTACTCATTTACCAATCTCCAATCATCATTGCAGTCAACAAAAAATCCAGACCTAACACAGCAAGCGACGCATAGACAACCGTTTTGGTCGTCGCCTGACTAATACCTTCTGCTGTAGGCACACACTCAAACCCCTGAAATACCGCAATCCAAGTTACAACAAAAGCAAACACCAAACTCTTAATGATACCACTGAGCACATCAATACGAAAATTTACTGCCGCCTGCATATTGGACCAAAAGCTTCCAGAATCAACACCTAACCAATGCACCCCAATAAAGTAGCCACCAAAGATCGCTACTGCTGAAAAAATTAAGGCCAAAACGGGTAGCGTAATAAACCCCGCCATAAAGCGAGGATAAATAACTCGGCCCAAGGGGTCGACTCCCATCATATCCATACTGGATAATTGTTCTGTGGCCTTCATCAACCCAATTTCTGCAGTCAATGCAGAACCAGCTCGACCAGCAAATAGTAATGCACTAATTACCGGCCCAAGTTCTCTGGCAATACTTAATGCCAAGAGCTGGCCTAATTGGGTGGCTGCACCAAATTTTTGCAACGTATTATAACCTTGTAATCCCACAACCATACCGATAAATAGAGCTGAAACAACAATAATTAAACACGATAAAACACCAACAAAATGAATTTGATAACACAATAAAGGCCATAATTTTCTAATATTGGGCTTGCGAAATAGCATCAAAAACAAAAACAAACCCGAGCTACCCAGATTTTGTAAAACGTGAGTGCCACGATTTCCCAAGCGCATAATCAAATCAAGCATCTAATAGCTCCTCTGTATAAGGACGGGCTGGATAATGAAATGGCACCACACCATCAGCTTCACCATGCATAAACTGCTTGACCTGAGGCTCTGAGGAGCGGACTAATTCTTCAGGAGTGCCCTCCCCTATTATTTTCCCCCCTGCAATCAGATAAATGTAATCTGCAATAGAACAGGTCTCTTCAACATCATGAGAAACGATGATGGTTGTCGTATTTAATAATTGATTTAAACGTTTAATTAAACGTACTAGAACACCTAATGAAATTGGGTCTTGTCCAGTAAATGGCTCATCGTACATCATGAGCTCAGGATCTAGAGCGATAGTACGAGCTAACGCAACTCGACGCGCCATTCCGCCTGATAGTTGGGCGGGCATTAATTCTGCAGCACCGCGTAAGCCTACGGCTTGCAGTTTCATCAATACAATATCACGCACCATAGATTCATTAAGTTGCGTATGCTCTCTTAATGGAAATGCAACATTTTCAAATACATTAAGGTGCGTAAATAAAGCAGAGCTTTGAAAAAGTAACCCCATATCACGACGCGCATCATATAATGCTTTGCGAGGTAATTGATGGATGTCTTGACCATTCACCTGAATGGTACCACTATGAGGTGTTAATTGTGCGCCAATTAATTGCAATAAGGTTGTTTTTCCAGAACCGCTCGGCCCCATGATGGCCGTAATTTTACCTCGTTTTACGGTCATGTTAATGCCATTGAAGATGCGGCGACTCTCTCGAGTAAAGATCAGATCATTAATTTCAACCCAATTTTCAGGCATGCTTTCAAGTTCCAGTTCTGGCCAAAAATACAAGTATATACTGGTTCCTAGAAAAATGAGTCTCTTAAATTTAAAAAAAATTATGAATTTAGTCAAATAAAGACACAATGAACAAATAAAGAACAGTCTAATCCGTTGTTTTAGGTTGGGCCCAACATCAAGTGCTGATGTCGCTGAAGTATATCGCTCCCCCTCAATTAATATTTAGTTCAAAAAAACTATACAGATACAATTAAACTCTTCCAATAGGCAAATAACAGCAAGTAAACTCAAAATCTTTATCAACTATATTGGGCGTCAAGTGTAACTTAAATTCTGGGGATAAAATTAATGATACATTAATTATGTTATCAACATCATATAAATTATCACGATGTGCTGACTTCCATGTTTTAGCCTGCGCTAAGGCTTGTTTTTTCGCTTCATTTTCATTTTTAGCTACTAAAAATATATTTTTGTGCAATTCTGTAAACTGATTGTTATCATACCCCCCCCAGATTTACAAAAAACAATTTCGGGGTTTCAGTAGTTACTTGTTTCGCAAATGAGATGTCATATCCATCTACGTGGGTTAAAACTCCCCATGCATCAATATGTAAGCTTTTAGGGTTACCCCACCAACTAGTTTTAAGGAATTCGTAGGTTTGTTCTAAATTTTCTGCAGCGATGAATCGAATATCATGAACTTCAATCAAAGATTTAGGGTGAGTACCACCAATATAAATTACAAATAGTTTCATGCCTCAACTCCATTGATTATGATGTGTAGGGTATTATCTAATTTGATAATTAGACTTAAAAGCAATTTTCTTTATTATTTTTTAAAACGATGCATCAAGCTGCTTTTTCACCACCCGAGACCGGATCTATACGCCCGGATTGTGAGTACAGTGAGACTCTCAGACCGCTTACGCGCCCCCGTAGCATACAGAAAATGAACAGATTAAGTATTTTTCAATATAATCAATATCTTTTAATAATTCAGCTTTTTTTCTTAACTAAGTGAGGATTTATATGTGAATTTAAGTTATTTTAATGGCATTTATTTTTTAAATTTATAGATAGAGCCTCAAATTATGCCACTCTCCGCGGATACCAAAGACACCCCACTGTTGATTAACCTAAAACAGGTGGAAATGCAGCTTGCGCAATTACTTATTCAGTTTTTTTCCATGCAATCACAAGCAGGGATAAATCTCTGGGTAAAAGATACCCCCTATACTTTACAAAACGGCACAATTATTAAGTTAAAAAATACTGTCTTTAGCCGTGAACGAAAGGAAGGCCATTCTGGGCTGCGCTATGAACTAATCAGCAATAAACCCTCTTTAGGTGTGGGGACTTTTGGCCAAGTCTATAAGATTAAAAGTACAATGAGCTTGGATGAAGATTCCATAAAAATAAAAAAACAAAGAAAAGATGGCAAACGACGCGTCGTTAAAATACAACGACACCATCCTTCGAATCCGCTCACTGCGCTGGATAATGAATATAGGTTAACAAAAAAAACCGCTCATCTTGCAGTAAAAAAGCCCACAATTGTTACCAATTCCACGGGGGCTCAACTGAGCTTTACCACTATGAACCAACTCCCCGGAGATGAGCTTTTTTATATCCTCGATGAGCGCGAGAAATTATCTGCACTTCAGCGAATTGAATTAAGCCTCGCTTTAGTGAATGCATTAGAGGAGCAAGTATGTAACCAAGGGATTGTACATCGTGACATAAAGCCAGAAAATATCCTGGTCCACCTAGGACCTCCCATTCAGATACATTTTATTGATTTTGGATTGAGCAAAGATGCCATTCATCTAAATACCATCATAAATGGCACTCCACCCTATTTAGCTCCCGAGGTAAGACAATATTCAAAACTCATCAATTTTAAGGCAGATGTTTTCTCTCTCGCACGCGTTATCGCTTTATTATGGAATGTTGATTACAGCACCTATGATGATCTATCGGTTTATTTCAATGCTACTCCAGTTAGAATGTTATGCTCTATCTTTAGTGGCATTAAAGTTCTGGATATAAAAGCAAAAAATTTAATAAAAGATACATTGCTCGGAATGTTGAATTTAAATCCGGAGACTCGTTATTCCATTAACCAAGCAAGAGTGGGTTTTGAATCTGCCAGAGCAATAATCAAATTAAACGATAAGTCTCCTCTAAAGGCACATTCATTATTTCAGACCCACAATAGAAAGGAGCATAACGCCTCCGAAGAGACCCTAGTTAAAAAAAATTCCATCCCTTAGAAGCCGTGGCGCAGGTTTTATTTAAAGACCTGCGCCAATTGTGGAATTGGAGCGATATTTGCCCAAATCAAAATGAATTTTATTTTCTTAAGCTATCACTAATAGATTTTGCAAAACCTTTAAGTGATTCAACAATATCCTGCTCTTTTTTATCATAATTGTGACTAAAGAAAACCGATCTATTGATTGAAAAATGAGATTGTTCAGGTGTAACTTCTTTTCCTGATGAATTAAAAAATACAACTTTATTTATAGATCTAAGAATAGGCTCCCAAGCTTTTTTTTGTTTTGGGGTCATGTTATTGAATTCATCAACACTAATATAAAGTGTTTGCAAATGAGTTAATGAATCTTTTAAATTATTAACGTCCTCTACAGCTAATTGGGCGATGTCATTATCGCTAATATTTAAAGAAGTAATATTTTTAGGTAATTTTCTAATTACTTTAATTTTGCTGCCCAAATTATTGTTGCTAATATCAAGATGCTCTAAGCTATTTGAGAAAGCTTGGCACATGTTTTCTAGTTCTTGTTCGCTCTTCATATCCAAATTGTTGTAACTGATATTTAATGATTTTAACCATTTAAGAACAGCAAAAGCATTATTTAACTGCTTGTTATCATAACGTCCTAAATTATTAGAACCCAGATCCAATGAATTTACTGGAGTTGAGGCAAAACCATTTAATCCAACAGCCAGCTCTTTTTGAGTATTAAGGTCATTAAAACTTAAATCTACATGAGTAACGTGCCTTAATGATGAGAAAACAAGTGCGGTATCTTCTCCTGCTTTTTTGCCTAAATTATTTCCACGTAAAGTTAAAAATTTTATTTGGTCATTCAAATTCGTTAACGCTGCTTGCAATTCATTACTTGGTCTTTTGCCAAAATTATTCCATCCCATGTCAAGATGTTTTGTATTTTTGTTGATTCTAAAAATAGAGCGAATTAACTCATCGCCATTTACATTAGTTAATCCAGATAGGATGGCTTCTCCAGTAGTTTCATTAAAACAAAGCATATTGAACTCCCCTATTAAGGCTATTACAGTCATTAGTGACTCAAATAATGACACTAAAATAAACAAATTACCTTGACTTAGATCAATAAATGATTTTTTTATATAAAAAGATAAGTCCATTTCTCGAATGAACACTGCACAGCTTGATAAATAAAGGACAAACACTTTGTCTCTCGATAAGCCGATTCCTTCCTATGAGTAGGTTAATGTTAATTTAATTTGATAATTACGATTCATAGCCTGTGCAGATCAAAGCGCTACCCAACTGGTGTGCTCCGCGTGGCGTTAATCAAGCCTCCACTTAAGAAAACCCTAATAAAATTTATATATACTGGACAAAATAAGTAAAAATTTAAGGTTTATAAAAAATGTCCAGAATGATGCTTGATTCAAACGAAATGAATTCAATAATTAAGAATCATCTCACTGGAAGTGGCGAATGGGAAAAGAAAGAAGCTTCTGTTCAAGTTTCTTTTATGAAAATGAATGTCACTTATTTTTACAATAAAAATAGGAATTTTGTAATTATTCCTAGTCCACTAGCTGTAAAACAAGGAAGTGGAGATGCCGAAGAACCCTCGTACCAATCGACTGTAGAAGCAATAAGGAATCAAATAGACAATGAAAACTTTGGTATTGGTTGCTCCCTATTAGGCAAGGGAACTGGGGAGCGTCACTATACAACTCTGTTCAAGGAAAAAGGAGAGCATGGAAGAATAACTGTATTTGATTCTAAAATAAGCTCTCCCAATCAATTCTTTAATTCATCAGAATCGCCAAATTTTTTTGAAAAAGTTTGGGGCTTTATTAAAGCCCCTTTTAAGGCCTTTGGTTTGTGGGCTTTTGGAATTGGAAAAGAGGTACAATCTTCGTTCTTGGGTAAAGATGTGACGGTGCACAGGCTAGGTACCCAACCATTTTTTGACGGGGTAAGTTGTGGCTTGCACTCATCTGGCGCGGTTTTAAATATGATCGATTTAATTGATAAAAAAGAAGTAACGGCTGACGAAATTATTCTATCAATAACTAACCAGAAAAATCTTGATTCAAAAGCAGAACGTATTTTAAATGGTAAAAAAGATGAAGCGATACCTAGCATGAACCCCGTTCTTTGTTCTATGGTTTCAACAGATAGAAAAGAGTCCGATAAGCACTCTTTAGGTGGGGTTGGTCTATATAGAAATGACGAAAGTGAAATAATGACCACAAAAAAAGAAGAGCCTGCTCCTTCTCCTATTAACTACGATGATTTTGACGCTCCCATATACCCAAGACCAAGCCTTGAATTTTAAAGTGCCCATTAAAAGAAGCGAAAATCATAGAGAGAAGAGTTGTTCAATTCTATAAATAGCGAACATTTTTTAAATAAAATTCGCATAGGTTAGAGGGTAACGCAGAATTCAATTGGGTATTAGTGTTTGGCCACGCAAGTGCTCAAAAAGTATCTACGCCAAGGATATGTTCTAGACGAAAAGAGATTAAAGCAGTAATTAGAATCAGTTCATAAATTAAAACGTGGGCTAGTTCTGATTCAGAAAGCGCAATGAGAGTCGTCGGATCAAACTGCAACAACCGGACAACTAACTGTATTAATTTAATATACGCATAGTTTTATTTTATGGAACTATGTGCCATGTCGAACTCAGTGGGCATGCACTTGCTGCCGCCCGCATTCAACGAACAACCGTATGGAATACAGTACAGTTTTCCCTCAATGGCATTGTGTTTGTATTATTGAGTGATCAATTTCCCGCACTTATAGGTTCAGCTGTTTCAACAGTACAACAAACGAATCATAATGAGTCTCTTAAATTTAAAAAAATTAAGGACTTAACCAAATAAGCACATATGAGCAACTTAAAACCACTTTCAGCCTATATTTATGAATAAAAAATATACACTTACTCGGTTTGACGTGCTTCTATTATGAACAATAAAAAACACTAAACTCCACTTTGTGTTATAATCAAATCGTTTCATTCATTTGATTAAGTATTGAATATGCCTAAACAACTTTTAGTTGAACCAGAAAGTTCTTTGAATACACCGATTTCAGGTGCTAAAAAACGCCGAATGATTTTAAAAGATACTGTGGAAAAATTTTCTACAGATGCTTCAGGATTTTATGAAGAACAAGCAAGAAAAAATCATCAAAATTGGAGTATTACTCCAGCAAATTTATCTGGCCATGTTCGTGTTATTCCCGGTGACTGGGGTGATGTTGCCTTAAGATTATCACAAAAGACGGGAAATATTTATGCCGTATTAAATATGGCAAACGCCGAATTACCTGGTGGCTTGTATCTTGAAGGTATGGGAGCCCAAGAAGAAAATATGTATCGTCGCTCCAATTGCCATTTTCATGTGCATGATGAAGAAATGGATGAAGAAAAAATCTATTATACAAAAGAAATGACTGATCTTATCAATGGCGTTCCTGGTCATGTCTATTTAGATGTGCAAACCCCTCGAGTTTGCATCAAAGGAAGCGAAGGCCCCAATATTTCAGGCTATGATGATTTATCACCTTCGGATTATTTTTTATTTTACGAACTCAAATCTGCAGCCGAGAACATATCGCGCACCAATCCTTTTAGTGAAGCAAGCATGCGCAGAAAAATTGCAGCCCAATTAGATACATTAAAAACAGCTAATATTCGCTGCGTGGTATTAAGCGCTTTTGGTTGCGGAGCTTTTGGTAACCCTGCTACCGAAATTGCCAGAATTTACCAAGAAGAACTCCAAAAGCGTATTGGGGACTTTGATGATGTCGTTTTTGCTATTTTTACGTCTGAATTTGATTCAGACAATTTTATACCTTTTAAGAATGCCTTAGATGGATTGCCCTTAAATGGAAAGCAGGTAAATCTATTAACAAGATTACTCGCGGCTATAGAAGAACAGGTCAAAGATAAATCGTGGAATCAGGGTGTTTCCTTTCTTTTTTTTGATTTCAAAAAAGCGCCAATGGAAATTCAGCAAATGAGACAAATTTTGGGCAGTAAAATCTCTCAAATCGATAAAATAAAACAATTACAACAAATGGCCCAAGAGATATTGTCTAGTGCTACTTTAGAACAAAATAATCCACTGCATGAATTGTGTAAAAAAATTATAGAAATCAATTGGGAAAATATAAACGATGAGCTCATCGATTTATTTAGTATGACTCATACAACCGCCCTTAAAGCGAAGTAGCATTATAGCGTTCACGTGGTAAGTAAATTTCGTCAATTGCTAATTAGTCAGAAGAGCATCGAGCGGTGACCTACAGGTCACCGCCCTTTAATCCTATGGACGTAGACTTTGTTCGTTTTGTTCTTCATGCGACATGATCGGTTCCTGCTGCTTTATCTCTGTTAATTGCTCTTTGATATTTTTACAATTCTCTACTTTTTCCGAAACAACATTTTCTTTAAAAAATGAGGCTACTTTAGTAAAGAACTCACTAATCATTCGACCTATCTTTGAAGATTTTGAGCTGGTTAAACCATCAACATTTGCTAAGGCCTCTCCATCTGACCGACGAGCATTTATATTGGATACAATAGCGGCTGAACACTCTTTAATATCTTGGCTTGACATGTCTTTGTGGCCTTTACTATTTTTCATTTCAGCATTTAAAAGCGTTACTAAGCTTTCGACATCCTTTTTGTTAAGAATTACTCCCTTTAAATCTTTTACTGGTTCTTGTCCTTCATTTTTTAGTTTTTGATTGACTACTTCAAGCAATCTTCCTTCAATACCGTATGAAAATGCTCCACCTTTAGGAAGTTTAGTAACTTCGCTTAAATAAGCGATGATTTCATTGGCCTTAAACTCGTATTGATTATTCACTTTAAGATGCTTAGCCGTTACAGGAGTATCAAAAGGAATATCATCTAAAGTAAATCCTAAATTCTTAGCAAATTCTTTTAATAGTTCTTCACGAGTACCCAATTGGAATTTTGCAGCATCCTTTTCAATTTCCTTTTTAGAATTATTAATAATCTCTGCTATTTCGTGCAAACTAGGATTATAGACTTTGATTTGACCTTTATCCATGAGGACCATTGGTAAATCTTGGCCACGCTCGCTGAGCAGATTTTTTAAAAATAACAAGTTACGTTTTGTCTCTAGTGAGGAGTCTTTGCCAACTAAGCCTACTAATGATTCGGGAAAAAAATTACCGAGAACCTCATTATAAGCTTCGAATGATTTTTCCATCTCATAATCTTTCGTGTCATCCTGTAGCTCTGGATTTGCCAGTTTTTCCCGATAATCACGATATTTATTCATAAATTCAGTTCTGGAAATGATCGGCTCAAACTTATGTTTATCCATGTTAACGTTATAATAATCATTATGATTAATTTGGCTCATTGTTTGTGAGTCTCGGAACATGTACGCCTTAATTGTAGATTGATCGGCATCATATAAAAATCCAACACTATCAAATAGGGTCATGTCAACGCCAGGAACCAGCAATGTGGCGCTCCGCCCCCTTTGACCATGCCGTTCTACATTTTGATGTTCGCCCTCGTTATTTTTTTTCACATTTAGATATTTAAGTTCATCCTCGACTTGATCGTATTTAGGTTTTCCTTTTAATAAAACGGAGGTTTGAAACGCTCTTGCAACAAAACGTCCTTCTTGAAACATTTCTTCCAATTCTGTTTTAGATAATTTCTCTTTCATGATAATAACCTTCAAATTTAATCTTTTGATAAATTTTCACTCATAAAAAGATAGTGAATCAGAAATAAGTAATAACCAAATAGATCAAAAACAATGCGATATAGATTAATTATAGAACAGTTAACTCATTGCAGATCACGTTTATTTATGATTATTCCAATAAAATTAAAAAACTCAGTGGTTAGATATATTGAATGACACGCGCATAAAAGGGCTTTGTCATTTTATAGACATATTAACGTTCGATGATTTTCGTGGCATTGTAGAGCACAATAACAGTCAGACTAAATTCGCGGTGCTAAAAGCAGAGGGCGCTATTTTTATGAGTAAAAACGACCACGGTTTTGCAACGACGAGTCATTATGTTAGAATGAAAACTAAACAAAAAGGAAACAAATAGTAGCCTATGAATTTTTGCACACTTGGACTTGCTGTCATCGAAACTGAGGCACAAGCTGTCTTTGAATTAACCCAACGTATTGATGAGCGCTTTGCCAAAGCCTGCGAATTATTGCTTGCTTGCAAAGGGCGAATTGTTGTTACGGGCATGGGTAAGTCGGGACATATTGCCAATAAAATTGCCGCAACCTTAGCAAGTACCGGCAGCCCTTCGTTTTTTATGCACCCCGGCGAAGCAAGTCATGGCGACTTAGGAATGATCACTCGCCAAGATGCGGTGATTGCTATTTCTAACTCAGGGAACACTGCCGAACTCGTTACCCTACTCCCCTTATTAAAACGTATGGAAATACCCCTAATTACCTTAACAGGTAATAGCGAATCAATTCTGGCCCGTGCTGCCGATGTTAATTTGGATGTGAGCATTAAACAAGAAGCCTGTCCTTTAGGCCTTGCGCCAACCACAAGCACTACGGTTGCTTTAGTTATGGGAGATGCTTTAGCTATTTCCCTATTACAAGCCCGCGGTTTTAGTGAGGAAGATTTTGCTTTATCACATCCAGGAGGTTCTTTAGGCAAACGTCTGTTACTGCGCATTGATGATATTGCTCATCAAGGCAATGAATTGCCATTAGTTAGCGAAAATGCAACCGTCAGCGAAGCATTGATTGAAGTAACAGATAAAAAACTCGGAATGACATGTGTTACAGACTCCAAAGGTTATCTGGTTGGGGTCTACACTGATGGTGATATTCGCCGCACCTTAACCCGACAGTGTGATATAAATACTACACCACTTAAAAACGTAATGACCCGAAATGCACGTACCATTCGTCCGGGAATTCTTGCAGCAGAAGCATTAGCAGTAATGCAAAAGCACAGTATTACGTCATTAGTAATAGCAGATGAACATAACCGCCCTGTTGCGGTAGTTCATCTTCATGATTTGTTAAAAGCAGGTGTTTTTTAAATGAATAAACTAATCGAAAAAGCACAACAAATTAAATGCCTTATTTGCGATATGGATGGCGTACTCACTGACGGCCTCTTATACATCGATAATCATTTTAATGAGCTAAAAACATTCCATATTCATGATGGTGTAGGTTTAAAATTACTTATGACCGTAGGAATTGATGTGGCCGTGATCACTGGCTCTCGCAATGCAGTCGTGGATCACCGCATGCAGCAATTGGGCATCAAGCATTACTATAAAGATCAGTTAAATAAACAAGACACCTATGAGCAATTGAAAAAAACATTAAATCTTGAAGACAAACAATTCGCCTATATTGGCGATGATCTTCCTGATATGCCATTGATACAAAAAGTAGGTTTGGGTGTCGCGGTAGCGAATGCCGTGCCTGCAGTTAAAGAAATAGCCGTATGGCAAACAGAACATCCTGGAGGTCGTGGGGCTGTCCGTGAACTATGCGACCTTATTCTCAACGCGCAAAACAAAATGGACTTGGCGATAAAAGGTTATCTAAAATAATGAATGCAGCAAAACAAGGTATTTGGTTTTTTCTCGTACTCATTGCCCTAGCAGGTTCAGGGTGGTATTACAGTCATTCGTCACGCCTCCTGCGCTTGGATAGTGAAACTTTAGCCAACTCCGTTGACACGACTATTTCTCGTGTGAAGGTACGTCAATTTGACGATAAAGGCTCCCTAACAACTCTTTTGGCAACGCCAAAGATGCGGCACGTTCAAAAAGGCGATATGTATTTTTTTAAAAAGCCACATATTTTAGTAAGCCAAGATAAGCAGCCACCTTGGGATATACGTTCAAATCACGCTAAATCCTTTGATGGTGGGCAACGAATCGTTTTTATCGGTGATGTAATTGTACATCAAACTCAAGGGGATAATGTTCAAGGAAGTACTCTAAAAACTGAAGAGGTAACTTATTATCCTAATGAGAAAAAAGCATCTACTGATCTGCTTGTAACCTATGAACAACCAGGTAACATTATTCAATCCAAAGGAATGAATGCCTATCTGGACGAAAAAAGAGTAGAATTACTTCATCAAGCACGAGGAAGCTATGTTCCAGCAAATGGTTAAAGGTATTCTGTATAGTGCTGTATGTATTTTGGCATGCCCTAGCTATGCCCTATCCACTGATAGAGAGCAGGTAATGCACGTGCAGGCGGATTCAGCGGATTTGAATCAACAAAATCATAAAGGCGTTTATATTGGTAACGTGGAGTTAATACAAGGCACAACCAATTTACAGGCAGCGAAAGCGATCACTAAGGGCAACGAGAAAAACCAACTGGTTTTAGCAATCGCCAAAGGCAGTGATGGCAAACAAGCCCATTACTGGACAACAACCGATCCGAAAAAGCCGCCAATGCATGCCTATGCCGATACCATACGCTATTATCCATTAACTCACATCATTGAGCTCATTGGAAATGCCCGCGTAGAACAAGGAAATGATTCATTTTCAGCAGCTAAAATACGCTATGACACCATCAAACAGCACGTTCTGTCTAATGGTGATAAAAAACAAAGAATAACTATAATTTATCATCCTGAAAAGAAATCTCTATGAATTTATTAGAAGCGCGAAACCTAAAAAAATCCTTTAAATCGCGAACAGTGGTCAATGGGGTAAGCATCCACATCAAAAAAGGTGAATGTGTAGGCTTATTAGGTCCAAATGGTGCGGGGAAAACCACCTGCTTTTATATGATCGTGGGTTTACAGTCTTGTGATGAAGGCCAAATTATCATCGACAACCAAGATATTACCTCCCATGCCATGCACCAACGTGCCCGCATGGGAATTAGCTACTTGCCTCAAGAGGCTTCGGTATTTCGTAAGCTGACAGTAGCTGAAAATATTATGGCTATTTTAGAGCTTAGACCCGATTTAAATGAGCAGGCTCGGGAAGAAAAGCTGGATCTGTTACTGCAAGAATTTCATATTACGCATATTAGTAATAGCATGGGTATGGCATTATCAGGGGGAGAGCGCAGACGTGTAGAAATTGCCCGTGCCTTGGCAATTGAACCCTCATTCATCCTTCTTGATGAACCCTTTGCAGGGGTTGATCCGATTTCCGTAATTGATATTAAAAAAATTATCCAACATTTATGTAATAAAGGCATTGGTGTTTTAATTACAGATCACAATGTCCGAGAAACACTAGATATTTGTGAGCGAGCCTATATTGTGAGCCAGGGAAAAATACTCTGTGAAGGCTCCCCAGAAACTATTCTTGCAAATCAACAAGTTAGAGCAGTTTATCTCGGCGAAGATTTTACTTTATAGAACATCATCATGTTACTTATTATTGATAATTATGATTCATTTACTTATAACCTCGTGCAATATTTCCAATGCTTAAATCAGGAAGTACATGTTTCGACACATGATCAAATAAGCATACAACAAATACGTAACTTAAAACCTGAGTATCTGGTTATTTCTCCCGGCCCTAAAGGCCCCGATGATGCAGGTATTTCTCTAGCAGCCATCCATGAGTTTCACCAAGAAATTCCTATTTTAGGAGTTTGTTTAGGACATCAATGTATTGCGCAAGCATTTGGTGGCCAAATTATCTCAGCTCCTGAAATCATGCATGGAAAAACATCGCTGATTCAACACCATCAACGAGGCATATTTCATAATGTTCCCGTAGGGTTTCAAGCAACCCGTTACCACTCTCTTGCCGTCGAAGCATCCAGCTTACCCGATTGCTTGTCTATTGATGCCTGGGTGGATGACACAATTATGGCAATTTCGCATCGTCAATATCCTGTTTTTGGGCTACAATTTCACCCTGAAGCAATTTTAAGTCAGTATGGTCAGCAATTATTAGAGAATTTCTTAACCTATGAAACCTAATCTTTTATTTGAACAATTAATCGCAAAACAGGAATTAAATGCAGAACAAATGCATGATGTAATTCATGCCTGCATGTCTGGCCAATATAATGACCTGCAAATTGCTACTTTTTTAGCACTGATGCGCACTAAAGGAGAAACTGCAGGTGAGCTAACTGCCGCTGCAAAGGTTATGCAGGAATTGGCGCATACGATTGAATTAGGGGATAATTTGATTGATATTGTGGGGACTGGCGGCGATGGTAAAAACACCTTCAACGTGTCCACTGCCTGCAGTTTTGTGGTTGCTGCTGCCGGAGTTTCCGTAGCCAAGCATGGCAATCGTTCTGTTTCCAGTCGCAGTGGCAGTGCTGATTTGCTCGAACGGGCAGGCTTTGTACTCAATCTTTCTGACCAACATATGAAAACGTGCATGCATGAATGCAATCTTGCGTTTTTATTTGCTCCAAGTTACCACCCAGCCATGCAACACGCTCGTACAGCACGCCAGCAATTAGGTATTCGTACGCTGTTTAATCTATTAGGGCCATTAATCAACCCTGCTCGCGTAAAAAGACAAGTTGTTGGGGTTTTTTCAACAGGCTGGCAAAAACCTTTAGCTACCGTGCTTGCAAATTTGGGGAGTGAACGTGCCTTAGTGATTAGCTCTCAAGATGGCATGGATGAAATCAGTATTGCCGCTCCTACCCAAGTGGTTGAGTATCATCAAGGTGGTTTTCATGAATGGTCGATTATCCCTGCTGATTATGATATCCACCACGGCTCGCTGGATGACATTATTGTTGATTCGCCAAGCCAAAGCTTAGCCATTATCCAATCTGTTTTTTCCGGCGCGAAAGGTGCTGCCCGAGATATGGTATTGCTAAACTCTGCTGCAGCAATTTACTGCGCCAAAGAAGAGCTTTCATTTACTCAAGCTATTGAACAGGCCAAAGAAGCCTTAGATAGCGGCCGAGCCGCACAATGTTTTCAGCAACTTTGCCAATTAACTCAAACTTTAAATAAAGAATCACATCATGAATAGTGTTTTAGAACGCATTGCCCAGCATAAATTAAATGAGATCGCCCAAGCGAAAAAAGTACGTCCACAAAACTCACTAGAACAATCCCAATGGGAACGCCGTGATTTTATTGCGGCCCTAAAAGCCAGTACAACAGCAGCTATTATTGCGGAAATAAAACGAGCTTCACCGAGTAAAGGTTTGATCCGAGAAGATTTTGATGTAGCGCAAATCGCTGAAATCTACGCGCAACATGGAGCTCGTTGTTTATCGGTACTAACCGATATTGAATTTTTTCAAGGCCATCCAGATTATTTAGCTCTCGCGAAATCACATTGTGAATTACCGGTATTACGGAAAGATTTTATCCTCGATGAATACCAAATCTATGAAAGCCAATCATTAGGTGCTGATTGTATTTTATTAATCGTAGCTTTGCTTGATGATGCACAGCTTGCTGATTATTGTCAGTTAGCGCAAGAGTTAAACATGGCCGTTCTGGTGGAAAGCCACACTCGAGAAGAGTTAGAACGTGCCTTGCATTTACCCACGCCACTTATGGGAATAAATAATCGTAGCCTGCATACCTTTAAAACCGACATTCAATTAAGCATTAATTTAAAGGATGTAGTTCCTCAGGATAGAATAGTTATTACTGAAAGTGGTATTAATACTCACACCGATGTAGCCTTAATGCAGGCTAATGGGATTAATACATTTTTAATCGGTGAAAGTTTAATGCGAGCAAAAGACATTGGTTCCGCTTTAACACAGTTGATTACTGGAAAATAAGCCAAAAATCATTCTTCGAAAATAGCTTAATGCCTTCCAGGCTCAAAATCTGATTTGTTTTTTTGTTTAGAGCCAGAGTGCTTTTTCACTTGCTCACAGACCTTATCTGTTTGTGGGCTTTTAGGTGTTATTTCACAAATATTTTCAATATCAGTGACTTCTGGATGTTCCTTTTTTTGTTTTTTCATAATCTATTCCTTAAGCAAGTAATTTCCATACATAGTAAAATTATAGCAAGTAATCCAGCAACATCACCAAGATAGCAAATTAAATAAAGAAATATCTAAATAAATTGTAAGTTGGATTGTTCATGCCTATATTCCTTTTAAGTATGAGAAACACTTTTGATAGTATATTGAATTTTATTTAATATTTTATAGAGCAGCCGCTCAATTAAAGGATAAATTAAATATGGCAGCAACCAGTTTGTTAACACTCCTTGATGATATTGCAAGTGCGCTCGATGACGTAGCAATCCTGACTAAAATAGCAACTAAAAAAGCAGCAGGAGTGTTAGGCGATGATCTGGTACTCAATGCAGAACAAATGATAGGAATTCATGCGCATAGAGAACTCGCTGTTATAGGAGCCGTAGCAAAGGGGTCGGCTGTTAATAAATTAATATTAATTCCTTTCGCCCTTTTTATAAATTTTTTCGCTCCGATGCTCGTGAGTATTTTGTTGATTTTAGGAGGCTTGTATTTGTGTTTTGAAGGCTTCGAAAAAATTATAGCGAAGTTTATCCATAAAAAAAGTGAGTTCGACGCAAAGGACTTTGAAAATATCGATATAAATCAATTTGAAAAAGATAAAATTAAGAGTGCCATACGCACAGATTTTGTCTTATCAGCCGAAATCATTATCATAACTTTAGGTATAGTTGCCTTTTCATCATTTATTAACCAAATACTTGTATTAGTCATCATTTCAATAATTATGACTCTTGGTGTTTATGGTTTGGTAGCATGCATCGTTAAATTAGATGATTTAGGCTTGATTCTGCTTCAAAAAAAACATCTACTTAAAAAAATTGGAATGCTTTTAATTAATACCGCCCCAATACTTATGAAAATTTTAAGTGTGATAGGAACAATTGCCATGTTTTTAGTGGGGGGAAGTATTATTACTCATGAAATACCGGCTATTCACCATCATACCCAAAACCTATCTTCTCTCATGTCTGTGCTTGTCGAGCTTTTCATAGGGGGCATTTCGGGTGCTATTTTGGCTATTGCATATTTTACCTATACTAAAATTAAATCAACGCCAACATAACAAGGAAAATGGATGAACAAGAAAATACAGAATATGTATTTACTTAGAGGAATATTTTGTTTCTTTTTATTCAGCTGCCTTATCTTTGCTATCTATCAACAGGCTTCTTTTTTGTCAATTAATCATAATATTTTTATTTTCAGTCAACAGATAAAAAATTCGTATACAGACTTTTTCAGCACATTAATCTCATTATTCGGAAACAAATTTATAATCATCCCTACATTTATAGGTGCGGGAGTAATACTGCTATTAAAAAAAGAAACGAATTTAGCGCTTCATTTAATAGGAGTTATGGCGATTACGGCTTTTCTTGCTTATTTTTTCAAAAATTTGATTGCATTTCCCCGGCCCGAGGTCTCCTTTACAAATGCATCAGAGAGCTATGCATTTCCCAGTAGGCATGTAACATTATGCGCCACCTATACGATATTCCTTACTGCATTGATTTGTAATCAAATAAAATCCAAATGGCCTGTCATCGCCCTCGCCTGCATATGGATTTTTCTACAAGCAATTTCCCGTGTATTGTTGCAAGTTCACTGGTTTGTAGATGTAGTCGGTGGAACACTTTTAGGAGCCGCCTGTGGTTTTTTAGGCGCTTACTCTTTTTTTCTAACCAATAAACACCCAGAAAAAATAAAATCCACCCTAAAAATTTTATTGATAACCCTCCTATTTTTTATGGCAATTTATTTGAGTATCAATTCTGCTTTGCAGCATTTGATTACTCGTGCCTAAACGTAGGCTGGGCTGTCAAGCCCAGCAAACAGAGCACGAAGCAATTCCCAATGCTGGGCTTCACAGCCCAGCCTACGAATAATGTCTATATTATTTCCTTTAATCCCCTGAAGGCTCCGGCGTATCTGCGGGCTCTGGCTCAGGAAGATTAGGATCCACTGGCTCAATAGGTTCTGGATTTGATGGATATTCATCAGGAGAATCAGGAATCTCATTGGGCTCAGGTATTTCGCCATTGTTTTTCAAAATAGCTCCTTATTGTTTGCACTCTGTAGCTAAAGTATAGCAAAATCGGGTTTTACCTAAAAAAGGTGTTTGATACATGAAAGTAGCTGTAATTACAGGCGCTGCCAATGGTATAGGCTTAGCATTAACCCAAGTTCACTTAGAACAAGATAATACTGTGGTTATGGTTGATAAAGACAGCTTTAAGCTCAACCAGGAAGCCGAACTACTCCAAACTAAATTTCCGGGAAAAATTCTTGCTATTGCCTGCGATGTGACTCAGACAGATGAAGTAAACGCTCTAGCCCAACAAACGCAGCAAGAATTAGGTCGTATCGATTGGCTCTATAATAATGCGGGTATTATTGGCCAACTAGCCCCTGTTTGGGATTTAAATGCAGAACAGGTCAAACAAGTCATGAATGTTAACTTGCATGGAATGATGCATGTAATTCAAGCGTTTACGCCCTTTTTATTTCAACAAAATTTTCGGTCACACATTATTAATATGGCAAGCTTATACGCTTTGTGTGCAGGCTCACAAACAGCCCCCTACTCTATGTCCAAGCACGCTGTTTTGGCTTTATCAGAATCATTATATTTCGATTTGAATCGTTTAGATAAACCGGTTGATGTCTCTGTAATATTTCCATCGTTCACTGATACAGGATTACTCTCAAATCCTGCAGAAAGTCAATCAAGCCTACATGGCGCACTCCAATCCTTGTTAGCCCATTCACGGCCTGCAATAGATATAGCGCAGCATATTGTGCACGAAGCAGCTCAAAAGAAATTTTATATCTTCCCAGATAAAGAAGTAAAAGGATATTGTGAAGAGCGTACACAAGCTATTGTAGACCAACAAAATCCTCATGCAACCAATATTGAAAAGTTAATGACGGCTTTAATCAAACGCCAGGAATCTCGCAGAAAATCTTAGTATAAAGAATAAGATACGAGCGAAATCCGCTGAATTTCGTTCGTATGTATGTTAATACTATATCTTTGGTATTGTGTGTGATGAATTTGTACTTGTAGAGGCTGCTGTGGTTTGTCTATTATTCACAAACAGTATTAATCCGGGTGTTTGCTGCGCAGTATAAACTTTTATTGGAGATCTATTTAAAACGCCAAACGCCGCGGACAAGCCGCGGTGCGTAGATTGAAATTGGAAGATACAGTTGCAGGCAGGATAGCTTTTTTATAAAGTACCATTAAACTGATTCTTAGATATGACGTTCATCATTTCGCGCGCGGAAATAACACGCCTATTTAACCTAGCATATCTAACAATTCACGACGAAACATATGGTAATCCACCTCTAAGGCGTGGCGCATATGTGACTTAAATCGGTAATGTGGTTTATTCATTTCCTGATCAATTTTCTGATGCAATTGTTCTGGTCGTTCCAAGGTTCCCATAATGATACGTGCAACAATCTTTGATTGATGATCAGCTAATGGCCAGATACAACCTTGTGGTTGGCATAAACCAATAAAATAAAGGTTATCCAAATCAGCATGCATCATTTTACGATACAAAGGCACCTTCGTTGACCCACTAAAATCAATCAACTCTTTATCAAAAAAGGGAAAACTTATTTTATAACCGGTGGCATAGATTACCGTATCAAACTCAAGTTGTTTACCATTAGTGAAATGTACCTTTTTACCTTCAAAATGAGTAATCCCAGGTTGTGGGCGTACTTTTCCATGACGGATAAAATACAATAATTCCGAATTAATTGTTGGATGAATTTCCAAAGGTCCACAATCAGGATCCAGCAACTTATACTTAGCATACCGTCCCTGCAATACTCGAATGACCAGCTTAAAAAGCTTTTGGCGCAATCCCGCAGGCATCCAGCGAGTTTTCGCAACGGCATCATCCGTGGGCTTACCAAACACAAATTTTGGAAAAATATTATAACCACGACGCATGCTAATATAAGTTTCAGGAGATACTCGCGATATTTCTACCGCAACATCACACGCAGAATTCCCCCCTCCAATAACCAACACACGCTTACCGGAGAAAACAGAGGCTTTCTTATATTGGTGAGAATGCATGACCTCGCCCTCGAAATGGCCGGGATATTCTGGCGTGAATGGATCCCAATGATGCCCATTCGCCACCAAAAGGTAATCAAACGTCTCTTCGTGAGTCCCCTGCTCATCTTGATAGGTTACCTTCCATTGTTTTTGGCTATTTTGCTCGACTTTTAATACAGAGGTATTAAAGCGAATGTATTTCTCTAAATCAAAATGACTGGCATAATTCTGAAAATAGGCCAAAACTTGCCTATGCGAAGGATAATCAGGGTACGATTCAGGCATTGGGAAATCTTCAAATTGAGACCAACGCTTTGAACTAATAATGTGAGTCGTTTCATACACACTGGAATGATCATTGTTTTCATCATAGACCCAGTTACCGCCAATTTGATTATTTTTTTCAAATACAGTGATCTGAGAAACCCCTTGCTCTTGCAAGTTTTTTATTGCGGCAAGCCCGCTAGGGCCTGCACCGATGACACAGACTCGGGGCTGACAAATACCCTTAGGCTTTTGCTCTATTTGCATTACTTGTTACCTTTTTAACTTCTTCCATTATCATTGCTTGTACCGCGGGGTGTTTATCAATTGTGAAATGATTAACCGTTACCCCTTTGATTTTTGTAACATCAATATTGTCAATTTGTGTTTTGGCAGGATCAACAGCTCGAAGTCTTAAACCACTAAACATGGGTACATAACCAGTTTTGTAAAAATTCATTGCATGCTTCACGTTAGGCGGCACAACAGTTTGTGATACCGCATCAACCGTAACCAGCAAATCAACAGGAACTCCGGCTTTATTTAAATTACGTGCTACCTTGATTTGTTCATTAGCCCCTAAAGAATGTCCCACAAGAACGATCGGTTTAGGATTTTTAGATTTGTAGTGATTACTGATAAGAGTACGAGATACAGCACCCGCATTATACCACATGCCACTTGGAGCAGGAATGTGATAAGTTGCCTCTACAGAGTCGCTTAACTCTTGCATGCCGGTACTGAAAACCCCTAATCCTCCAAGCATGGTATGAACTTCACCACGGTAAAGTTGAGCGTGTTTAGCGTGCGCTACTTTTTTTCCCGTAGCATTAGTTTGCACTAGAAGCTTTTTCTTAGCAGGATGGTATTTAGCTCTCGACAAATCAACACAGCTTGCCACAGAAAAAGCGGCAAATAAGCAAAAAGATGCTTTGAAGAAATTGGTTTTGCTACTGTTCATTTTTATTTTTATTCAGGTTTTATCGAATCCTTCGATGATAACGTAATATGGTGGCGATTGCCAATATTTGTACCGCATTAACCCGCATCTACAGAGGATCATTGCGGCTTTTTTTTCCTGTGTTAACTAGTAATTCTGTTTGGGATGCAAATAATAGTTTGCTAAGATACGCACTACTTCTTTAGATTGTGAACAATTTTTTATGGAAACACCGGTTTCAGTACTTACTGTCAGCCAGCTCAACAGGCAGGTGAAAAGTTACCTTGAAAATGAATTAGGAATTGTTCATGTAGAAGGAGAGATTTCTAATTTAAGTAAACCGGCATCAGGACATTTTTACTTTACCCTAAAAGACAGTGGCGCCCAAATCCGTTGTGTGTTTTTTAAAAATCGCCATTTTGGCTCTTCTGCCTCAAAACTGTGCGATGGCCAACATCTGGTTGCCAGTGGTCGATTAAGCCTTTATGAGGCACGCGGAGATTACCAATTAATCGTTGACCAAATCACAGAAGCCGGCCTTGGTGCCTTGTATCAACGCTTTGAAGAGTTAAAAAATAAACTGGCGAGCGAAGGGCTATTTCATCCGGATAAGAAAAAATCACTTCCCAGTATGCCACAAAGCATCGGCGTGATTACCTCAACAACCGGAGCTGCGATTCGTGATATTTTATCGACTTTAGCGAGACGTTACCCCTTAGCGAAGGTATTTATTTATCCAAGTGAAGTTCAAGGAGCAGGAGCAGCACAACAACTGATTAAAGCAGTCCAACGTGCCAATGCAGAAAAATGCTGTGACGTACTCATCCTTGCGCGTGGTGGTGGAAGTATTGAGGATTTATGGGCATTTAATGATGAACAATTAGCCCGACAAATCGCCCAAAGTAGCATTCCGCTGGTATCCGGAGTTGGCCATGAAACTGATTTCACCATTGCTGACTTCGTTGCCGATTACCGTGCAGAAACCCCCACAGCGGCAGCAACCGCAGTAACCCCTGACTCTCTGGAACTATTAAGATCATTAAACCATTCGATGCTACGTTTGCAAGAAGCCATCCATAGACACTTACAAAAGAATCAAATTAAGCTGCGCCATTTGATGGATAAAATTTCTTCGCCGCAAAAAGCAATTTCAAGCTATTGGCAAACTACAGATTATTTAGAGCGACAGTTAATTTCAAGTATGAACCAAATCGTCAAACAGAAAACCCATCAATTGAACTTGTGTGCTCATCAATTAAACACCCATAATCCAAAGACACAAATTCAGCATGCGCAAAATCAACTACAACAGAAAACCATACAATTAACTCAACAGATGCAAAACAAGCTGAGTCAGCTCAAATTTCAAATGAGGACACTAATGTCCACCTTGCACGCAGTCAGTCCCTTAGCTACACTGGATAGAGGTTATGCAATTGCTACACTAAAAGAGAAGGTGCTGTTTTCAGCTGAACAAACCAAGATTGGCGATACAATTGAAGTACGTTTAGCCCAAGGTAAACTTTCATGTGAAGTAAAAAACATTAAAGGATTAGAGCAAGACCATGCTTGAAGAATTAACTGACAGTCTTAATTTAATTATTAGCCAAACAAAAATGAATAGTTCCATATTGGCTACTATTGTAATTACTCTATGGATCATTTTCTTTCTTACTCGGCTGGACCGCCGCCTGTTATTACTGGGAATTATACCAAGGCGTCTCAAAGGCGTGCCGGGAATACTTTTGGCACCCTTATTACATTTGAATTTCAATCATCTATTTTTTAACTGTATCCCATTAATTGTATTGAGTAATTTTATTTTAATTAACGGCCTGTATTATTATATTGCTGTGACATTAATCATTACCCTACTCACAGGGATTTGTGTATGGTGCTTTGCCAAATCGGCCGTGCATGTTGGTGCAAGTGGCGTTATAACCGGCTACTGGAGTTTTTTGGTTCTTAATCTTTATCAAACAGGCACCGTGACCACAATTATTTTAGGCCTGCTCAGTGTTTATTACTTTGCTGGTATTTTCTTTGGTATTTTCCCAGGAAAGAAAGGCGTCTCTTGGGAGTCTCACTTTTTTGGTTTATTGGCGGGATTAGCTACGAGCTATTTATTTACCTATTACCCAAATTATGTACAGATTCTATATCAGCAGTAAGCTGGTAGCGCAAGCAATATAGCCTCGCCTACATGATAACGAGCTCGCTATAAGCTCAAATAGTCTCAGCCACCCTCGCCATTTCTTCACTCACTTCAATTTCCCGATTATCCTTCGCGCGAAACAAAACGATTCGCGAATGATATTTCTCGACCGTACGTCGATGTGCGATACTCACTAAAGTCGCGCCAGTTGACTCTTTTAGCGTGCGATAAACATGCTCTTCAGAGCAGAGGTCGCTTCATCTAAAAAGACCCAATCTGGCTTTTTGAGTAAGACACGTGCAAAAGCGATTCTTTGTTTCTGCCCTCCTGATAATTCCCCCTCCCAAATACACTTTTCACCGAGTCTAGGGATAAAATCCTGCATCCCCCCTACTTTATGCAAAACCATAACATATTGTTCCTCTGTATAAGTCTCTACGGGGTCAGGATAAGCTAAAATTGCTTTTAAGGTATCATGAGTTAAGGTCGGTGTTTGTGGTAAAAAACACAAGCGTTTTCCAGAAGGTAATAGAACTACCCCATCACCGTAACCCCAAGTTCCAGAAATCGTTTTAAAAAACGTGCTCTTACCAAGCCCAGACTCTCCTTTAATTAAGACATCCTCCGCTGGTTTTAACTTTAAATTAAGATTACGCATGATATGTGCAGTACTGGTGGCCTGGGGATGCAAAATATTTAAATGCTTCACTTTAATTGAGTCTTTATTATGCTCATTTCTGATAATTGCTTTAGGATGAGCATTTAGCCCATCCCTCTCTAAAGAGATTTGTAATTCAGTAATGCGTTTAATACTCGTTTTATATTTGGCCAGTTCATCGTAAGCCCATACAAACCAACTAAGCGATGAGTTTACTTGTGTAAACGCCACACCTACCTGTATCAATTGTCCGATTTCGATAAGCCCCACAAAATACAAGGGAGCTGCGATTAACGTAGGTAAAAGCTCAGCTAATTGAGAATAGAAATGTTGAAATGCATCCAACTTTAAACCAATACCCAATTTTTGATTGGCACGCTGATTAATTTCATTAATTTTATTTTTTATTGATATTTTGTAATAGCGCTCCGCGTGTTCTTCTGCAATATTTTCAGCCTCCTTCTGAACCTCTACTATATTTTGGCGTAAATCTGCTTCCGCTTTTTCAGCGTTATGATTGGTTTCAGCCATTGATTTTGCAATCGAATTAGCAATCAGCGTAGCCGCCATTGCAACCACTAAAGCGCTCCAGAATAAATAGCCAGGAATCACAATAGTCAGGCCGGAAACAGCAACAGATAAAGAACCACCAACAACCCATAAAGTACCAGCAAACATTCCCAAACTGAGCACTGACTTTAAAAAATCGCCGACCAACTCAATGGTTAGCTTTACGAAAATTTTTACATCTTCTTGAATGCGTTGAGCAATATTATCGACTTTGCTAGGAAATCGTTTTAAATCCAGATAGTTATTTTCACTGGAGAAAAGCTTATTAATTATTTTTTCTGTTAGCCAGGTACGCCAAAAAATAGACAACTTCCCCATAAAATAATCTTTTAAAATATGCACGCCTACATAAGTGCTTACAATGAATGCAAATTGCCCTATAGAAAAAAGAAAAGGAATAAGCGCCTTTGCTGTTAAGGCTTGCCAAAATGCGGCAGACAACCAAGCCATGGTGACCGTTAATCCAACAAGTGAAATGGTGCACAAACCAATGGCTAATAAATAAAGCCAAGCGCGCGGCTTTTCATCAGAATTAAAAAAGTAATCTTTAATTAACCCCCAACTAGTGCTCCATAAATATTGGGATCCCATAGAATTAGGCAATTTATTGGACATGATTACGATCGGGAGTTTTTTTAAGGTTATTTCCATGTTAATTTCATTTTAGAAAAATGCAACTATTGCTCAAAATACACTAAATTTGCCCATTTAAAGAGACGATTTTCCTTGTTAAGCCAGGCTACACTTGCTCTGAAGTCTATGCTATTCTAGGATTAATAAATCATCAGAGAAATCAAGATGCTATCAATTAAAAGACTATTTCTCGTAGGTGCACTAAGCAGCCTACTGGTTACCCCTGTATTTGCTAAAGAGAATCCCAGCGCTTGTTGTGGTGGAATGGGTGGTATTAATTACTGTGACTCATCTGCGGGGCGTATGGTATGTAATAATGGCTTTTACTCGACTTGTTTTTGCACCCAGCATGCCGTAATGGACTTACAATTGATACGTGGTTGTTGTTTATGGAAAGGTGGTGTTGTAAATTCGCTTACAGCCCCTAATGGCCTCGTTGTTTGTAATGACGGTTCTGTTTCTGAGGAATGTTCGCTACAAACCCCTACAGACAGAATAGCAGCCTGGTAGCATAAGACCTTCTGTGAGATGTATACCCATGATCAATGAAATCCAATCAACTCTTACTCAGTTAAGACACGTACAGCCATTAGTCCTGTGTTTGACGAATTATGTCACTATGGACTTTATGGCTAATGCACTTTTAGCCTTAGGCGCTGCGCCATTAATGTCTGAATCACGTGAGGAAATTGAAGAACTCGTTAGCATAAGCCATGCACTTTACATCAACATTGGTACGCTCAATGATGCCTTCATGGCACGCGCCCTTTTCGCTGCTAAAATTGCCAACTATTTAAATAAACCCATAGTTCTCGATCCAGTAGGAGCAGGAGCCAGCAAGCTTAGAACCGCTGCAGCATTGGAACTGCTCCCCCTAGCCCAAGTGATTCGAGGAAATGCTAGTGAAATCATTTCATTAGCAGGGGAAAATGGTGCCACAAAAGGCGTTGAATCTTCTGATCCAGTGTTTAAAGCCATGAGCAGTGCACGCACCCTCGCCCAACAACATCATAAAATAGTTGTGGTGAGTGGTCCTGAAGATTTCATTACGGATGGTAAACAAGAGGAAATGCTCACTTTTGGCTCGGAATTGATGCCCCGAATAACAGGTATGGGATGCACCATGACAGCCGTTCTTAGTGCTTTTGTTGCCTCGAATCCCACCATGTTTCAAGCCTCAGTCCACGCTACTGCATACTTTAGCTTATGTGGTCAGCAAACACATCAGCAAACCCAAGTCCCAGGGTCATTTAGACAATTATTTATTGATAATTTATATCAGCCCAACTGGGATTTTTTTAATCAAGCGATTAAAGGATGCTAGCATGCAATACAAAGCTTTATCCATAGCTGGATTTGATGGTTCTGGTGGCGCTGGCATTCAAGCAGATTTAAAAACCTTCTCAGCCTTTGGCTGCTATGGAATGACCGTACTCACGGCCTTGCCAGTGCAAAATACCTGTGGCGTAAGAAGTTGCTATGCAATCCCCTTACAAGCTATTGAAGAACAGCTGCAGGCTATTTTTGATGACATTAGGCCTGACGCAATTAAAATTGGTATGTTGTTTAATAGTGACATTATCAAGCTAGTTGCTGCATTTCTAAAGCAGCATGCTCAAGACATCCCGATTGTCGTCGATCCGGTTACTATTGCTAAAAGCGGCGATCCACTTTTATTACCTGAAGCAGTTGATACGCTCATTTCTGAGCTCATACCCTTAGCTAGGTTAATTACCCCCAACCTTCCTGAGGCACATACGTTTACGGGGTTAGATGCGCAATCGGCAGAAGAAATGTTTCTTGTAGGACAAAAATTATTAGCATTGGGGCCTCAACATGTCTTACTTAAAGGTGGCCATTTAACCTCCTCCACATCGAATGATTTGTTGATGAGCAGCAATGGTGAGTATCATTGGTTTGAAAGCACACGCATTAATTCTAAAAATACCCATGGCACAGGATGTACCCTTTCGGCAGCCATTACTTCTTGCTTAGCACAAAAGATCCCCATGCAAAAAGCTTGTTCAATAGCAAAAAACTATCTATTTGAGGCAATTAAAGCTGCTAAAGATAATAGCGTGGGGCAAGGACATGGGCCGGTGCATCACTTTCATCATTTATGGCCAATTTCACTGGCGGAGTTTTAGTGCTTAAAGGGCGTTTTACCATGTTGGGTAGGTTGGGGCCATGCGCCCAACCTACCCTTATAATTTAAACCGCGAGTTCAGCAGTATGAGAGGATGGATATGCATTTTCTTTTACAAAAGCTCTAGCTGTGGCTTTCTTCTCTAATAACTCAGCAAATCCCATAGCGCAAATTACAACTAAGATACTTCCTACCGGTGAATAGCAGAAGATACTATCTGAAAAAGAACCAAAACATACCGCAATTAATGGGCCAAGCATCATAAGCCGCATTGTTTTACTTTGCTTAAATGCCAAAATAACCAACGAACCTATAAATGTCAGGTAAAACATTAGCCCAACAACACCGCCTTCAACTAAGGCAAGCCAATATTGGCTATGAGGCTCATTAAGCTTTTCTTCCCAACCAGGAACTGGCTTATCACGATGGAAACTATATTTAAAATATCCGGTACCGATACCAAAAATCGGATGCTGTTCAAACAAGGAACGAGCATATTTATGAAATTGCATTCTATAACCTAAAGAAGTATTTTCTTCATGCTTTTTCAAAAACTCAATATCACTAATAAGAATACCCGTACGTAACTGCATTAATGGGCTTGCCAAATAAACCAATCCAATTGATGCAACCAGCAAGGTCACCCCTAAAGCCGCTTTCTTTAATGGGAACTTTTGTACAATTAAGAAAAGCATCAGAAAAGCATAAATGAAATAACCTGTTCTTCCCGTATTGAGGAAAAATATTTGGTAACTTCCCACAGCAATCATCAGCCAACAGTATATGCGCTGCCACTTACCCACTTGAGGTTCTAAAGAGATGATCGCTGCAAAATAAACCGCTAAAGCCACCATAAATCCGGTAACGATATGATTGTGGAACACCTCACCCGTATCGACTGGATTATTGAGGACAATCATACCTTTCTGTTTTAAAAAAGAAAGAACACAGGTAATTAACATGGAGGCAAAATAAGCATTAAAAGCCCAACGTCTGGTTTTAGGATGAATAAATCCCACCGCCAATATGGGTAGATAAAGTGCTTTAGAATACTTATCTACTACTGTAAACCGTAAATGATACGGCGCCTCAGACCATAAACAACCAAGAAGCACGTAAGCAAACAAGGCAATACCAGCCCAGCCCCATAAACTATTGTAAGCGCCCAATACTTGCTTTCTGTAGAATGGAGTTAAGAGCAGTGCAACTAGCGCTATCCCCGCCATAATTGATTTTAAACTGGAACTAATAGGCACAAAAAAGACAAATAAAACAATAAAAAAAGGTGCTATTAATACGCTTTTTTCTTCCGAACAGAGTTGTTTCACACTAAGTCCTCATTAGCTGTGGTCAGGTTGGGTAATTGCTCGATGTTGCTATCCTGGTATAGCTGCTTGATCCCTCGATAAAAAGTACCTTGAGCATTGAACACCGAAAACAAAAAACCAATTCTACCATCCAAAAAACCCCGTTGTAATATGTAGCACCTAAAAAACATCCATGAAGTACTAGCCAGAGTTTTGGGGAAACTTGCTTTTCTTTGTTTTACTATGTAGGTTTTTGCACTATAAGAAGAATATTTATTCATTTTGTAAAGTACATGACTCACATCTTTAAATGAATGATGCATAATGCAATTTTTAAGTTTTCCAATTCGCGCCCCTTCAGGAAGAACAATTTTTTCGTGGACGATGTCCGTACTAAAATGTGCTCCATGACGCTTATATAAACGTGCATGACGTTTGGGACTAGAAGAGTATTTTAAGGGTTGATTGTAGAAGTACATTTGAATTGCCACACGGTATGCATCAGCTTCATCCAATACCATTGCCTGCATTATTTCCTGCTTCAGCTTCTCACTTACTGCCTCATCAGCATCAAGATTTAAGACCCAATCTCCAGTGGCTTTTGCTAGAGCCCTCTGTTTTTGGGCCCCGTAACCAGGCCAGTCTGTTGAGTAAACATGTTCTGTATATTCTTTCGCGATTGCAACGGTATTGTCCGTGCTACCCGAGTCCAGAACAATAATTTCATCAGCAAACTGTACTGATTCCAGGCATCTCCTAATATTTCGTTCTTCATTTTTAGCAATTACAGTTACAGTCAACGCCATTTAAACAACGCCCTCTCTATGATCATGGCTATCGAAGTGTAACTTACCATCTTTAACTTTTAATGTCACATGGCCACCATGTATTAATTTACCAAACAAGAGCTCATCGGCGAGTGGTTTTTTCACATTTTCTTGAATCAACCGAGCCATAGGTCTTGCGCCCATTACCTTGTCATATCCATGCTCAATTAGCCATTCACGTGCGGGTTTGTCTACATCAAAGGTAACGCCTTTATGACTTAACTGCTCATCTAATTCCATAATAAACTTGTCAACAACTAAGCCTATAGTCACAGAATCTAGCGGAGCAAAATTAATAATGGCATCCAATCTGTTTCTAAACTCAGGGCTAAATTGTTTCTTAATTACTTCCAGCCCGTCGTTGCTATTATCCTGAGTTGAGAATCCGATTGAATTACGAACCAACTCACTAGCACCCGCATTAGACGTCATTACGAGAATAACATGTCTAAAATCAGCTTGACGGCCATTAGTATCTGTTAAGGTTCCATGGTCCATGATTTGCAGTAGCAGATTAAAGACATCAGGATGTGCTTTCTCTATTTCATCAAGCAGTAAGACTGCATGAGGATTTTTAGTTACGGCTTCGGTCAATAAACCACCTTGATCATAACCAACATATCCTGGAGGAGCCCCGATTAAACGTGAAACAGTATGTTTCTCCATGTATTCAGACATATCGAAGCGTAGCAATTCAATACCCAAGACATTCGCTAATTGGCGTGTAACCTCTGTTTTACCCACACCAGTTGGACCAGCAAATAAGAAGCATCCTACTGGTTTTTGAGGCTCTCTAAGCCCTGAGCGTCCCAGTTTAATTGCAGAAGACAAAGCAACAATTGCTTGATCTTGTCCGTAAACCAAGAGTTTTAAATCACGCTCTAAATTACGCAAGGTATCTTTATCACGTGCAGATACTTTCTTAATTGGGATACGCGCAATTTTCGCAACCACACTCTCAATTTCAGTGACGCTAATAATTTTTTTACGTTTACTCGCAGTGAGTAAGTTTTGGTATGCACCTGCTTCATCAACTACGTCAATCGCTTTATCAGGCAAGAAACGGTCGTTAATGTATTTAGCAGATAATTCAGCTGCGGCTTTAAGCGCAGGAATTGTGAATTTTACGCCATGATGCTCTTCTAGGCGGCCTTTTAAACCTTTTAATATTTCAAAAGTTTCATCAATTGAAGGTTCAGGAATATCGATTTTTTGGAAACGTCGAGCTAAGGCACGGTCTTTTTCAAAAATACCACGATATTCTTGATAAGTTGTTGACCCAATGCATTTTAATTCGCCATTTGCCAATAAAGGCTTGATAAGGTTAGACGCATCCATCACGCCACCTGAAGCAGCTCCTGCTCCAATTATCGTGTGAATTTCATCGATGAATAAAACAGCACCTTCTTGTTGGCTTAATTGCTTGAGTACCGCTTTCAAGCGTTTCTCAAAGTCCCCGCGATACTTGGTACCTGCGAGCAAAGCACCCAAGTCAAGTGAGTAAACAATACAATCACGGATAGCATCAGGTATTTCACCGTCAACAATGCGACGCGCAAGCCCTTCAGCAATAGCCGTTTTACCAACGCCAGCCTCACCAACCAATAATGGGTTGTTTTTTCTACGACGGCAAAGTACTTGTATTGTACGTTGAACTTCTTCATGACGCCCGATGAGGGGGTCAATCTTACCTTGTTTCGCACGTTTGTTAAGGTTCGTGCAATAGCTCTCTAGAGGAGACTCATTACCTTCTGCAGCGCCCATATCTTCATCCATTGATGAATTCATATTCTCGTGCATATCATTATTTTGGTACTTAGATACACCATGAGAAATGTAGTTAATCACATCAAGACGTGTAATATTTTCACGACGCAAGAAATATACAGCTTGACTTTCTTGTTCACTAAAAATAGCAGCGAGGACGTTTGCGCCAGTTACCTCGGTTTTACCTGCTGACTGTACATGGAATACTGCACGTTGCAATACGCGCTGGAACCCTAATGTAGGTTGTGTTTCTCGATCTAATTCATCGTCGGGAATTCTGGGAGTGGTTTCGTCAATAAATTCAACTAAGTCACGTCGTAACGCATCTATGTTGGCATCACAAGCCTGTAACACATTTCCAGCAGCTGGATTATCAAGCAATGACAACAATAAGTGTTCAACGGTCATAAATTCATGACGCTTTTCTTTTGCTTCCTTGAAGGCAAGGTTCAAGGTGAATTCAAGTTCTTTGTTTAACATTGTCGTTGCTCCTCTTCAGCCCACAACAAATTATTCCGGTTCCATGCTAGATAGCAATGGGTGCTGATTCATTCTGGCATATTCATTTACCAGAGCGACTTTAGTTTCTGCGATGTCTCGTGTGAATACACCACACACGCCCTTTCCTTGGATGTGAACCTGTAACATCACCTGAACAGCAGTTTCCTCGTTTAGATGAAAAAAATGTTTCAGTACATCAACAACAAAATCCATCGGCGTATAATCATCGTTGAGCAACACTACTTTGTACTTTCTTGGCAGTTTATTTTCTGTGCGTACCTCTGGCTCAGCAACCTCATGCCTTACAATTTCCTCGATATTTTGCCCGCTCATAACATACAACCTCTTACTATTTTTATAGACTCCCCACAGGCATTTGGCCAGTAAAAAGGGCTAATTTTAATGAAAAAATTGACCTTTGGGGTAATCAAAAACATATTGGTTAGATAGCTTCCATGAAAATGGACAACCTTTGTCCTATTCGTTGGTAACAGCTCAGGTCCTTATCTTATATCGCGGTAACCGTTAATTCTTAAAACCTAGCCTGGATGGAGCGCAGCGCAATCCAGAGAACAATGCTTACAATTGAACACTGAATCCCGGATTGCGCTACGCTCCATCCAAGCTACTATTTTTCCACGATATGATAAAGGGCTATTAATCGCTTTTATTGTGACAAAAAACCGTATTAGGCAAAGCAAATACGGTTACATTGTATGATAATACAATCACATGTGCTGGATAATCGCATCCGCAAATCCAGAACTACTCACTAAAGTAGCCCCTTCCATAGTGCGTTGGAAATCATAAGTCACTGTTTTTGCTTCAATTGCACCTTCGGTACCCTTGATAATTAAATCAGCTGCTTCATTCCATCCCATATGGCGTAACATCATTTCAGCAGAAAGAATGATTGAACCCGGGTTCACTTTATCTTGACCAGCATACTTTGGTGCAGTTCCATGAGTTGCTTCAAATACCGCGATTTGATCACTTAAGTTAGCGCCTGGAGCAATACCAATACCACCAACCTGAGCAGCTAAGGCATCAGAAATATAATCACCATTCAAATTCAACGTAGCAATAACGCTGTACTCTTCAGGTCTTAAAAGAATTTGTTGTAAGAACGCGTCAGCGATCACATCATTGATAATGATTTGATTTCCGGTCTTAGGATTTTTGAACTCCATCCATGGGCCGCCTTGATATTCTTTAGCGCCAAAAACATCACGAGCAATTTGGTAAGCCCAATCTTTAAAGGCACCTTCAGTAAACTTCATAATGTTACCTTTGTGAACAAAAGTAACCACTTTACGATCATTATCAATAGCGTATTGAATTGCTGCTTTAATTAAACGCGCCGTTCCTTCTTGAGAAACGGGTTTAACACCAATACCGCAATGCTCTGTGAATCGAATTTTTTTAACACCCATTTCGTTAGTTAAGAATTCAATTACTTTTTTCGCTTCTGGAGAATTTGCTTGCCACTCAATACCGGCATAAATATCTTCTGAGTTTTCGCGGAAAATAACCATATCGGTTTTCCAAGGCTCTTTTACAGGACTTGGTACTCCAGTAAAATAACGAATAGGACGCAAGCAAGTGAACAGATCTAGCTGTTGACGAATTGCTACGTTTAACGAACGAATTCCACCACCCACTGGGGTAGTTAAAGGCCCTTTAATAGATACAACATATTTTTTTAATGCCTCTAAAGTCTCTTCTGGTAACCATTGATCTGCACCATAAACTTTAGTTGCTTTCTCACCTGCATAAACTTCCATCCAGGAAATTTTTCTTTCAGAGCCGTAAGCTTTTTTTACCGCAGCGTCAACAACTTTGATCATAGGGGGTGTTACATCTACACCAATACCATCACCTTCAATAAAAGGAATAATTGGGTTATTCGGCACATTAAGAGAATGATCCGCGTTAACCGTAATCACTTCACCTTCTGCAGGCACTTTGATTTTATCGTACGTCATTGACAACTCCGTAAATTTTTAGAGGTGATAATGATAGCACGCTAGAACTTGGAATCCCAAGTCCATTTGCGTGAAATTGGTTAGGATAATACGAAAAAATGCAATAGAATTTCTTTAAGACAAATATTAGTGTTTTAAGTTTATGCGTGCTGCAACATTTTAATCTGTTCGATTAATTGATCATAACCTGCCTCTACATTTATGTAATTATTTTTAGCTAAATAAATAGACAGTGAACCATCATCTGTTGCCGTAGATTTTTGTAATACACCATTATAACCCTTGCTTTTTAAACGTAAAAAGTCACCAATTCGGGTTACTAAGTAAAAATTTCGGTAATACTTTCGCGGATGCATATGAATAGCTTGCGCATCATTTTGCAGCGATTTTCCAGGCAAGTAATCTTTAAGTGAGTACGATGCATTATTATGTACAGCAACAACCTTACCTCGGGGTAATATTCTTTTTATTTTATCTGCTAATTTTTTAACTTCTCGATGGGCTTCTGGGCTGTATTGACTAAGACTAGTTAAGGTTTTTTTAATGCCATTGTCGGTAAAAATTCTATTGGGATCAAACTCATAACGCTTGTTGCGCAAATTAAATACAATATTGCGACCACCAGAATGGACTAACGTAATCAAGCTCCCACCTTCTTTCTTAACCACCGCCTGCGCTGCTTTTAACGCTGTCTGTTCATTGTGGTGCACATGAATAAATGTTTTACCTCGACCAACAGTATGCTTAATCTCAACCTTTTCATCACCAACCATCACAATATGGTTCATTGCATAGGTAAATTGAGAGAAAAATAATGAAACGAGTAAAAAATATCGCATAGATTCAGTTCACGTTAATATAGAAACTGGTCGGCATTGTATAATAATTGCCCTAAAAACACAAATCATGCGGAGATTGGCTTCACAAAGCAGAGCAATCCCTCTACCATTAAGACCTTTGAATTTAGGCTAACCGATTTTATGCCAGAACTTATTTTACTCAACAAACCTTATGGGGTTGTCTGCCAATTTACAGGCGAGGAACATGATCATACTTTAGCGGAGTTCATTGATATTCCTAATGTTTATGCTGCAGGACGCTTGGATAAAAACAGTGAAGGCTTATTGTTATTAACGAATGATGGTCCCTTACAACATCGGTTAACACACCCTAAGTTTAATAAGAAGAAATATTACTGGGTTCAAGTTGAAGGAATACCTACTGATGCGCAGTTACAGCCTTTAAGAAAAGGCTTAGCGCTTAAAGATATCCGCTTTTTACCTGCAGATGTAAGAGTTATTGAAGACCCCTCTCTTTGGCCTCGTAATCCCCCTATTCGCTTTAGAAAAAGTATTCCTACGTGTTGGCTAGAAATTATTTTATGTGAGGGAAAGAACCATCAGGTTCGGCGCATGACCGCAGCTATTGGGTTTCCTACATTAAGATTAGTGCGTCACCGAATTTGGGATTGGGAACTTGGTGGGTTGAATCCGGGTGAGTACACGATTGTTCAGGCATAGGCTAGCTGCCATCAAATAATGAGGAAAACGTAGTCTATTGTAAGTTGGGGCCCATGGCCCAACCTACAATTGGCGATAAGCAAAACGCGGTAAAAGCGTATCTTCACCTAATAAACGAATCCATGGCCATAAAAACATACCTACAAAGGCACTCGCGACAGGCATAAACATACTGTATTTAAAACCAAGCAGTGCAGTAATTAACGCGATAATTGCTTGATATAACAAGCAGAAAAAGCCAATTAAAAAGATTTGCTGCATCATGGAGAAAAACTGAAATCGTCTGGATTTACTGGAAGCAAGCCAAGTCACTAATAATAAAGCAAAAGAATGTTCACCGATCACGGTTGCCAACAACACATCAAGCATCAAACCCACAAGCAATAAAGTAGTTTGATTAAAATTTCCTGGGAGAAAATATTCAATATACAACACCAGCAATAAAACCCAAGGCGGTCTAAAATCAGTAACTAATTCCGGCATAGGCAATATGGATAAAATCAATGTAATCATAAACCCTACGGCCAAGCGTAAACGAAGATTCATTACATAGTCTCCTTGGCATTTAAACGCTCGTTAATTTGTGCGGTTAACTGCTCCTGCTCTTTATCGGGCCAGATTAATAAAACCAAGCGGTTGCGGTTAAGCAGAGCTACTGGTCTTACTTTTACCTTTACGAAATCCTCACCAGGCAGGCTATTAACTTCGTCTACTCGTCCAACAGGATACCCTTCGGGATATCGCCTATCTAGACCTGAAGTAACCAAAACATCACCCGGATGAATCGAGGAGGTTTTCGGCAAATTAATTAAAAAGAGCGTTTCAATATCATTAGTACCCACCAGAATAGCCCGCTCCCCTGTACGATTATTTCTTACAGGAACAGCACTCATAGAGTCTGAAATCAATAATACAGTACTGGTTAAAGGACCTACATCAATGATTTGCCCCATCACTCCTTTAGCATCTAATATCGGCTGGCCAACATATACACCATCACGCTCACCTTTATTTAATACAACAATTTGTCGTGAATTGCTGGTATCTACAGCCAAGATTTGCGCAGCCATTGCACGCATGTCAGCTTGCGAGGAAGTGAGCAATAATTCTTTAAGTTGAAAATTTTCTTTTTGCGTAACTAATAGTTTTTGTAACTCGGCTTCTAGCATTGCCTGTTGATATCGTAATCGCATGTTTTCATCAATTAACGCCTTTTTCGCGCTAACTAGCGACTGGATCCAACCAAATACGCGCACAGGGTAATCAACGGCGTATTGCAATGGAGCTACAATTAAAGAAAAGCCACTACGAACACTATTTAAATAACCATAGTGGTAGTCAGAAAACATTAAGAAAACCGAAATAAGCAAAGCAAGCACGAATCCTATTGGATTGTGCCCGCCTCGGCTAAATAATCTGTTTCGATTATTATTCTGTTGAGAGGAAATCACCGCCACGTAAGTCCATGGTTTCTAAAGCCTTACCACCACCACGAGCAACGCAAGTTAGCGGATCTTCAGCGATTAATACGGGTAGACCAGTTTCTTCCATCAGTAAGAGATCAATATTTTTCAATAATGCTCCGCCTCCGGTTAAAATCATACCACGTTCCGCAATATCAGCAGCTAATTCAGGTGGAGCCAATTCTAAAGCAGCTCTTACAGCACCCACGATGCCTGACAAAGGCTCCTGTAGCGCTTCTAAGATTTCTGCACTAGTTAAAACAAAACTACGAGGCACACCTTCTGCAAGATTTCTTCCACGTACTTCTATTTCAAACAAATCACGACTTGGGAATGCAGAGCCGATTTCATGCTTAATGCGCTCAGCAGTTGTTTCACCGATAAGTGTACCGTAATTACGACGTACGTATGATACGATTGCATCGTCAAACTTATCCCCACCAATACGCACTGATTGATGGTATACGATACCACTTAAAGAAATAATCGCGACTTCAGTAGTACCACCACCGATATCGACAACCATTGAACCACTAGCATCTTCTACTGGCATTCCTGAACCTAAGGCAGCAGCCATTGGTTCTTCAATCAAAAATACTTCACGAGCACCAGCACCCATAGCTGATTCACGAATTGCGCGACGCTCAACTTGTGTAGAACCACAAGGAACACAAACCAACACACGTGGGCTAGGACGCAAAAATTTATTTTCGTGAACTTTATGGATAAAATGCTGTAGCATTTTTTCAGTAACGAAAAAGTCAGCAATTACCCCATCCTTCATGGGTCTAATCGCATTAATGTTGCCTGGAGTTCTTCCAAGCATACGTTTTGCTTCTAGACCTACTGCTGCAACTCGCTTCTGACCTGACTCATTTCGCAATGCAACAACGGAGGGCTCGTTAAGGACAATTCCCTTATCTCTTACATATATCAATGTGTTAGCGGTTCCCAAGTCAATCGATAAATCATTGGAGAACACGCCCCTTAATTTCCTGAACATAAGCAGCACTATCCCATTCTTTTTTTGTGCGTTACTTTATACTAAATTTGCGTAAAGATCGACTGTTCTAGGCAACAATTTCAAATAAAAAAGTAAATTTTTTGTTCAATCAATTTTTCATCTTTCGCTTTTGCTGCCGCATCAAACACTTAAATAGAATAATGTTTTAATTTTGAACACACCATTGGTATTGGCCATATTTTAGTCAGAATGTAGGCTGGGCTGTAAAGCCCAGCAAATTCTATCTTGCAAATCCCCATGCTGGGCTTTACAGCCCAGCCTACGAGACATATGCAGAAATGATGTTAAAATTAATTAATAACAAATACTTCATTTAATTTTTCTTTGTTAGCAGTAACAAAACGCTGCCCAATGCCCTTAACTTCCGAAAGCTCTTCAATTGATTTAAAACCTTTATGACTGGTACGATAAGCAATAATAGCCTCAGCACGCTTCTTGCCTATGCCTTTAAAGGAACCAATTAAAGAAGTTACATCCGCTTTATTGAGATCAATCTTTTGGGAAACAACTACAGCTTGTTTCTCAGGATGAGCGCTTGGCGTTTTACCCGCATGCGCCGAGAGGTTTACTGCCAATAATGATAATGCAGCAGCAAGTATTTGTGCTTTCATAAATTTCTCCTAATTGTTGGACTGAAAGACCCGTTCCAGGGTCGGTTGCAGTATCCCAATAATTAGATGAACTGTCTAGATTTTTTTAGATGATTTTAGGTGGTTAATCAATTGTATAGCTTTAGCCCGAATTATCACGATTAAACGCCGGTAAAGCTATCAATTAATTGAAACGTGGTCTATGAATCACACATATAATTACAATGGAGTAAAACTTGAGCCCTCATTAGCAAGACCATCTTTTTCGCTCGATGATTCCTCAGAATTCACTGAAGGCCCCTCCATTTTATTGATATTTTCGTGCCACGGTTTGTTATCACGAGCCACATTTTCTATTTCTAAAACGCTATTAGCATTAAAATAGGTTTTAAAAAAAGTTACAATTTTTTGCCAAATAGAGGTCTGATTATTTTGTAAAAATCTAAAAGCCTGCTCTGCTTCGGGACTTTTGCTTATTTGTGTAACATTAAAATTATAAATAGCAATCCTTTCCAGCGTTATGTCAACTTCAACCCGGGCTTGTAGGGAATCTTCTCTTGGATCTGTCATGATATTTTGCCAAGTACCATTGAAAACCAGTTTGACGTGATTTGGGCTTTGAACCTCAAATTTAACATCGTAATCGGAGCGCATCAAAAAGTTATGTCCATTTTCTAGCAACAAGCCGTTTAAAACGTTGCCCATGGCATAATGCACTCCAGCTTTACACTGTAACAGCATTGTCATAGCTTTATTCTGCATGACTTGGTCGATAACCCCTCGTGAGCGTAGCCCTTCGCGTAACGCATCAAGTGTTATTATTTGCCCGCTGTCGAACATTGTCTGCAATTCAGGAAATACAGCATAAGATTCTCCGCGCCCCACTTCATTTTCGTCTTCAATTCCAAAATCATTAATAACGCCTTCGGATTTAAATTTAAATACTATGTCACCAATCTGTTTTATTTTACCAAAAAAGTTTAGCCGCTCTGGAGAGGAATAAATTAAATTTAAAGTCTTACCCATAATTGGCACCATAACATTAGAAAATATAATTCTTATTATACCGCCTAATTATTATCAAAAAATTAAACCTGGAATGGTCGGCATGTTCATCCCCAGGACAAAAGAGACTTAAGCTGCTTCTGCTCCATCAAATTCACTGTCATCAGATTCAGTATTAGACAAACGATTAAAATGCCAAGAACAGTAAAGAGACCCGATTCCACAAGCCATTAAGCCTAAAGGTAATGCATTAAGTGTTCGCATGAGAAAATAAGCGCTAACAATGGTTAATAACGAGGAGCCAAACATTCGTACGGTATGAATAAACGCCAGGGCAACGCCAGTATTTTCTTTAAAATCGGCAAGCATTAAGGACATTACTGCCGGCGCAATAACACTAATCCCTAAATTACAAATCAGAGCAAACGATAAAGCATACAAGTTAAATCCATAGACAGTGGAGCTTACCAACATCGCAAAGCCGCCTAAGAGTATAAGCCAACTTCCCATATAAATAGTGGATGCCATACTAAAATACTTGCGTAAATGAATGCCTAAATAATTACCTACGATGATATTTAATCCATTAAAAATAAAAATAATCCCATAGGCCAAAGGCGAAAAACCCAATTGGTCAATAATCAAATAAGAGGAGTTAATTACTGAGAGCATCACTGCTGCGAAACTAAACATCATGATCAATGAACCGTTCCACAAATAAGAAGAGGGTAAAATTTCTTGATATGATTTTATTACTTTTTTAATTGAAAAAGGTTGTTGAGGTGCGGTCCAAAATGGCGATTCAAAAAGTCCTTTACGTGTTTGCAGCAGTAATGCTATGCCGATAAAAGCCATTAACGCAAAATTTGCTTGCCAGCCACAATAAATAAAAATTAGAGATCCCAAAACAGGAGCGAGAATTGGCGATATTGAGACAATCATGGAAACATAGGATAAGACTTTTGCCCGTTCTACGGCATCTTCAAAATCTCTAGAAGTTGAAAAAGCCACTAGGTTAGCGCAACATAAAGCAAAACCTTGTAAAGCGCGCCCTAAAATCAAAACCTCTATGTTAGGAGCGAAAACACATATTAAACTCGCAATAACAGCAAGCCCTAGACTAGCCGGTAATAAACGCCGGCGACCATAATGATCTATCAATGGCCCCCATATTAATTGAGCACACCCAAAAACAAATAAATAAATACTTAAAGTAAGTTGGCTTAAATCGTGGGTAGTGCCAAAGTAAGTAGTAATGTATGGCAATGAAGGTTGGTACAAATCAAATGTTAAAAAGGAAAAAGCAGAGAGTAATCCGATAAGTAAAATAGATGATTTTGATTGCGGCATAATAATTAATAATAAAAAAGGAGCTATTTTAGTTCACTTTGATTTTATTTTCTATGATTAATTCGCCTAGCCATATAATTTTAACTGCAGGCTGTTGAGTGCGTTAGGAACGTATTAATGTGTCAGAAAAAACTAGATAGCAATATTTCTTAAATACTGAATAAATAGTCTAAAATTCAATAATTATATTTATTGGATGATTTTTCATGGTTAATCATAAGCACATAGTTATATTGATTATTATTTTAATTTCTATCGCTCTAATTATTTTTAATTAAAGAGTCGGCCCCTCCTAAGAGTTATGCATCGCCATTCAATGAGCAGCCAAGGTCATGCCTTGGCTTTGCTTATCATCTTAGTAAAGCATTCATAATGAGTTTTCTAAATTTAAAAAACAAAAGCAAAGCGGGACACTCTACACAAAAAAGAAAAACGGAGATTTTCAATCTAAGAAAGTTAGAGTTCGCCTCTTGAATTACTGCTAAAAATTCAATACATAATCTTTAAATTTAACGCCCAAAACCAGCACGAATACCGTATTTTTTACGGTATTTAAATATACATCACGACATATAATCATACATTATTTTAGTTGGTGCTCAGCGTTTGATATAGTTCATTAATGATTTTTTCACTTTATTTCATGTACTTAGAAGTAATACAACAAATGTCATTATTTTCTTTTTTTAGCTCTAAACCTGATAGACGATTCCAAGATATAAGCCCACTCATGGACCTTCTGGCATTTAAGTTCAAGGCAAATCGCTTCGAAAGGCATCGTCAACTTAACTAGTGAAGAAGCAAGAAAATAGCAAAAGTTAAATTGAGGGCGCCCTCATTACATTAATGCAGTTACTTTAATGAGTTCTTATTAGTGCATTCATCTTGATTTGTTGAGTTATTTTTCTCTCCGGAAAAAAAGGTATTATGATTGTCCTGAGAGAAGGAATTGACTACCAATTGTTTTTCTTGCATTGGAGGAGAGGCATCCAATATGCTGGTCGAGGATGTTCTAAAAGGATTAATACAGCCATCCCAAGCCATAAATGCGGTCATATCATTAAAGTAGCTCAGCGTAGGAGGGTTTAAAGATAGGACTGTGTCAGATAGCATTAGCTTACGGACATTTGCCAATAGTGTTTTTTGTATTTTTTCGTGCTCCGCGTCATTTAATGCTTTATGTTGATAACCTAAGGTGATATGAAAAGGAAAAGCAATATTTTTAGTTAAATTAAAAAATGTAGCAATGCTCGCAATTTTCTCTTTTTGTACTGATGAAATATCTACTACTAATTGCAATACAGGCTTGGTAATAATCTTGGTACTTTTTGTAATTGAAGGAGAGAAATTTAAAAACATCAGCAAATGCTCATGTAGTAATTGGAAAAATGTCAAGTTCTTATCAATAAATTCCAGCCACTGATCTTCAGGTGTATGATTTTGCACAAATAAATTATAAGTAGTCATATGATAACTGGTTACTGGAAGCAATGAATAGTGCTCGGCTATAAGAGGGTCTTGCTGTAAAAAATTAAATATATTTTTCCAAAACGGCTCATCCTGAATGGTGGATATAACTGATAATCCCGGAAATGATGTGAATTTTCCATCTTCATTTATTTTGCCCATAAATAACTCACAAAGGTACATTTTAATCTAAATTTTATATGTTTTTAGTGATTAAGTAAAATATTTTGCATTAAACGAACTTTTTTTCCACCAATTGATCATTAATGTATCTATAATATGGAGACATAAAGTTCGTTATTAGGTGTCAATGTGGCTAAAAAGACAATATCCCCCGGTCAAGCGGTATTACTACTCATAGACCATTATAAAAAAAAATCATCCGATAAAGACATAAAAATATTAACAACTTTGTATTTAAATGGCCTATGTAATCCCACCGATTGCTCGATACTTGATCGGTATGTCGATAATAATAAGAGTATTTTCCGACCTTATAAAATCCTCGCAGAACCTTCCGTGATCAATAATGACCCTACGCGCAGGTATTTTGAAACCCATTTAGCGTATGAAACGCTAATGCATGATACCCACGAAGTCAATCTTAATAAACTAATCAAATATGTAAATAAATTAGAACTATTGATTAAAAATAATGATCCTGCCCGTTATCAAAAATGCCATTCTGTATTAGGAGGAAATTCAGAAGAAAGTGACTCTAATGTGCAGAAAGAATATGCTGACTACATGAAAAGGCTTAAGGCAGGAGAATTATTTTCAACACTAAAAGCAAATCAAAAATTAGTTATTGAGTTATTTATTCGAGCATCTTTTCTTGCAGTAAATTGCGCTCAATCAAATAAGATTAATCTTCCTCTTGATATTTATGGAAAAGGGATTTATGCAGAAGATGCGCGCGGAAAAGAACTATTACCAACAACACCGCATGAGGCTTCCAATCATGCAGGTAATGTTCGATCCAAGCATTTTGGTTTAATGAAAGGACACATGCCTTTACCTGGGGATGACAATGCTATGGCAGAATCGATCATCCCTTTTCTAAAAGGTAGTGATCAATCACGATTTGTGTTTGGAAAGCTCTGGACGGCATTAAACTTTTCCCGCCAGATGCATCCATTTTCTAATTCTATTTCCGGTAGTATGCTTTGTCAGTTGCGCACGCTATCCTTTTTTAATCAAAAAAATGAAGGTTATTTTAGTGAATCACATCAGGAGTTTCAGGCTTTTTTTAAACTCTATATTTCCACTCTTTTATTTTATAACGGTGGTCATTCTTTATTTGAGTTTGTTGCTCCGCTCATCTTATTACCTGCTATTCATAATGAATTCAGCAAAAATAAGATAGATTTTACTACCCTTACTATAGCCAACATTTTTAGCTCTGATCCGATACCATTAAATAAAGCCCTAGATAAAGCGATTGCTTATAATTTTCAGCATTTACGAAAGCAATTTCTCAATGACGAAATAGTCCTTTTTAAATGGCCTAAACGAAAGCGTGATAATGATTTGGAAGAAAACAAAAAATTAAAGTTTACTTCTGAAGAACCTTTCGAGGAGGAACCAGAAAAAAATGAGGATATAAAAAGCACGTTACTTTCACCAAAGAAATGAAGTTATTCTATTAAATAGCTTAAGGTTAGTATCAACTTGGGGCTGAGCTACCATAAAGATTGATTTCTAGGGTAGCTCAGAGACGGAGTAGAACTGCCGACGAAGATCTTCAATTCAAATACTTTAGGAACCTTGCCTAATTTTTAGAGCCTGTAAATTATTGAGTCAAACTTATCATGTGTTAAACAAACTCCATCAACCGCTCTTCGAATTCAATCATAAATCGATTAAGAACGGGTTTCCATTTTTTAGAGGCACTCATTATAGCAAGAGGTCAATAAAGCCTATGTTCTATAGAACATAGGCTGATACAACTACAATTTTATACAATCGACTTATACAAAACATAAGCCACACAGGCAGTTAGCTTTTCCACCATATCCAAATGTAAAAACTCATTAGGGCCATGAGCATTAGAGTGTGGGCCTAATACTCCAGTGATCATAAACTGGGCATCAGGGAACTTTTCGCCCAACATCCCCATGAAAGGAATGGTTCCGCCCTCGCCCATATAGGCTGCGGGTTTGCCGTAGTAGGTTTGTGAGGCGTCATCTGCTGCCGCTTCTAACCAGGGGGAAAGTTTTGGTGCATTCCAGCCTTTAGAGCCATCATCAATCGAAAAATGAATCTTAGCGTTGTACGGAGGATCTTGTGTTAATGTTTCATGAATTGTTGTTGCTGCAACCTTGGGGTTCACTAAAGGAGGTAGGCGCATTGATAGTTTTAATGCGGTCAATGGGCGCATCACATTACCTGCATTGGCAATGGGTGGAAATCCATCTGCTCCAGTGACTGTTAATGCTGGACGCCAAGTGCGATTTAAAATCAGTTCCGTTCTATCTTGAACTACAGGTTCTACCCCTTCATGCCATGGAAACTCATCATAAACGTGCTTACCTAAAGCCTCTGCACAATGATGAGCCTGTTTTACACGCTCCTCCGGAATATCGCAGTATAATTGGGACAACTTAACCGTTCCCGTGGTTTCATCTTCCAAACGATTAATCAACTGGCGAGCAACCCTAAAACTATCGGCCACAATACCACTGGCACTGCCTGAGTGAACCCCTTCACTGATTAGCTCAACCGACAACTCACCTACGACATTGCCGCGTAGAGAAGTAGTCATCCATAGCTGCTCGTAGTTACCTGCACCAGAATCAAGGCAAATCACTAATTTAGGCTGGCCAATGCGTTCTTTCAATAATTCGATGTAATAAGGCAAATCATAACTACCACTTTCTTCGCAAGCCTCAATAATCAATACACAACGTGGAAATGGAAGGCCCTGCTCTTCTAAGGCGCGAATTGCTGTTAAGGACGCATAAGCCGAATAACCATCATCAGCAGCACCACGGCCATACAGACGTCCGTCTTTAAGCACTGGCTTCCAAGGATGTAAATCTTCATGCCATCCCGACATTTCGGGTTGTTTATCTAAATGGCCGTACATTAATACGGTTTCATTGATTTGTCCGGGGATTTCCATAAAAAGTAGTGGAGTGCGCCCTTCTAAGCGCATCACTTCTAATTGCATCCCTTGAGGAGCATGTGCTTTACACCAATCAGCAATATGATCTACCGCCTGATCCATCAATCCGTGTTCTTTCCATTTCGCATCAAAATGGGGTGACTTATTTGGAATTTTTATGTAATCACATAGACTGGGAATAATCTCTTCCTGCCATTGCTGACGAATAAAGTCATACAGTGCTTGGGGATTGAACATGTATTTGCTCCTCAATAATAACCACAATCTGTTCCGTAGCTGATTTGATTTTTAATGCTTTAATTTTATTAAAAATCTCATCCTTGTTTTTTTCAAGATCACGCAGAGCTTTTACTAAAGTCTCTGCATTCAAGGAGCTGTCATCAATGACAGAACTAATACCCAATCCTTGAAAATACTTAGCATTTTGAATTTGGTCCCCACGACTAACCTGCGCTGATAAAGGAATTAAAATATGGGGCTTGCCTAAAGCTAATAATTCATACAGTGAATTTGCACCTGCACGAGAAACAACTACAGATGCGGCAGCAAATAAATCAGCTAACTCCTCATTTGCATATTCAAATTGTTTATAACCGGAAACATCCATCAAGGCAGCATCCATTTTACCTTTACCGCAAAGATGAATGACTTGATAGTTCTGGGTTAGCAGAGGCAACGCGTTGCGAATGCTGCGATTGATTGAGCCTGCACCTAAACTACCACCAATAGCCAAAAGACAGGGTTTGTCCGTATTAAAGCCACATGATGCCAATCCTGCAGCAGCATTTCCGGAAAATAATTGCTCACGGATAGGTGTTCCCGTTACTTCTATTTTTTCCTGGTTTTTAAAATGCTTTTTACCGGCATCAAAAGTAAGACAGATTTTATTCACAAACGGAAAACATAAGCGATTCGCAAGCCCAGGACTCATGTCTGACTCATGAGCAACTACGGGAATGCGGTTTAACCAAGCCCCTACTACCACAGGGAAAGCAACAAAGCCTCCCTTGGAAAACACTACATCTGGCTTTAACTTAGCGAGTAATACAAAAGCTTGAAAAATACCCAAAACGATTTTAAATGGATCCAATAAGTTCTTAACGCTTAGATATCGTCGCAATTTACCGCTTTTCACTGAATAAAATGGAATACCAAGTGGCTTTATCATTTGATTCTCAATGCCCTCAGCAGAACCTACATAAGCGATATCCCATCCCTTATGACGAAATTCTTGAATCAACGCAATATTAGGCGCTACATGGCCTGCTGTTCCGCCCCCAGTAAAAACGATACTTGGCATCATAATATTTCCCTAATCAATAAGCTTAAATCAATCGCTTGGATGGATTTAGTAATTGCACCAACAGAAATGAAATCTACTCCTGATGCTGCTATTTTGGCAATATTTTCAAGAGTAATTCCTCCGGAAGCTTCTAAAGTACATTGGTTAGATTGATTGATACGTACTGCCTCAGTAAGCATTTCCAAACTGAAATTGTCGAGCAATATTCGGTCCGGTTTTGCAGCCAGTGCCTCGCGTAATTCATCTAAAGTTTCAACCTCAGTCTCTACTAGAATATTATTTTGAGTCTGTCTTGCCAAGGCAATTGCTTTCACTACGGAGCCACATGCCTTGATATGATTCTCCTTAATCAAAAATGCGTCATAAAGTCCCATCCGGTGATTAACCCCACCGCCGCAGCTTACCGCATATTTTTGTGCCACACGCAGTCCAGGTAAGGTCTTGCGCGTGTCTAGTAAACGCGTCTTAGTGCCTTTTAATTGTTCTACATAGAGGTATGTTTGCGTCGCAGTAGCAGACAAAGTTTGTAAAAAATTCAACGCGGTACGCTCAGCAGTTAATATGCTGCGTGCCGGTCCAGAAATACGGCATAAGGTCGTCGGTTTCGCTAGCCAGGTTCCTTCAGTTACCAGCCACTCAAGTTTAATGTTCTTATCAATCTGGCTAAATACTTCATTAGCCCAAGGTTGGCCGCAAAGGAGCATAGGCTCTCGGGAAATAATTTCGGCTTCGGCCATTAGGTGCTCTGAGAGTAAGGCTGCGGTAACATCGCCAGTGCCCACATCTTCTTGCAACGCATGAGTCACATCAATCGGTACTTGTGATAAGTGTTTATTCATTTACAGTGCCTTTTTTTTCCTGCATTACAAAGCGCGCTTTTAATAATGGAGGAGCAATAAAAGTAGTGATCATAACCATTAAAACAATTGCTGAAAACAAATCGTCCGAAATTACTCCTAATGTTCGGCCGATAGAAGCAAAAATCAGCCCTACCTCTCCTCGTGGTAGCATACCAATACCAATGAGTAAGCGGTCGTCTTTGGCATTAGCTCCAAAACCACTCACTAATTTCCCTATAACCGCGGCAACAATTAAGCCTAAGGCGAGAATAATCACATTCCAATGCAAAAAGCTTTCCAATTTGACTTGAATACCAATCAAGATGAAAAACATTGGGGCTAATATAGTTTCTAAAGGGGATAATAAATGATAAATAGTACGATGAACCTTCTCTTTTGGGTTCGTCTCCAGCGATTTAAAATAATCATCATGCAGAATAACACCCGCAGTAAAGGCGCCAATAATCGTTGCCAACTGGATAAATGAAGCAAACCAAGAAAGCAACATGATAAATAAAAAGGAGATGAATAACTTAGCTTCCCAAGGTTCAAGGAAACGGAAAAAATGAATGGACCGACGTAAGATGAAAGGCCCTAACAGTAAGGCGCTGATAAAAAAGATTATGGACGCCATAACAATACGGAGCACTACCATAAAATCAACAGCCCCGCTAATTACTACTGAGCTAACCACGGCTAAAATAATTAAACCCAAAACGTCATCCAACATCGCCGCGCCCAGAATGGTTCGCGCTTCGCGTGTGCGTAATTTTTTCATCTCAGCCAATACACGAGCGGTGATCCCAATGCTAGTAGCACTTAGAGTGGCTCCAATAAATAAATCTGCTTGGAAGGAGGCTTCCGGCATTAATAAATAAGCGACTCCAAATCCAAGAATCATTGGCACAACTACCCCGATCAGGGCCACCAGTATTGAATCACGCCCAGTATGCTTTAATTCTTCAAAAGAGCTTTCTAAACCCACCATAAATAAGAGAAAAATAACGCCATAACGTGAAAAAATATCCACCACATAAGCGATTTTAAGATAATCAGCACCACGAGAGCTCGCTAAAGCAGTAATGACTTGTTGGGCATGTTCAGGATCAGAAATGATCTGGGTTACCGCAGTATTTAAAGGAACACCTTTTAAAACCTCGCGGACAATATCAAAAGTGGCAGCTCCCTCGCGTAATAAGGTAATTAATTGAAAGCCATAAAAGTAAAACAGATTGCCAATCAAGACTCCCATGAGCAACTCACCCAGTACGCTGGGCTGATTTAAGCGTCTGGCAATATAGCGTCCAAGAATGGCAAAGAAAAATATGGTGGTGACGCCAAGTAATACAAAAGTGATGGGATCAGCTTCTTCTGCTGCTGGAGATGCAAATGCCACCATAGGACTTAATCCGGCTAAAAATAACCACCATTTACGATGCTGCATAAAACTAAACCTCTCTGATAAATATAGGCATGGTGTTCGTTGATGTTGTCTATGTTGCGGCTTGAATTTGGATTCGTCAAGCGAGAGGGTTAATCCCCCCATTGGAATGCCGAATTACTGCGGCTTGCCCCTGAAGGGGCACTGCCAATTAGTTAAGGAAATCGGGCAATGCCTTGTAGGCTGGGCCCATGGCCCAACATAGAGTTCTGGAACGGCTTGATGTCCTTGTTGGCCCATAGGCCCTACAACTAAAATCCTTAACTAATAGCCGGGCCCTCAGGGCTTGACCGCGGTATAGGAAAAAAGCCTTGCCCATTCTCCGATATCTATTTCTGCTTGGCCAAAAACAAGCAAGTTTCCAATACCGAATCAGGATTTAATGAAACGCTTTCAATCCCCTCATTCATTAGCCATTGAGCAAAATCCTGATGATCGGAAGGGCCTTGACCACAGATTCCAATATACTTACCTGCTGCTTTACAAGTTGAAATGGCCATATGCAATAAGGCTTTTACTGCATCATTACGCTCATCAAACTGAGATGCAATCAATCCTGAGTCGCGGTCTAGGCCCAAAGTTAACTGCGTCAAATCATTAGAACCTATTGAAAAACCATCAAAATACTCTAAAAACTCTTTGGCTAACAAGGCATTGGAAGGAAGCTCGCACATCATGATCACTCTTAAGCCATGTTTGCCTCGCTCTAAACCGTTTTGTTTCAATACGTCAATAACATTAGCGGCTTCAGACACAGTGCGCACAAAGGGAATCATCACTTCAACGTTAATAAGTCCCATTTCCTCACGTACACGACGCACAGCTTTACATTCTAAAGCAAAACAATCTGCAAACTCTGGAGAAACATAACGTGATGCACCTCTAAAACCAAGCATTGGATTTTCTTCATGCGGTTCATACAATGAGCCACCAGTAAGATTTGCATATTCATTGGATTTAAAATCAGACAAACGAACAATTACAGGTTTGGGATAAAAAGCAGATGCAATGGTGGCAATCCCCTCTTTTAAACGCTCAATATAATACTCAACCGGAGATTCATAAGCTGCTGTTTTTTCTCTAATAAACTGCTTCAACTCTTTATCTTGCAAACTATCAAAGTCAAGTAAAGCACGTGGGTGAATACCAATCGTATTGGAAATCAAGAACTCTAAACGCGCCAAACCTACTCCTGAATTAGGAATCGATTGGAAGGTAAATGCACGCTCAGGATTACCTACGTTTAACATCACTTTCATGGGTAATTCAGGCATCGTCTCTACATCAAGCTGTATTTGCTCAAATGGCAGTATGCCTTCATAAACAAAACCAGTATCACCTTCAGCACAACTTACAGTGACTTCATCACCATCACGAATTGTTTTAGTCGCATCACCACAACCTACAACGGCAGGAATACCTAACTCGCGTGCAATAATTGCGGCATGGCAAGTTCTGCCTCCACGATTAGTAACAATCGCTGAAGCTCGTTTCATTACGGGTTCCCAATCAGGGTCGGTCATATCAGAAACAAGTACGTCACCTGGTTGTACACGATTCATTTCGCTGACATCGCGAATAATCCGCGCCTTACCTTGGCCTATACGCTGTCCGATACTACGCCCCTCCGCTAATATCTCACCCTGCTGTTGCAGTGTGTAACGTTCGAGTATCTGTTTATTGTCACGACTTTTTACTGTTTCTGGACGTGCTTGTAAAATATAGAGCTTGCCATTGGTTCCATCTTTTGCCCACTCAATATCCATGGGACGGCCGTAATGTTTCTCAATAATCATGGCCTGACGTGCCAAACTTTCTATTTCTGCAGACGTTAAAGAGAATAACAGGCGTTCTGCCGCATCCACATCAACTGTTTTAACGCGACGATTTTGACTTGGCTCATCACAGTAAACCATTTTCAATGCTTTACTGCCGAGGTTTCTACGAATGATTGCGGGTTTACCTGCTTGTAAACCGGGTTTGTGAACATAAAACTCATCTGGATTTACTGCGCCCTGCACAACCATTTCACCTAGACCATAAGATGAGGTGATGAATACGACCTGATCAAAACCTGATTCTGTATCCATGGTAAACATTACACCACTTACCGCTAAGTCGCTGCGCACCATTTGCTGAATACCTGCAGATAAGGCCACATCATGGTGTTCAAATTTGTGGTGGGTACGATAAGCTATAGCTCTATCGTTAAACAAGGAAGCAAAAACAAGCTTAATAGATTCTAAAATAGCATCAATGCCTTTAACGTTTAAAAAAGTTTCTTGCTGACCAGCAAATGACGCATCGGGTAAATCCTCTGCTGTAGCTGAAGAGCGAACGGCTACACTAAAATCATCATGACCAATCGCTTGAGACATCTTTTGATAAGCAGTATGCACTTCCTTTTCAAACTCGGGGGTAAATGGCGCCTTAATCACCATATCTCTAATTTCTCGACCGACAGTAGTCAGTTGAAGAACGTCATCAGTATTCAGCGTGGATAATTTTTCATAAATTTTCTTATCTAGACCATCTTGGGATAAAAACTCTTTAAATGAATCCGCTGTAGTTGCAAAGCCACCCGGAACCGCAACGCCCACTGAGGACAAGTGGCTAATCATTTCACCAAGTGACGCATTTTTACCACCAACCTGCTCTAAATCACGCATACCAAGTTGGGCTAAATCGATAATATGTGTTTTGACTGCCATAACTACCCCATATCCATAAAGTGAAAATCATTCTACTGAAATTACGATGCTATTGGAATGAGAACTTTTAGGCAATTAAGTAAAGCCTAATTGCCATCAGTTTCAGAGCATTACCGTTAGTGCTCTAACTTACTACAGGCCGTAATCGCATCAGAAAATTCCCGATAAAAATTAGTTTCGCCAATTAAATTAATGATCCCGCCCCTGCGTAATTTTACTTCAACTCGATAATTGGCACCGCTTAAAATCACTTGTACTTTGCGTTGATGTAAATCTTTAATAATTTCTTCTAAAGTCTGCAATCCAGTACTATCCATGAAAGGAACCCAACGCAGGCGAATGATTAAAACTTTAGGATCAGTATGAGTCACCGCCAAGGAGTGTTGAAACTCTTCTGCGGCGGCAAAGAAAAATGGCCCATCTACAGCATAAACCAATACACCTTGAGGCAAGTTTTCGATATTCCGCTTTGCTAGTTCGGTGGCTAAGTCATTATCGGTCATTTGCTGCACTTCCACACTAGAAGCCATGCGTCGAATAAAGTGTAATATGGCGATAATCACCCCTATATTGACAGCAACCACTAAATCCACGAATACAGTAAGGACAAAAGTCACCAATAAAATAACGACATCCGCACGTGGAGAACGCTGAACTATTTTAATAAAATGCTTCACTTCACTCATATTCCATGCCACTACAAATAATACCGCTGCGAGCGCTGCAAGGGGAATATTCACCGCCAGGGGGGCTAAGAAGAGTACAATTAAAACTAAGGTCAAGGCATGAATAATTCCTGCTAAGGGGCTATTCGCACCATTACGAATGTTCGTTGCTGTACGGGCAATGGCTCCGGTTGCAGCAAAACCACCAAATAATGGAGCAAAAATATTTGCGATTCCTTGCCCAACCAATTCGCGGTTTGAATTATGTTTTGTTCCGGCCATACCATCAGCAACGACAGCTGATAACAAAGACTCAATAGCTCCTAGCATAGCAATAGTAAATGCAGGGCCAATCAACTCAATAACTCGGTTAGCAGTAATCTCAGGGATTTCAAAACTAGGTAAGCCTTGAGGAATTCCACCAAACATGGAACCAATGGTTGCTACCCCCTGAAAATGAAAGATTGACTGCAAGGCTGTAACCACTAAAAGAGCGATTAAAGGCCCTGGAATTCGCTTTAAGCCTGGAATTTTATTGGAAAAAATAACGATAAATAAAGCAAGAAATCCTAAAGCGGTTGTGGTGAGATGCAGTTGCGGGAATGAATGCAGCAGGTGCCACAATTTTTCATGGAAATGCCCGCTTCCTCCCGAAGGAAAACCAAAAAAGTAATGCCACTGGCCGACCCAAATCACCACGGCAATACCTGCGGTAAAACCAACAATTACCGGGTGGGGTATAAACTTGATAATACCCCCTAAACGAGCAAGGCCAAAAAATAGCAAAATAAAACCAGCCATTAACGTGGAAATCTGTAAACCAGAAATTCCATATTTTGCAGTAATTCCTGAGAGCACTACAATAAAGGCTCCTGTAGGCCCTGCAATCTGCAAACGACTACCGCCCATAATTGTAACGATCAATCCCGCAACAATTGCGGTATACAAACCTTGCTCTGGTTTCGCGCCAGATGCAATTGCGAATGCCATCGCTAGTGGTAAGGCCACGACACCAACGATCAAGCCTGAAATTATGTTCTGCAGCCAATATTTCCGATGAAATAGGCCTTCTTGATAAGATTCAATAATGGTTTTCATAACAATGAGATAAATCTAAGTTAAAATTGCCGACATTATAATCATACAAGTAAGAAAAATGGCATATTCTCCCCAAGATTTCCGTCTAAAAAAGACTATTTAAACACCCACGGAAAAAGAAAATATGATCTAAGTATATATAAATAATCTTTATGTGCAATTTTTAAACACGAAAACATTTTATTATAGATAATTTGAGCCTCTAGAATTCACATCTTGCCTCGCATCTAATATCATATGTGCTTTCTTATCAGGGGCAAGCTACTTATGACTCTAACTCCTTTAAACGCCATCTCCCCTATAGACGGCCGCTACCTCAACAAAACCCGGGCTTTGAGTCCCTATTTTAGCGAGTTTGCCTTAATCTATTATCGATTAATGGTTGAAATTCGCTGGTTTGAATCTTTAGCAGCCAATGACTCGATTCCTGAAGTACCCAGGTTGCATCCAGAAACTAAGGATTACCTCAATCAAATCATTGCTAATTTTGATGAAGCCGAAGCACAAAAAGTCAAAGACTTTGAACGTCAAACAAACCATGATGTGAAGGCTGTTGAATATTACCTCAAAGAGAAATTCCTGAGTAATGAGCATTTGAAAAACGTAACGGCGTTTATCCATTTTGCCAGCACCTCCGAAGACATCAACAACTTGGCTTATGCCTTAATGGTAAAACAGGCAATCGCGCAAGTGATCCAACCTACCCTGGCAGAAATAATGGGGGGCATTACGTTACTGGGCAAACAACATGGCGACATTCCCATGTTGGCAAGAACACATGGCCAACCCGCAACACCAACAACAATGGGTAAAGAGTTAGTGAATTTTGTAGCTCGTCTGAAAAGACCACAGCAACAATTAGCTGAAGTGTTAATCCCTGCAAAATTCAATGGTGCGGTGGGTAACTATAATGCACATATCGTTGCCTATCCAGAAGTAGATTGGCGCAAACATTGCTCTAATTTTGTGACCTCATTAGGCCTATCTTTCAATGCCTATACCACCCAGATTGAACCCCATGATGGTTTAGCTGAGGTATCACAAATTATGGTGCGCATTAATAACATCCTCTTAGATTACACCCAAGACATATGGAGTTATATTTCCCTGGGGTACTTTAAACAAAAAACTGTAGCTGAAGAAGTTGGCTCGTCAACCATGCCTCATAAGGTGAATCCAATTGACTTTGAAAATGCTGAAGGAAACTTAGGTTTGGGGAATGCGTTATTCATGCACTTTGCGAACAAGCTAACCCAATCCAGATTACAGCGTGATTTGTCGGACTCTACTGTTCTACGTAATATTGGTACGGCATTTTCTTACAGTTTAATTGCCTACCTTTCGGTCGTTAAAGGTAACGATAAGCTACAAATTAATAAACGCGCACTGCAGGATGACTTAAAAACAAACTGGGAAGTCTTGGCAGAAGCGATTCAAACCATGATGCGCCGCTATAATGTTCCAGATGCCTACGAGCAATTAAAAGCATTAACTCGCGGCCAGGGAATTGATGGAGACAGTTTGCAGCAATTTATTCAAACCTTATCAATACCCGAAACAGCTAAAGAGCAACTGGCGAAGCTAACACCTGAAAATTATACTGGTTTGGCAGCACAACTTGTTAAGGCCTTTTCATGACAGGAACTTTATCGCAACAAGGGCAAACGTTTGAATTCGATGTTCTTGTTATCGGTACAGGATTAGCGGGGTTACAATACTGCCTGCAATTACTCAGCATGCAACCACGTGTAAAGATTGCGCTGATTAGTAAAGCAGAAGCAACAGAATGTAACAGCCGCTATGCGCAGGGAGGAATTGCCGCAGCTTTTTCAGCAGAAGACTCGTTAGAGTCTCATGTTGAGGATACCTTAATGGCTGGTGATGGTTTATGTTACCCACCAGCAGTAGAGTTTATTATTCGCCAGGGACCGGAAACAATTAAACAATTGAATCAATACTCTGTGCATTTTAAAAAAGATGCGAATGGCGAGTTTAACCTTGCTCAAGAAGGCGGACATTCTCATCGACGTATATTCAATTGCGGTGATCAAACGGGTTTATCAATTACCCAAACGATGAATCAATTAACACGTCAACATGAACAAATTCACTTCTTTGAGTATCATGTCGCAGTAAACCTAATTACTCAGTATCATCCGCACCGGACGGATACTCAGGGTGAAGTGCTTGGCGCGTACATTTTAGATTGTAACAATAATCTTATTCATACCTTTTTAGCTAATAGCGTCATCTTAGCTACTGGTGGTGCGGGTAAAACCTATCGATACACAACGAACCCCATGGTCGCAACCGGTGATGGTGTGGCCATGGCATATCGCGCCGGAGCTCGGGTTGGGAATATGGAGTTTTATCAATTCCACCCTACCCTTTTACACCACCACTCATTGAATAACTTTTTGATTTCTGAAGCGGTGCGTGGCGAAGGAGCTATTCTTAAAAATGCTGAAACTGGTGCGCGCTTTATGCAAGACTATGCACCACAGCAAATGGAGCTAGCTACTCGTGATGTAGTAGCTCGGGCTATTTTTAGTGAAATTGAACGCAGCCAAAGCGGTTATGTTTATTTGGATATTACTCATCAACCGAAAAGTTTCCTGGAAAAACGTTTTCCCCAGATTTATACCACACTAAAGTCTATTGGCATTGATATGAGTCAGGACATGATCCCCGTGGTACCTGCAGCACATTATCAATGTGGTGGTGTACTTACAGATATTGATGGACGAACTGATTTAAAACGATTATATGCTATTGGTGAAGTAGCCTTTACCGGCTTGCATGGAGCCAATCGCTTAGCAAGTAATTCCTTATTAGAAGCCTTGGTTATGGGCTCTAATGCTGCCCGGTGCACACTAAAAGATATTTCCTCTCCATGGAAATATACTGCCCACATCCCAAATTGGAGCTCGCCTGGTGAAGTTAATACCCGACGCGCGAGTCAAATCAACGCTCAATGGCGCGGTTTACGTGGCGAAATGACCTCCTATGCTGGCATAGTACGTACTGAAGCAGGGCTGCAAGATGTACTACAATTAATAAAGGATCGTAAGAAAGTAATCGAAGAATATTACTGGAAGCATTGCATTACCCGAGATTTTATTGAACTAAGAAATATTATTCTCAATGCCGAATTAATTGTTCGCGCAGCCTTATCCCGCCGAGAGTCACGTGGCGGCCATTACCGAGAAGATTATCCAGATAAAAAAACTCAGGCACAAGAAAGCATTGCTAAAATGGGATTGATGGATATTGCGGAATAATAGAAAGAATCGATAGAGGCAAAATAAAGATGTTTAAGAATTCAACTGTTTATACTCCTGAAACCACCTTAATGCGTATCAGCAATGACATGAGTATTTGCCAAAGTGATTACCCTATAGATTGGTACCAGGAAGAATTTATTCCCTATGCTGAAGAATATCAGGCACTTCCTGACCGTAAACTAACCACGGTACTGGAGTGGATGACTCCCTACATGAAAAAAGCCCAAGATCATTTTGGTGATAAATTGCTATTACTCGCGCACTATTACATGGGTGGTGATATTGTTCGCTTAGTAGAACAATTTGGCGGAGTTATCGGCGATTCGTATCAACTCGCCTTAATGGCTGCCGAACGCCCAGAAAAATCGGTGATCATTGAATCAGCCGTACACTTCATGGCGGAATCAATCAGTATTCTCGCCAACAACCACCAACAGGTTTATATTACCAATCCAAAATCAGGCTGCACCATGGAAATGCTCGCCAAAGATTTTATGGTTGAACCCGCATTTCTTGATTTAAATGAACGCTATGGTGCAGAAAATATTTTGCCTGTTTGCTACATGAATACGTCCGGACGTGTTAAAGCAATGACCGGGGCTCAAGGTGGGGCAGTATGTACTAGCTCCAACGTGAAAAAAATATTCCAATGGGCACAAAAGCAAAATAAGAAAATACTCTTTATTCCCGATCAGCACATGGGTGAAAACGTTGCCTATTGGCTTGGTATCAAAAACCTAGCCTACTGGCCTGGTGGCACGGCAGGAGCACAGTATTCATTGGCCGCGCAAGACAATAAAACCTTAAAGCAATTTGATGATTCAGAATTAATTCTGTTTGCTAGCCAATGTGCTGTACATACTCACTACCAACCAGAAATGTGTGAGTATTGGCACAGCAAATCCTACACCACCATTGTACATCCCGAGTGCCGCAACTCCGTAATTCGCGTAGCCCAACACTCAGGTTCCACTGCATTTATTTGGGACTATGTAGTAAATGATCGTGCCAACACCAAACGCTATGCTATTGGTACTGAAAACCACATGGTGGAAAATCTAAAACAACATTGTAAAGGCTTGGGGATTGAAGTGGTCAATTTAGCCGAAGCACCAAAAGCCGATGATGAAAAAGGAATTGGTTGCGGCTGTGCGACCATGTCCCGCAATGACCCACCGCATTTAGTTGCCTTAGTCGATTTGCTAAGACAAGGAAAAACTATGTCGTACAATGAGGTAAACGCAGGAGATGTAGTAAATGAATTTACTGGCACCCGTAACCGCCTGCCCCTAAATGATCAACAATGGGTTATCGATAATGCAAAAAAATCATTACAAATGATGATCGACATTACCGAAGATAGAATCTAATCCATTACCCTACCCGTATTACGACTTTGTCTAATACGGGCTACCCCCATATTAAAATATCGACTCCGCCTTTTCTTGAGAATAGTTTACAGCTTTCGCTGTATCTAAAAAATGTCTACGTTGTATCGTATGCCAATGCTCCACATCACCAGTATAGGTTTGCTCCATATGTGGTAAGGATAAAGGATTAATTTATACCTTACATCGGATAATTATAAATATATACCCTAGAAGGGATAAAATTAAGCTTTATCATAATACGGTTTAAGAAAAATCCGGTTGCAAACAACCAGGCTACTATGCGTCATTACATACACGAGTACCTAAGGTGTTGGTACCTCTCCTCTTTTATATTACAATCTGTACCATAAATTACTGAATAAATTATTTTTTTAACTATGTCTAACTTTTTTATCTATTATGGGGTCAATACGAACAACCAGCTGCTTATCAGTTGCTATCATGACAATTTTGCAGCACGGGTTGCCTTTAAAATATTGACGAAAAAACAAAACATTTCTGAAACCAAGAAAATAGGCAATTTGCCTACCAATGAAAATGAAATTAAAGACACCATACTCAATGAATTAACCATGATCCAAAGCAGCATTGTCGCTCTTTACCCCCAGATCACAGAAGTTCATTACAGCGGTGATGTCAACCTAGGATTTGGAGGGCAAAAACACTATCCAGCATTTCTTATGGATGGCAGTTTACAAAAATTATTTAAAGGCCATCCGAATTTTGCTAAAGTGCCACTCAGTGTATGTCTTGAATCCTATAATGATGATATTGCCCACAGAGCGGCAAAAATTCACAGTACGCACTATGCCAAAACTCATAACGAAACCTATGCAGATTGCATAGTAATCATTAAAAGTAAACTCAGCAACCAACCACTTTATAATTCATCAAATGGCTGGTTATCTACACAACCATCCCCTCCCACATCTCCTAAAGTCCGCAAAAATCTGGAAACACTCACTTCAGTTACCCATTTGCTGCGGCAAAGATCTCCCTATTCTCCTACCATGAATCGGCATGCTTTTTATCCACATAAAAAAATAGACGAGGTAGAAGAAAATAATGAAGTAATTCGAGCCTATTCGCCAGGACAAACCCGTAAATAGCATCGTCCTGCTGCAACGTGCCCCAAGCAATTAAGTATTTTTTCACATAAGGAAAGGTCTGGTTGGGGAGTGTGGCCATAAGGGTAATAGGCGTTTACTGCATATCTAACCCAATTGGTAATTAAACAGTCATTACACTTCAAAATGAAACAGGCCACAGCAAATCTTGGTGTATGTTTTGGAGGAGAAAAGCGGCAACAGCTTGATGTGTCTCTTCTCGCCAACTGACAATTGGCTCAATTATGCTGTTTGCCAATTTCCCTTCCTGTTGCAAAAACTGGAAGGTATCAACAAAAGCCAAAGCAGCTCGATCGTTTACCTGCACACTAATTTCCACTAAATTTTTTCCATGCACCTTTAGTGCCTCTGCAGCAGCGATCGCAAAGGAACTCTTAAAATTAACCTCATCCATAGATGCCTTAATAAATAAAGAGCGAACTCCCTCTCCTTCTGGCGCATCAAGCCGTTTAATAAAACGAGTAACTAACTCTTGAGATTTCAAGCTTGTATTCGCAGACCCTAAAGTCAATTGCAATGCATGTAAACACTTTTCCCTGGCAACCTCCAAGACCTCCGCAATCGCCTTATCCGTCAATTGAGAGCGAAGCATTTTACTATCAAGGAGATTAACCTTCAGGGTACTATCAACAGGCCGCAGCATATCTTCCAGCATCAACCAATCAAACCTTTTATACTTATCCAACTGTAAAAAATGCTGTAACTCTGTTTCAACTCGTTGTTTTTCAATAAGCTGCGCATTCTGTTGTTCCGCGATATATTCATTTTGCAGTTGTTGCGCGACCAGTAAATGCTCTGGATAATCCAAATAAAGTCCCAAACCATTGGTAATTACTAATTTATTTGAGTAGCCATAGGCAAAATTAGTTTGCGCACTAAAATAGGGATGGTCTGAATTAAGTAAATGAGGCAAGGTGCGATTAAATCCATAAACACCATCAGCCTCTGTCACAACCGCTAATTGCGATAGGTTATGCGGATAAAGTGCTTTAATTTGTTGAAAAATACGGGGTTGGATCACCTGATCATTAATAGAAACTGAAAAAGCTTTAATGAACACAGTTTGAAATTGAATGTTTTGTGCTAACAACCATTGATAAGCATTAGATTCGTGGCCCAGCTGATGTTGCACATAATAGATCGTTTTGAGCATTCCCTCACAAAGTCCGACAATTTTATAAACGCCATCATCCAGTTTGCAAATTTGCAACAATTCCATACCACACAAGGTTCTTAGACGAACTAATAATAAAGCCCCTATCCTGTTTTGAAAGCGATCAGAATTAAAAGATACATCTAGGCGATTAAAGGTTTGTAATATATCGGTATAATCATAGCCATATCCCCAAAAGCCCATTCCTTGGGACAAGTTGGGGATTTTTTCTAACTGCGATAAGTCGGTGAAATTTTGTTCTTCATTTGCAGAAAATAAAGGGTGTTCATCAATTAAAATAAATTCATTAACTTTGGGAAAAAGTAATATTGGATGTACTACATCTGAACCGGAACAAGGATATAAAAGCGGCCCCAGAGCATCAATCTCTGCTGTAGTTAAAAATTGCTCCATCCCTGAATTGGCAAGTTGTTCATCTTTGCCTGCGGCTAACTGATTAGTGCGTTGAATCAATAAACGCGTTTCATCAGGGGTAGACAGCATAAACAAAACTCCCAAATAGCCTTTTAGAACTTTTTATAGTCGCTCTAAAAAAATTTTAGTTGGGACCATTATATGAGAAATATGATCAAAAATAAACCTAATTGCTTATTTTAATGTATGCCTTTAAAACTCCGCAATATAAAAATGACATTCATCAACGCCTTGCGTACAGACATATCCACCTAAAGTTCTAATCCAACTATAATCCCCCCAAGCGGGAATCTTGGTAAGCGCCTGCAACCAAATTGAATAGTCACCAAGAGAGTTTCTATAGGTACAAACGACACCTTGACCATACTGAGCCACTAAAATATTCGCCCGCACAAAACGAGTCCCCTCTTCTCCTTGGGGTGGATGCTGCGAATAAGGATTAACAACCCAAGGAGCGGGCGGCTCTCCCCACTGCAACGAACTTGTTTCCGGATCAGGGCAAGTCATCGCGCCCCCAATAGAGCTCCACAGAATAAGTGCTAGCCCCGCAACTAAATAATTGCTTTTCATCCTATGCCTTAATTTATCTAATATTTTTTAGAATTATATACTAAAACCCATTGTGAGAATCTATTTCTTTGTTATAATGACCGCCACAGTGCCTGGGTGGCGGAATTGGTAGACGCGCCGGATTCAAAATCCGGTGGTGGTGACACCGTGTGGGTTCGAGTCCCACCCTAGGTACCATATCTTGTTTTTCATATTTTTTATTTCCTCGTAATTTTTTTCAAAATAAGTTCGATTTATCTCTTATACTTTCTAGCCCCCATTAATTTCAATGCAAAGAAGAATTAGAATTAAGTGCTAATGCAGGGCTTTACAGCCCAGCCTACATATGCCTATGATGAATAAAAAAATAATAACAAAAAAGAAGGAGCTTTTGGTGAAACATTTATTAAAATCAATTTTTTTAGCTTGTGGCGTTATCTATTCTCTTAATGGTTTTGCAAATGCTGAGGTGGAGATACCACTTCTTGGGAAGACTATGACCCAAGCGAAACAGCAAGATATGTCACCTAAACAAGCATTGCTTCGTTTAAAAGAAGGTAATCAACGTTTCTTAAATAATAAGCTTGTTGCCAGAGACTATTTAAAACAAGCATATCAATCCTCTTATGGTCAATATCCTTTTGCTGTGGTGTTAAATTGCATGGATTCACGTAGTGTTCCAGAGTTTCTTTTTGATCAAGGTTTGGCAGATTTATTTACCTTGCGTGTAGCAGGAAATATAGTCAATGACGATATTTTAGGGAGTATGGAGTTTGCAACTAAAGCTGCGGGCGCACGTCTAATTGTCGTATTGGCTCATACGTCTTGTGGTGCAGTTGCTGGTGCATGTAATGGAGTAAAACTGGGACATTTAACTGATGTTCTAGACAAAATTCAACCAGCAGTTCAAATGAGTATGAAAGCCGAGGACAGCAAGAATTGTTCGGATTATAAATTAGTTGATGCGATTGCAAAAACGAATGCATTAAATATGGTAAAAGAGATCCAAGAACGAAGCCCTATTCTCAAGGCCTTAGTGGAAAATAACAAAGTAGGAATTGTCGCGGGGATGCATGATATTAAAACAGGCCAAGTAACCTTCTTTGAAGAAGGACGTTCTGTTCCGAAATCTTAATTACTACCTCACAGATGATACATCAATCACCAATCCTACGTACCGCGCTTTTTGCGCGGTATTCAGAACAATGCAAAACACAATGATATTTGAATGTAACAAACAATACCCCAGTTATTGATCATATTGGGTTATTTTTTTCAAAAAAAAACTTTAAAATCCCCTAAAAATACCTTACAACGATGTAGCGATGTGCAAATGATAAGCTCCCACCTTTGAATATTTCAGCTCTAGAACAGAGAGTTTAATGAGAACTCTCGATGCCGTGGACAAGCCGCGGCAAATCGAGGTTTTTATGGAGATGAGAGAATTATTTAGGGCAGCACTGTATTAAAACTAGCGCTTTTTAAATTGAAAGCATTGGATATTTTACTCATCAAAAAACGTAACTTGGCCTGAAGCAATATCATATAGACCACCGACGATTTTAATTCTTTTTTTGCTGATTAACTCTCGAAGGATACTGCTTTTCTCCAAGATCATTTTTATACTGTTATCTACATTAATTTTAGTCACTTTCGTAACGTATGCGGAATTAGCGCCACATCGATTTTCTTTAAATGAAGTTTCTTGCTCGATTGCGGGAGTAATTTTATCTAGGAGCTGTGTTAAATATCCTAATTGAGCCTCATCACAAGCCCCTTTTATTGCACCACAATTGGTATGGCCGAGTACCACAATTAATTTAGATCCAGCAATTTTGCATGCAAACTCCAGGCTTCCAATAATATCGTCATTCACAATATTGCCTGCAATGCGAATACTAAAAATATCACCAAGACCTTGGTCAAAGATGAATTCGGCAGGTGTTCGGGAATCAATACAGCTTAAAATTGAGGCAAAAGGAAATTGCTCTTCAGCGGTTTCATTGACTTGCTGTAGAAGATTGCGATTATATCGCAAATTACTCATAAACCGCTCATTTCCCTTTTTAAGTAAATCAATAGCTTGGTCTGGAGTTATTTTACTCAGATCTTCTTTGCTAATTGTTTTCATAAAAACACTCCATGTTCGTTATTAATTTCCTCAATGCACTGTGCAGAAGCTACAAATACCATTAAGGGCTAAGTAAATCCCAACAAAAAACAATGCGCCTAAAATAACGACACATAACCAAAGTCTAATATAAAAACCCCAGAACTCAAGAGTAGGAATACACGTTTCAACTTTAGATCAGCAAACTTATAACAAATGAGTGCTTAAATTAGACATACCTCGGTTATGTGATAGTATTTAATTTATGGGCTTTATAACCAACCGCTCACAATAAAATGGAGTTAGTCTCAAAAGGATTTCAGAGATGAAAAAAGTTTTTCTTATCGCATTGATTTCATGGTTTATTTTTCCTGCATGGGCTGCAAGTCCTGATATTGTTACCTTTGGGGTTTATCCTGTTAGCATATATGATGTTGACCCAGCAAATGGCACATTCAGCATTAGTTATTATGCCTGGTGGCGAACTACAGATAAAAATTATAATCCGACCAAAAGTATTGAAATTGTAAATGCTCGTGATTACACCTATAAAGCGGGAGCAACAGGTAAAGTAGGTAATGAGTATTACAAGTCCGTGCATTACTATGCCAAAATGCACCAACCGTGGGAGAGTAAATATTTTCCGTTTGGCCGACAATTTTTAACAATCAAAATGGAAGATTTTTCAGATATTAATAAGGTTGTTTCTGAGCCTGATGCCAAAGAATCCAAGCTCCATTCAGAATTTACTATGCCAGGCTGGAATATCATCGGCATGACGCTCACAAAATCCATTAATCATTACGCAACCAACTTCGGTAATGATTCTATTGATAGCAGTTCCTATGCCAGGCTTAGCTTTATTATTGAAGTGAAGCGTAATGGATGGAAACTGTATATAAGTTATTTTATTGGTTTCTTTATGGCCGGAATTTTAGCGCATTTGCTATATATGATGAGCTCATTACCCTTTGCCGCTCGTGCAACCGTATTCATAGGCTCAGTTGTTGCCTTTATCGGAAATAAATACATAATTGACCCAAGATTACCACCAAGTACCAGTTACGGTCTTGCAGATGCTATCCAAATGATAACGTTTTTGGTAATTATCATTTCTATTCTTGCTTCTATTGGTCTCGAACTTAAATATCAGGATGAAAAAAAACGAGCCTCCGTTTCTTTAACAATCGGAGTTATTAGTCTAACAATTTATGTACTGTACATTATTATTTATACTTGGATAGCAGTGGCATCATAAGACGCTATCAAATTTCGTCATTGCAACATACCAAGCCATGACGAAATGGTTTATGGAGTCAAATATAAAACAAGGAAAGACGCACAATTAGCTCTATTCGATTACATTGAAGTGTTTTACATCAACGCATCCATTCAACTTTAGGATTTCAGACACCTAATGACTTTGGATTAGTTGTATAATGTTGGTGTACGGTTTTTCGGAGAAGGATCACTTGTTCTATTGGATGGTAAAGGGATATATAGACGAAAACTATCCTCACTTGCAAATTAATTGATAAAAGAAAATAATATGCGTCTAACAATGTTTCAAAGTGTCGATTATTATGAAATTAACGAGGATTACAACACTCTTAGTGCACGTGGCTATTTTAACTTTATTGATCAGTAAAGCCGCCATTTCTGGAGATGTTCATGTTGTTGGCGCTATGAGTCATTCAATACAAACAACTACAAATTCCTCGTTAAACTACAGTAAACCTAATAAACCAAAAGTCATTCAATTACTTAAAATCGAGCTCTCCGATGAAGCTAAAAAACTACTGGAGAAGCGTGTTAAAGAAATCACCACAGATCATCCCCAGTCCCTACATTCGTTGCTCGACGCAGAAACTCCGACGGTGGTGCAATTAGCCATGAATAATGTTCCTGTTCTGGACCAAGGCACACATGGAACATGCATCACCTTTGCCATGACAGGAGCACTTGATGCAGTAATTGGCCGCGGAGATTACATTAGCCAACTATGTCTTTTACAACTAGGCAATTACCTGGAACAACATGGATGGTTTGTATGGAGTGGTTGGAATGGCAATTTTCCTATTGACGTAATAAAGCAGATTGAACAATACGGAATTGTTAATAAAGAGAACCAAAAAAAGCACGGCTGCGGTGGTCTGACTGAATACCCTACTTATTCGGATGAAACACCTGAGTCTTTTATAGAGCCTCAGCAATACGGCACCATGAATGAGTTAATCTTCGGTAAACTCGTGAATTGGTCTAATATCTATTGGAGGCTCAGCTCAACCTGGACTTTAAATGAAGTAAAAGAAGCACTTCGCGCAGGAGACAGATCCGTTTTTTCAGTCATGCTGCCATGCCTTGACCTTGGTACTGTAGGTGCTGTTGGAAATTATAAAACAAAAAATGATACGTGGTTACTCACATCAGACATCTTACGCGGCGTATCAAATATACAAGCCTCTCATGGACTAATTATTACCGGTTATGATGACAATGCAGTTGCAATTGATAATTACGGTAAGAAACACACAGGGTTGTTAACATTACGTAACTCGTGGGGAAGCGGTTATGGCGATAATGGTGAGTTTTATATGTCTTACGATTATTTTAAATTACTGACCTATGATGTAAGACGTTTTTCGCCAAATTGAGGGTATGGCGTAATCGGAGCAATCTAACTTTCTTGAAAAAATGGAAGAATTCGCCGCGTTCATGGATCACCGGATTTCGCTATACACCGCATCCAGGCTACATTAGAAACCATGGGTGTAGCGAATTCATTAAATCAAGCCAGACTCGCTTTACTACTTGTGCTTGCTAAAGAGTTGATAAACTCATGGTGGTATTTTGAGTGCAAATCAGTAATGTCTGAATCTTTTAATTCTGTTTTTTTCATCTCTTCAGCGTACCATTCGCTGATATCTTGTTTTAGTTTTTTGCAAAATTCTGTTAATAGCGCTTTTTTATGCTCATTATTGTTATTTTCTGCAGGAAAAAAACGAGGATCGGTAATTGAGGTGACCAACTTAGACTCAGGAGCATTGCCATGCAATAAATCATTAAGTCCTGAAAAAAAGAGTTTTATGTTTTCATGGGATGGATATAATATTTCTCCTATATAATTAGTATATGTTTTATTGTATTCCAGAGTCACTTTCAATTGGAAAAAAAATGCTTTAATTGAAGCAGCTCCCCCTTCATGAGACCGATTCACTAGATTTATTAATCGAGTAAAAATAAAATCTTTTGATGTTTCATATAAACCTAACTGTGTATCAGTAAACATAGTGCTCCTTAAATTACTAAAATATCATTACAAATGAGCTTTAATACGCTCTTCATCACTATCATCGGGATCCGAATCATTTTTTTGAGCCTGAAGTTGCGTTTTCATTTTAGAAAAATTTTCCGCTTTCGCGCTCGATACTGCGACAGGATCAACAACGATAGGCTTACCAGCCAATTCATCACGTAACATAACGTCTTCTTCAAGTTGTTTTTTTCCAGACATTTCACCTTGCATTCGTCCTAAAGCAGCCGTGTCACATTTCATATTGGCTTTCTGGATGTCTAGATTAATTGCTTGTATTTGCTGGTAAATTGCAGGAAATTCACGAGCCATTATCTCTTTAGCTTTCGAACTCTCGCAATTATTCAATAGCATGGCAAATGCTTGGGGTATCATATTGATGCCTAATGTGGCGTCGGAGGCCTCTGCAGGTGACATACCCTCTTTAGTTAATTTGTTTATTTTCGCTTCGAGTTTATCAAGATGGATAAAAATACCTTCACAGGTATTCACCGCTACCTTGTCTTTCCCACTTTTTCCAGAGCATGCATTAAGTATCTCTTTTACCACATCTCTTATATGTCCCACTTGTAACTTAGGATCTTGGGGATCATCAAGTTTCACTTTAATTTCATTTCCATGATGTTTAATCCGAGCTGCGCAGTAATCTAAGTATTGCTTTTGGAATGTTTTATCAAAATCTGCTTTAAATTTTTGCTCTATGATTTTTACTGGTGTTCCTTGAAAACTTTCCTTAAAACCTTGCGCAAGCACTTGGTCTTTTACCCAGTCCTTAAACTTAGCATTAAATTCTTCTTGGATTGCCTTCCCTTCTTCCGCAGTTAGCGTTTTAAAAGATTTTCCCTGTGCTTTAAGTTCGTATTCTTTAGTTCGTGTAAAGCTCTCTAAATATTTCTCCTCAAACGCTCGTTCTAATCGCAAACCACCCGCAGTTATAGTCTCTTGAACTTTGTTATCGAGCGCAGCATCGAACTCTTTTTTATGTACTGCGGCAACCTCCGCTTGAAGTTTTTTTCCATAATTTGCGCTATAACTTGGCCAGTGTTCTTTCACATAAGTATCATAATAACCATTTTTTCCTTTTCTATAATCAGACTCCGTTTGCTGCTTCACTGCCGCATACTGATCTCTTAATGGGGAGCGTACGACTTCACTTTGTGCATAATTCAGTGCATTCAATACATGGTCCATTTTCTCCAACAAATATTGCTTTTTTGCCGGATCTTTGGTGGTCTTATTTAAAATTTGCATCGATTCTTTTATGGCTTTAACCTTTTGCTCAATAATTTCTTGTGGATTCTCTACCCCCGAAGTTTTGAGCGCATCATGCAAATTTAATAAATCCTGAATGTTCGTTTTAATGCTATTTACATGCTCATTATATATAGCTATGTTTTTAGTGTGTGCTATCCCAAACCGTTTTTTACGACCAATTTCAAAGGCTTGACCAATTGATTCCGATAGCTTATTTAAAGCATCCTTATCACCATTTCTTAGTAATTCAGGAACTATCATTGGCTTAGGCATAATGAACCTCTAATAAAACAATATCCCATTAAGGAGTGGAATGTATTACCGTCTAAGAATGATTATAGTTCACAATAAGTACATTTTTTAACCAGCAAAAAAGCATTCTCCATGACGACTAATTGTTTTATATGAAATTATCTTTGGCTTTCTGCAGCAATTCTTGAAAACGTTGCAAATGCTTCTCCGTTGTCGCATCAGTATGCAAAACAAATTTTGAGATAGTTAAAGCAAAAATTAATCGACGCATGTCCCAGAGCGCATCTTGAAATTCATCTATTTGCTTTTTGGTACGTGTACTAAGTTTTTTCTCTAGCAATAAATTTTCAGAACTTATCGCAATCGGGGAGCAATTTTTAATTACATCAGCCCGTAGTTTTTCAACAAAAATAAAGGTATTTATCTCTTCTGGTTTTGTATTAATAACCTCCTGTATGCTGTCTCTAAAAAAATTGTAAACCAGTCGTTGATGAAATAAATAAAGCTTTTGCGAATAATGGTAGCCTTGAAATAAAAAATAATCGCCGACCAAGATAATTGCAATGCCAATTAAGGTGCAAATCGCGCGGTTAACTACCATATCAAAGGGGCCTTCTGGCGAACTACTCTCCGACGTTTGAGCTAATAATAAAAAAATCATGATCGTCGTAAACAACACACTAATATCGTAACGCCGCGGATTTAAAGTGGAAATCGATAAGCCAATAAGGGCCAGAATAAACACTACGGAAATAAATCGGTAATTTAACTGCATTAAATAGATTAACGGCAGTAAAATGGCGAGTGCAATAAAGGTTCCACCAATACGATGTACGGCTCGTCTCGCAATTAACCCAGGTTCAATCCCTGCACTCACGACTAAAACTGTGAGCAAAACCCAAAATTTATGTGGAACAGTTGAAAATAAATAAATGAACATGGCAATCATGAACATGCCCGCTAAATGAGTAAAACGAGCATAATCAAGTCGTCTTCTCATTTGTGCTGTAGATAACATAATTTATCCCAGTGAATAAAAACTTGTTTTAAACAACGGCAAATATAATGTTGTAACTGTGTTTCTGCCACAGTAGTCATTCGTGGCAAGCCGCAAGGAGCATAGGTATCCATATTCAACCGAAGCAATTCAAAATTTGCCTGAATATCATGCCAAAATGCCACATTCTTGTCCTCATAATACAAATTATCCAAACAATGTTGAATATTACGCAAATTAACCGCAATACGATAAGCCTGCCTTCGGTATTTGATCGGGATTAACTTGCGGTAATTTCGGGCCATACCTAAGTGCTGTATCTCTTGTGCCGAACTTTTCTTTTCCTTTCTGATGGCGTAATCAATCCCCTCTTGCAAACAATGAATAAACTTTTGCACTGCCTTATTCCAAATCCACAAATAATCAGTTGGATAAATTTTAAGACAAATAAAGGCTGTAAGCATCGCCAATAAGGTTGAAGAAACAAAGGTATAAGCGACTTGAATACTCCCTAACGGCTGGGTACTCAAAACCACTGTCCCATTAACCAAGAGCAGCATGGTCAAATTCTTCAGTGCATAAAAATACTTGAGTATTGCATAGTAGGTAAGAGCCAATACCAATACAGAGAAAAAGAAAAAAGTCCCTTTAAAGGGATAAACCAGATAAAAAGACACACTAATTAATATGAGTGCGATGGTGATAAAAACTAATAAGCGGTCTTTTTCAGGATAAGAATCCAATACTGGAGCTTCATAAAAAGCAATCACCAAAAAAGGAATGATGTAACTTTGAAAATTAGATGGCTGAAATATCCAATAAACATAAGTCGCTACTGTAGCAAGAAAAAGCGCTTTAGGGAGAATGACCCTTTGTGCACCATAAGGATCATACTCCTCAAGCCATTGTTTAAACCCTGATGTAAACATAAGCGCTGCTGCCAAGACGAAGTGGATATTTTGGATCAGGATCGGTGATACGAATAATCACTGGTAAACGCTGAGGCAGTAAAATCCATTGGTTTTCATTAGTAACATTTTGCAATTGAGTTCGTACATCAACTAACTGACGATTAGCAGACCAATAATCTGATTCAATGATCCCATGAAACACTTTTCGTCCTAAATACATTCTGGGAAACACCACTACCTTAGAACCTTTACGTACAGAACCTAAATCCGTTTCATTAAAGTTTGCTTGAATATAAATATTCTCAGTATCAACTAAAGAAAATAAAGGTTGATTGATGTTTACTGGGGTACCTACCGTAAAAAATAAATTTTGTACCACGCCATTACCTTGAGCATACACATCGGTCAAGTGCAGGTTTACTTTTGCATTTCGTAAGCGAGCACTAATGGATTGTATTTCACTTTCTTGGCCTTGAATTTGATACTTATCAATGTCTAGTTGCTTTAATGACGCTTCCCAGCGGTTTTTAGCAGCCATGGTTTCTTGTTCAGAGTTTTGTAGTGTAATTAAGGAAACCGAGCGTAAGCGATAGCCTTTTCGGTATTTTTCATCATCTTGTTTCAGTTTAATGTAGTTTCGCTCTTCATTGCGACTAAGTCTTAGATCACGTTCATAGGTGGCTTTGAAGGCTGACAATTTGGCCTCGCCACTTGCTAAATCTGCAATAAATTGGTCATGTGCATAAGCATAAGGTCTTTTAAATACGGTGAAAAGCTTTTGGCCTTTTTGAACTACATCACCATTTTGCACATAAAGCCCTGTGATATAACCACTGGTGAGGGCTGCGACTGGGCGCACGTTATTCATCACAAAGGCATTATCAGTAAAGGGAAATAAAAACGAAAACAGGTAAACAAATGTGGTAAAAATGCCAATAAAAATAATAGTATTTGGCAAAGTAACCCAGCGCTTCGCCCGCGTAAGGCGTTGTTTAAATTGGCTACTAAGCTTGGTAAAATTAATCATATCCCTCTCAAATAATTTACTTTCTTTTTAACTTTTTTCACTTCCACTGGAGTCTGCTGCCTGCAAACTTAAGGAATTCGCTGCGCTCATGCCTCCCGGTTGCAAGCAATCAGGCTACACTATTTTTACTTTTCTGCACTTGGAGTTATCGCATAGCCTCCAGCTAAATCCTGATATAAAACCACCAATGACATAGCTAACTCTAACTTCGCCTGATTTGTTCTAAGTGCCAGATTATCTAAATAAATTTTGCTTTGTAATAACTCTTTATACGAAATTAACCCTGTTCTTAACAAGCCCTGTTGTAATTTATATTTGTGTAGGTATTCTCTTTCTGCGAGCATGTACGCATTAAATTGCTCATTCATGCGTTTATTTGCTGAGTAATCGGTATCTACCTCGCGTAGAATTCGTTTGGCTGTTTTATAAAGCTCGGCTAATTTAGCCTGCTGGGCCCCCTTGCTCCTGGCTACTTTTCCTAAAGAGCTTGGCATTAAATCCCAATCAGCGTAAGCATCAGTCACGTTGGCCGATACGCCTCCTGGCAGATGTATTCTTCCCACCAAGTCATCCAGTTGTAATGCAGGAAAGAAATCGCTCCAGGCAACCCACTCACTAGCGCGTGCTCCCTTTAAGGCATAGATGGCCATATGCATATCCGGACGATTGTTAAGTACCGTAGCTGGAAGGCTACCAGGTTTAACGTGGGAAAAATCCAATTTGGCAAAATTGTTTTTATTTTTTATTCGCCCTGGATTTTCATTAATTAAAAAACGCAATGCATTTTCACTATACACCATGTTATGTAAGGCAGGCTCAATTTGAGCGGCAATTAAACGCTCATCAGATTGCAATTGTGCTAATGCTATATCATTGTCTAAACCAATTTTAATGTCATGTTCACTTAACGTAATTAACGTTTTAAGATCTTTATTTAACTGGTGTAAGAGTCTGATTTGTTCTTGTTGGGACATGAGCGTAAAATAGGCAGACGCTATTTGTCCGATAACTGCCAAGCGAGCGCCCTCAACTGCCGCACGATGAAATTCTACGTTATAGCGTGCCTCTTTTCCCTGCGTATACAGCTTCATCATGTTTAAAACATAGTATGGCCAAATACCATAAAAGCCACCAGGAACCCCCAGCGCAGGATTTGTTGAATATCCTGCTAATAATTGAATTGTGGGAATCCAGCTCAGTTTGACTTGCAGTAACTCTCCACGCGCTTGCTGCAAATTCCCTAAAGCAATGTGGATGTCCATGTTGTAACGCAAACCAGACTCAATCAAATGATTCAATTCCTCGTCATGAAATTGTTGCCACCATGCCAGACAAGGTAAGTTATCTAATGGTTTATAAGCTTTTGTACTGGAGGGAAATTGCGTTGGTGCAACGACTTGCTGCTTTACTCCCTTACCACAGCCCCATAATCCTATTAGTATGGAGATTAAGAATAATGTTTTTTTTATCATTAATTAAGTTGTTGATGTTTATTAAAAATAACGGCGCATTCATCATTGTAAGTTTAGTTCTAGAGAGTGTCTAGGGCTTTCTTGTACACTCATATTTAGACTCAATCCAATACTAGCCATGCATTAAAAATGGACGGAAATTTTTCATCACCTATACTGTAGTTAAATAATAACATTTTCATCTTAGGATCTAAAATGGACCATTCATGGAAAGAACAGTTAAATCAGCAACTAGAAAAACATATTGGCGCCCAAAAATTCGTTAAAGCCCTATCGATGAGTTATTGTGAACAACACACAGTTGAAGAGGCTTCAAGCGACCTGTTCCTGCTTGATCAGTTATCTGTTCAACGTTCAACGATTATTAATTTCTATGAATCGACTCTTTCTGAATATCCCTTGCATGTGAAAATTTATCGCTTTGGTAGTCCTATTCCATTATCAGATATCCTGCCGATGCTAGAAAACATGGGGTTGCGTACCTATACTGAACGCCCTTATAAGATTGTTCTTAATGAACAACAATATTGGATTAGTGACTTTAATGTTACCTCAACCCACAGTAGTGCCTTGGCTATTGAGCAACTGCAAGAAATTTTTAGTGATGCCTTACTGCAAATTACCAGTGGGGCTTGTGAAGATGACGGCTTTAATAAATTAGTCTTGGGTGCAGGATTGTCTTGGCGTGAACTGAACATCATTCGTGCTTACGCCAAATACATGCATCAAGTTGGATTTCGCTTCAGTCAGCAATATCTTGAAAAGATTATTGATACGCATGCCTCAATTGCCAAAATGCTCATTCAACTATTTTCCTTGAAATTTAGTCCGGAGCAAAATGCCTCAACTAAAAAGGCCATGGAACAGTTAGAACATGAAATTCAAAACAGGATCGATGAAATTAGTAGCTTAGATGAAGATTATATTATTCGTTATTTCTGGTCTTTAATTAAAGCCACTCTACGCACCAATTATTTCCAAACGGGCAATGGACACTTAAGAGAATATTTATCCTTTAAATTGGATTCAGCCAAAATTCCTGACTTACCACCTGGTCAGCCCATGTATGAAATTTATGTGTATTCCCCTCGTTTTGAAGGTATACATTTACGTAGCGCCAAAGTATCGCGTGGGGGAATCCGTTGGTCAGAGCGTCCTGAAGATTTTCGCACAGAAGTTCTGGGTCTGATGAAAGCACAGAAAGTAAAAAACTCAGTAATCGTGCCTTCTGGAGCTAAAGGTGGTTTTATTTTAAAACGATTAGACAGCATTTCTGACCGCGAACAAATCAAACAGGAAGTGGTTACTTGTTATAAATTATTTATCAATGGACTTCTTGATCTAACCGATAATCTTATTGAAGATAAAGTTGTCTCACCTGCTAATACCGTTTGTTATGACGAGGCAGATCCTTATTTGGTAGTAGCCGCTGATAAGGGAACCGCGACCTTTTCCGACATTGCTAATAGCATTTCTAAAGAATTTAATTTCTGGTTGGGGGATGCTTTCGCCTCAGGCGGTTCTGCAGGTTATGATCATAAGAAAATGGGGATTACCGCTCGTGGAGCCTGGGAATCAATTAAACGACATTTTCGTGAATTGGATATTAACTTCGCAGAGCAAGAATTCACTGTAGTTGGTGTTGGCGATATGAGTGGTGACGTATTTGGTAATGGACTTACTTATTCCAGAAACTCTCGTCTCCTGGCAGCCTTTGATCATCGTCATATATTCCTTGATCCAAATCCCGATGCACATAAATCATTTGATGAACGAGTACGACTCTTCAATCTACCAACCTCTTCCTGGGAAGATTATAACAAAGAACTCATATCCACCGGCGGCGGTGTGTACCGACGTAGTCTCAAATCGATTCCGCTTTCACCAGAAATAAAACAGGCTCTTGATATCAGCCAAAACTCATTACCACCGAATGAACTGATTAAAGCCATCTTAAGAGCTCCCGTTGATTTATTATTCAATGGAGGTATTGGCACTTATGTTAAAGCAGCTACTGAATCTAATTTGGATGTTGGCGATAAAACCAATGAATTTTGCCGTATTAATGGCAGTGAATTGCGTTGTAAAGTCGTAGGCGAAGGAGGAAATCTTGGATTTACCCAACTGGGTCGCGTGGAGTATGCGCTAAATGGCGGTCATATAAATACAGACTCGATTGATAATTCAGCTGGTGTAAACTGTTCCGACCATGAAGTGAATATAAAAATCTTGCTAAATAAGGAAATGAACCAAGGACATCTTACTGAAGAAAAACGCAATCAAGAACTCGCGCAAATGACGGAAGAAGTTGCCCAATTGGTACTGGAAGATAATTATAATCAAGCCCTGGTTCTCGGCTTTTCTGCCGCAAATACCGTTTTATATAGCGGTCTATACCAATCCTATATTAAGGAACTAGAAAAATTAGTAAATCTGGATAGAACAGTTGAGTTTCTCCCTGATGATAAAAAACTCTTAGAGCGCAAAGCATCAGGCCAAGGACTAACTCGTCCAGAGCTGTCGATTCTTATGGCTTATACCAAAATATACATCACCGGTGAATTATTAAAATCAGATTTACCCGAGGATCCTTATTTTCTCGCTACTATGGAAACAGGCTTTCCATCACTGCTCACTAAGCTTTATGCGAAACAGATGGAAAAACATCGCTTAAGACGTGAAATTATTGCTACTCAATTAAGCAATCAAATTGTAAATACCGTTGGAATTACATTTATGTTTCGCTTGCAAAGAGAAACCGGTATGTCAATCGCGAATATTGCTCGTGCCTACACTTTAGCAGCCCAAGCTTATGGTCTGGAAGAATTGCATGAGCTAATTGATTCGTTGAACTATAAGGTATCCGTACAAACTCAGTATGAATTGCTGCATCATGTACGCCAACTCATGAATTTATCATCCCGTTGGTTCTTGCATCATGGACGGCTGCATGGTGATCTGGCGGGTAATATTGAGCACTATAAGCAATCGATTAGTAAACTTGAACTAATGATCCCCTCGTTAATGGCAGGAATTACTAAAGATTATTTAGATAAACTGGTTGCTCAATTTGTCGGCATTGGTATTGCAGAAGAAACTGCGAAGAAAATTGCTGCCACACGAGCAATGTATACCGCATTAAACGTAGTCGAAGTAGCCACCCAAAATAATTTTGATTTAGGACGCACTGCGGAAGTGTATTTTACCGTAGGTAGTAAATTTAATTTAGTTTGGTTCCGTGATCAGATTGCAACCGATTCTCGTGAGGGACATTGGAATAGTCTAGCGCGTGTTTCCTTACGCGAAGATTTGGACAACTTGCAGCGTCGTATTACCATTGCCGTTTTAAAAGAAGAGCAACCGAAACTAGACGCTGATGAATTAATTGATTTCTGGTTGTCTGGCCATGCCTTTATACAAAATCGCTGGGAGCAATTATTAGAAATGCTATTCAGTAGTCAAGAAGTTGACTATACTCAATTTTTTATCGCCTTACGCGAGCTATCCACCCTAATTAGCAGGGAGTCTTAGTGACTGTAGATAAGAATGAGGGAACTGAATTTACTCAGGAAGTTATTCGGCTTATCAAAGCGATTCCCGAGGGAAAAATTGCCACGTATGGATTAATTGCCGCCCATGCCGGAAATCCTCGTTCAGCACGTCAGGTGGGTTGGCTTTTGCATTCAAGTACGCAAAAACACCAACTCCCCTGGCATCGTGTCATCAAATCAAGTGGGCACCTCGCATTTCCGCAGCATAGCGGAGCCTATGAGTATCAAAAAGGATTGCTTGAGATGGAGGGTATTGTGATGTTGGGGGGGCGTGTGGATTTAAAGCAGTATCTTTGGTCTTAATCTGCTTGATAGAGAAAATACATCGCCCCTTCCCTCCTCAGTTACAACCCAGCCGGCTCAATTAAAGCAATAGGCTCAAAACAAGTCTCCTCGCTTATTTGTACATCCTTCTCTGAATCTACGTTAAAAAATAGTACCCTATTATGATAGCGTTTTACCGTAGAGCGATGGGCAATACTGATAATGGTTATATTGGGTAGGTTTTTCTTAAGGCAACGATAGGCCATCGCTTCCGCCTTTTCATCTAAAGACGCAGTTGCCTCATCCAAGAATACCCAGTCTGGTTTCCTTAGTAGAACACGAGCTAATGCAATTCGCTGCTTTTGCCCCAAAGAAAGGGGTGAGTTAAGCTGTATACGTTCATCGAGTCGTTCAGCAGGATGCTCCATTTCCACTATCTTTAATACCGACATGAGTTCCGCATCAGAGTACATACACTCTGCTTGAGGATAGGCAAGTATATTTCTTAACGTATCATCAGGAATAGTTGGTGTTTGTGGTAAAAAATAAATTGCATCAAAGCTATTAGGAATAATAATCTCTCCCTCACCTGATAACCAAGTTCCTCCTATTGCTTTGTACAGAGTACTTTTCCCCACCCCTGATCGCGCTTGCAGCATGGTATCAATGCCTGCAGAAAATTTTAAATTAAGCCCTTTTATAATTACTTGGCCATCATTCGGCGATGTAAGTTTTACATCGTTAATTTCCAGCTCATTACTGGCTTTGATGATACGCATAATCCCTTTTGTAGAATTATTTTCATCAAAGACCTGCTGTAATTCAGTAATTCGGCTAAGACTGGTTTGAAATCGATTTATCTTTTCGAATGAATTGATAAACCAGTTTAACGAACGGGTAACCATAGAAAAATAATAGCCTATAGAAAAAAATGCATCCAAAGTAATGACATCATTATAATAAAGAGGGGCAGCAGCAAAGAAAGGGACCAGAGCCTGCACCGTATTAATAAACATATTAAACGTATTGATCCTATTTTGAATTGATAATCGCTGTATGGATTTAGCATAAAACTCATCTATATTCTTTTTTAGATGTGCTTTAAAGTATTCACCACCACCTTCCAATGCTATTTCTTCGGAAAAAATGGTCAGCTGTTGTAAATTGGCCCTAAAATTAGAACGGCATTTTGTTTCTTCTAAGGTAGCAGTCTGTAACGAGCTGCTTACAAAATAACCGATTACTGAAGAACAAATCCCTGTGAGTAAAGCTACCCAGATAAAAAAACCTGGAATAACTATATTAAGCCCCAAAATACTGAAAGAAATAGGACCTCCAGCTATCGCTAATAGTGTAGTGAACATGATGAAATTAGACAGGTTCTCAATTAAACCTACCGATAAATCCAGCGTAGCTTGCACAACATTCTCAGCATCCTCTTGAATACGTTGCTCTGGGTTATCCAATTTCTCTCTATAACTTCTAAAAATTTTCAGATGATGTATGTTGTATTGCTCGGTCAATCTGCTGGTTAGCCAGGAACCCCATTCTTTGAATAGTTTGTTTTTAAGAGCGCTTGACGAATAGCTACTACAACACATAAGGCTCGCGATTAACAAGGTTCTGAGTGCACTGGTAAATAACAGAGCCGTATCTTTGGCAATAAATGCAGTGTATACAGAGGGAAAACACCACCATCCTAATGCCAATCCAAGGCCAGTTAGAGTCAAAACGCTTAAGACCAATCCCGCAAATAGTATGCGTGCGTTCCATTTAGTCTCTGGATCAAAGAAAAATTGCAACAAAAATTGCATAGAGTGTTTCAGAGCAGGTGGTACGGTGGAAGTTGTGTTTTTCATTTGATTCAACCTGTTCAAAATAATTATGATCCACGGGTGCTTTTTATCCTAAACGTCCCAATTTCTTATCTTAAAATCCATAAAAGCGAAAAAATAATAAATAAAATTAAAATAAAAATCAATAAAATTAAACTAAACATTAATTAAATTGATTAATATCTCTGATTTTGCTAATATAAAAATAAAATTAAATGGAGATGCCATGGGTAAAATTATTTCTCATTGTCCTTCTTGTGAGAGTAATCAGGTTGAAGTGGTAAAGATGGCTTGTTCTTCTTGTAGGATGACTTTTGAAGGCAGTTTTTCTATCCCTAAATTATTGCAATTACCGGAAGCTGATTTGCAATTTATTTTGGATTTCGTATTAAGTTCCGGCAGTTTAAAAGAAATGGCGAAGCTACAATCAGTTTCTTACCCAACGTTAAGAAACAGATTAAACAATTTAATTGACTCGATACACGCGCTAGAAAATGCACGACAAACCTCCAAAGAAGATATTTTGCAGCAACTGGAAGCAGGAAAAATTACCGCCAAAGAAGCAACGCTGCTGTTAATTAACGTATAAGGTAGATTATGAATAAAGAAGAGTTGAAACTATTAGCTATGTTTAAAGAGAATAAAATATCCTCCTCTGAATATCAAATGTTACTCACAGCGTTAAATAAACAAAGTTTTTGCACACAAATTGAGAATTCTTGGTTTATAAATCCTTTTCAAAAGATAGCGGGATTTAAGGCTTTATTATTAGGGCTTGTAGTTTTAGTGATTATGTCATTAGTAGGCACCTATGCAGGTGTCTATTTTGATGGAATTTTAGGCTATATGATGCCTTATGATTTAAAAGCGATGAAGCCTAATTTTCTTTTACTGGTTTATCAGAATATTGTCGCTTGGTTAGTTCTGTCACTTGTTTTTCTTAGTATGGCAATACTTTTAAAACAAAAGAGAATTCGAGTTATTGATTTTTTTGGAACGGTATTACTCGCTCGTGTTCCAATTTTAATTTCGTTACTTTTTAATTTATTTCTAAAATATTACAATCCAGATTTATTTAAAGCAGATGACTTGTCCAAAGGCATAGAGCTTCATTTAACTTTGGCTAATACCTTTAGTTGGCTAGTATTCATGGGCACACTTGCCTGGGTATTGATGACTTATCTGTTTGCGTTTAAAGAATCATCCGGCACAGAGGGGAAAAAACTATGGATTGGCTATATTACATCCATCGTTTTAGGCAATATTTTAGCGCTGATACTAACAAGATGGTTTTTGTTTGTATGACTTCAAGAACTTCATTAAGGTGACACTACTCATGAATTCCCACAGCTTGGCTGTGGGAATTCAAAAATATTATTTTTTAAAATTACTTAAAACAGATTCAGCATCCATTCCTCCAGCAACATTACTACGATAGAGTTTAATCTTCATAAATGTTGTTGGAATTTCTACCGTTACCCATTCCCCACCCGAAATAGTTGTCGTACTTCTTGTGGTTGAATTATGGCGGCGGTGATGGTGGTGATCGGAAGTTGAATCCGTTGTAGTGGTTTCCGTAATTGGTGTTTGATAGGTTCGTTTATTTACTGTTGACGCTGAATCAACAATCTTAAAATATCGATAGCCGTTCATCTTAGTTACTTCAGCAGAACGTCTTAAGGCATATTGATAAGCCTGATCGCGGCTTGTGTATTCATTCCCTAAAAACTTTACCGTATAAGTATCATCACTTAAGCGGAAATCCTCAAACCCTCCCGATAGTGACATTGGATGATAACCTGTAGCACAACTAACAAGTAGTAATAAAACAGGGATAATAGCGATAAATTTTTTCATTTTTTTCTCACAGTAATGTCTTTGGGACAATATTATTAATACATCTACTCACATATATTATTATGACAATGCAAACTAGGATAGCGGTTGGCACTATAATGTTGATATACATGCACCTGTGGTCTTGGATAATAATGAGGTTGGATTCGATGATGGTGGTGATGTCGGCGTTTATGGTGATGGTGATAATTACCCCATGCGTAGAGAAGATTAGAGGAACTAAAAAGGCCAATAAACACACTTACTAACAATATTCTTAATTTCATTAGGAACCCCTAAACAAAATTGATAAAATTTAACTGGTTAGCACCAGTTTCGTTTTTTATTTAGACTTCATGAATCCATAAAAAACCAAATGATCATATTTGGTTCATTGATAGGCGGATACTAAGCGATCCTTAGTTTTTTATAAGCAATTATTAGGTACGTTAAAATGAGCGATTCACCTTTACCCAAGCGATTAAAAGAAGCCCGCCTTGCCGCGAGGATATCACAAAAACAATTAGGCATTGCTGCTGGAATAGATGAATTTTCAGCCAGCCCTCGCATCAATCAGTATGAGACTGGAAAGCATGCTCCCGATTTCTCCACATTAAAAAGAATTGCAAAAGTATTGTCCGTTCCTACTGCATATTTTTATGCAGAAGAAGATGAGCTAGCTAATAAGATTAAATCATTTGTGTAATAGGTGAAAAATAATTTAAGGTCGATACATTAGGATTATCATGTTAACGTCGTTTGTCTCTGTTCTTTTTCTTTATGCAAGGATTTAAAAAGAATAACTGATTTCGTCGTTGTGTTGCCCTCTTAACTGTGAACCAACCCTCGCAGGCTCTTACTAGTGAATAAGTGATATACCTCCAGAATGACCGATAACTGATGGTGGCCACTACTAGGTTCTTTGAAATGCTTTAGTTAGATTAGTTTCAGAGTCTAAGACAAATAGTGTAATCCATCTGTTGGTAATACTAATCCCCGTATTACACTGCGTTAATACGGGCTACGTAATTAGAGTCCCAACAAAATAAAGGTACTTACAATGAAAATTAGCAGACTGGTTGTCTGAGGATAGTTGTATGACTTATAGCTTCGTTTACGCATGAATAAGTCGATCAGGTATACAGGCAGTACTGAAACAAGGGTTAATACAGTCACTATAGCTACATGTTCAGCTATTTGCGGGAAGGGAATTATTGCAACGATAAATGTTAATACCTTTACTAGAGTTTCACGGTAATAGGTGAGCACAAAGATAACCCAATCGCCATAACTAAATACAAACCAAGATGCCACCAATAAAGGCAAAAATAATTTAACACCTTTCACTGCAAAGATTTTCTTAATGACTCCAAGGAACTCCTGTGAAAAAAATACCGTAATAGCTCCCAACAGGATAACCAACGTCAGCGTGAATAACATTTACTTGTTCCTCAAACATAAATCTAAAATCAATTGGGTACTCTTTATAACCGTTCCTCTAAAGCTTCCCAACGCGCATAATACTCCATTAATACAGCTTCATCCTCAGCAAGACTCTGATTTATTTTTGCAATCGCCGATGCATCTTGCTGATAAAATTTGGGGTCAGCCATCTGTAATTGCAACTCAGAAATCTTCTTCTCCAATTGCTCAATTTTTTGTGGCAACTGGGATAATTCACGCTGCTCATTAAAGCTTAGCTTATTTGTCGACGGACTGCGCTTCACTGCTGGATTTTTATCTGCTACATCGCGCTCACGCTGTTGTTGTTGCTGTTGCTTTTTATGCGTTTTATAGTCGTCATAGCCACCAACAAACTCACAAAATTGTCCGGCTTCTTCATACACTAATACGCTAGTCACTACCTGGTTAATGAAGGCTCTATCATGGCTAATTAATATTAATGTACCTGGATAATCAGCCAACATCTCTTCCAAAAGTTCTAACGTTTCAATATCTAAATCATTGGTAGGTTCGTCCATCACTAAAAAGTTAACTGGTTTAGCGAATAATTTAGCTAATAATAAACGATTACGCTCTCCACCTGATAATACGGAAACCGGTTGATTAAAACGCTCCGAAGAAAACAGAAAATCACGTAAATAACTGGCAACATGTTTTTGCTTGCCGTTAATCGTTACATAATCGGCACCCTCTCCCACGTTATACATCACCGTTTTATCTTCCTGCAATTGGCGACGCAGCTGATCAAAATAAGCCACATTTAAGGAGGTGCCCTGTTTGATGTCTCCAGAATCGGGCTGCAATTCCCCCAACAATAAACGTACCAGGGTTGTCTTACCACAACCATTAGGTCCAATAACACCCAGTTTATCTCCGCGAGTCAGTAATAAGGAAAAGTTTTCTAATAACTTCTTTTGCCCCAGAGAATAATTAACATTGGTTGCTTCGAGAACTACAGAACCTGAACGATTAACATCTAAAGAGAGTGCTTTAACTTTTCCTAATTGGTTGCGGCGTGCTTTATATTCTTCACGTAATGCTTTTAAAGCACGCACTCGCCCTTCATTACGAGTACGTCGCGCTTTAACACCGGTGCGAATCCAGACTTCCTCTTCAGCGAGTTTTTTATCAAATAATTCATTTTGTTTTTGTTCGCTCTGGCGAATTGTCTCACGCCGGTCAAGATAGGTTTCATAATCACAATCATGTTGATGTAATTTCCCGCGATCAATTTCTACTATCCGATTTGATACTTGGCTTAAAAACTCTCTATCGTGAGTAACCAACAATACCGCACCCTTAAAGCTTTTAAGGTAGGCTTCAAGCCATTCAATCGCCTCAATATCTAAATGGTTCGTTGGCTCATCCAATAATAATAAATCGGGTGATGCAATCAGCGCTGCCCCCAGAAGAACGCGACGTTTCATCCCCCCGGATAAATTATTCATCCGCTCCTGAGTAGTAATACCCAGACGACTGGCCATCGTTTCAATTTGTGGTAATTTATCCCAAGCATGAAGGTTATCCATACGCTGTTGAACGCGAGCTAATTTCTCCATATCCCCTTGTTGGGAAAGCTCATTAAATTGAGATAAGATCTCACCGACTTCACCTAAACTTTTCACTAGAAAATGATAAACGGAGTCATCACCTGTAATAGGCACCTCTTGGGTTAAACCTGCTACTCTTAAACCAGATAATTGATTGATTTGGCCACTGTCAGGAACAATATCTCCTTGCAGTAATTTAAGAAGAGTTGATTTTCCTGCTCCATTTCGGCCCACAAGGGCAACTCTATCTTGTGGCTGTATTTGCCAATCTGCTTTATCTAATAATTGATTGCCTGCAATATTAAGGCTGACATCATGAAGGGAAACAATACTCATACTTTAAACTCTAAAAATTAAACTATTTTGGTGTTGATTTTTGGTTGTCTTCCATGGAATCAATGCCATTAAATTAATGGATTACATTGTAGGTTGGACCCATGGCCCAACAAGGTATCGAGCCAAACTAGAATTCCAAGTTGGACCATGGGCCCAACCTACATTCTTCGCAAACCCAACGCCAACCAGCTAAGGTAATACTAATACCCCATCCATCTCGACCTGTGCTCCACGTGGCAATGCGGCAACACCGATTGCTGCCCGAGCAGGATAAGGCTCAACAAAATAACGCCCCATGGCTTCATTGATCAATGGAAAATGACTTAAATCCGTCAAATACACATTTAACTTAGCTATATTGGCCAAACTACCACCCGCAGCCTCACATACTGCGGATAAATTCTCTAAAACTTGTGTGATTTGTTCACTAATGTCTTCGCTACACATTTCCATGGTTTTAGGATCTAGTGGTATTTGCCCTGAGAGATATACGGTGTTACCGCATTGAATTGCTTGTGAATAGGTTCCAATAGCTTCCGGAGCTAATTTGGTATGTACAGGCTGCATTAATTATCCCCTTGTTTTTTTCGGTACAAACGCATCACTACTTTATTTGCGCGTAGTCGACGCATTACACGCGCCAGGTGCGTCCGGTCAATCACACTAATTGAAAACGTTACTGCGTTATGGCGACCATCTCGAGGATCCACGTTAATATTACCAATATTTGATCCCGCTTCGGAAATGGCGGTCGCTAAGGCAGCCAATACTCCGCGCTCATTAGCTACATCAACTGTAATATCGACCCAATATTCCCCTTCAACTTTTTCATCCCAGCGTAAAGGAACAAATTGTTCAGGATTCATCCGTGTGGTTTTTAAGGTCGCACAATCGCTATTGTGTACAATAATTCCTCTACCCTGCTGGAAGACCCCAATGATGCTATCTCCAGGAATTGGTTGGCAACACTCACCAAAATGTACCACCATCCCTTCGGTGCCTTTAATGGCAAAGGGTCGAACTTTTCCGGCTTTATCCAACTCATGGAAATCTTGGCTGACCACCAAGCGTTTGGCAATCACCATAGCCATTTGATTACCAATACCAATAGCATAGAGTAAATCATCTATAGTTTTATAGTGTAAATCACTTAATAAGGCTTGAAGCGTCTCGGGTGGTACTTTGGCATAATCACTGGATAATTCAGCTAAAGATTGCTCCAGTAATCGCTTTCCTAAAACAATGGATTCTTCATTTTGTTGGCTTTTCAAGAAATGACGTATATTCGAACGTGCCTTGCCAGTAACCACAAAATTTAACCAGGCCGGATTAGGCTGAGCACTGGCAGAGGTAATAATTTCTACAGTTTGTCCATTTGATAAGGGAATGCTCAGTGGTACTAAACGTCGATTTACCTTTGCTGCCACACAACTGTTCCCTACTCCCGAATGCACTGCGTAGGCAAAATCAACTGGTGTAGCCCCCTTGGGCAACTCCATGATATGACCTTTAGGTGTAAAGACATAAACCTCATCAGGGAATAAATCAATTTTAACGTTTTCAATGAATTCTAGGGAGTTCCCAGTACTACGCTGCATTTCTAGTAAACTTTGTACCCATTCGCGGGCACGTAACTGCGCTTCATTTACTTCCAATCCCGAAGATTTATAAATCCAATGTGCTGCAACCCCATTGTCTGCAACTTTATCCATATCGCGTGTACGGATTTGTACTTCCAGTGGAACCCCAAAGGGACCAAACAAAGTGGTATGTAAGGATTGATAACCATTCGCCTTCGGAATCCCGATATAATCTTTAAAACGTTGGGGAACAGGCTTATAAGTACAATGCAGCGCACCTAAAATACGGTAACAAGAATCAATATCTTCGGTGATAACCCGGAATGCAAATACATCCGTGATTTCTGTAAATGAAGCCTTCTTTTGTCGCATTTTACGATAGATACTGTATAAGTGCTTCTGTCTACCAAATACCTGCTCATAGGGAATATTTAATTGCGCAAGAGCCTGTTGCAAATCACGTTCGATAGTTTGAGTTAATTCACGTCGATTACCGCGTGATTTTTCCACAGCGGATTTAATTGCGCGATAACGCATGGGATATAAAGCTTGAAATCCCAGGTCCTCAAGGCCAACATAGATGGAGTGCATACCTAAGCGATTAGCAATTGGAGCATAAATTTCTAAGGTTTCAATCGCAATACGACGTCGTTTTGCGGCAGGCATAGAGCCTAAGGTGCGCATATTATGCAGTCGATCCGCTAATTTTACGATAATTACGCGTATATCTTTGACCATAGCCAAAACCATTTTACGAAAATTTTCAGCTTGAGCCTCTGCTTTGGATTCAAATTTGATTTTGGTAAGTTTAGTAACCCCATCGACTAGGGCGGTGATGTCTTCACCAAATTGGCGGGTTAGATCTTCTTTGCTTACGGTAGTATCTTCAACGACATCATGAAGTAGTGTCGCCATAATGGTTTGATAATCGAGCCGCATTCGAGCCAGAATCAAAGCAGCGGCAACAGGATGGGTAATGTAAGGCTCCCCTGAACGGCGCATTTGACCATGGTGTGCTTTTTCAGCAACCAAATAAGCTTGGTAACATTTTTCTATTTGAGCTTGCTCGAGATAGCATTTCAGCTCTTCATCAAGCTCTTTAAAATAGCTCACGCAGCACTCCCTGATGTCCAACATGGTCATACCTCATTTTGGCTAAGATAATGGAAACAGCCCCTGACATCCAAGCAAAAAATTGAACCCTATACTAAAATAATAGCCCAAACCATAAAAAATGGTGCACCTGCACAATAGACCATTTTAAACTGCTTAAAAACACGTAACCCGTAGTGTAAACGTTCATGCTAGATATAAATTTCAACATGGCGAGCGCAGCGAAGCAATCCAGGGTGCATAGCCTCATACTTCGGGATTGCTACGCCGTTTTCGCTCGCAATGACAACAGTGAACAATTGCTCACATTAGCAAAGTACTAATATGAGGCGCTGTAGCAATAAATTCCCCCGTATTACGCTGCGCTAATACGGGCTACAAATTTTTATTCTTTATCTAAAATATCAGCTGTAACCAAGCCTTCAGCAATTTCACGTAAAGCAACAACTGTTGGCTTATCATTTTCCCATTCAACCATGGGTTGATCACCGCGCACCGCAATTTGTCGTGCACGTTTTGTAGCCACCATAACTAATTCAAAACGGTTTGCTACATGCTCTAAACAATCTTCAACTGTAACTCGTGCCATAATTGCATTCTCCGGTAACCAAAACTTATTATTTTACTGCGATGACATCAGGAATGAAAGTAATTTTGCTTGTTTATTTACCTGCCGCTCGATTCGTAGACGATTAGCCAGCACAATAGTGCATAAATCGGCTGCGGCATGTTCAAAAGTATCATTAACAATGAGGTAATCAAACTCCGAATAATGGCTGAGTTCATCTTGGGCTTTTTTCATTCGGCCACGAATTATTTCGTCATTATCTTGGCCTCGACTCGTTAAGCGTTCTTTCAAGGCTTCGATTGATGGTGGAATAATAAAGATACTTACTGCTTCAGGGAAATCTTTCTTAATTTGCGCAGCACCCTGCCAGTCAATATCTAAAACCACATCGATACCACGTTCCAAACGGTCACGAATTTGCACCTTGGAAGTACCATATAAATGGCTAAAAACTTGCGCATGTTCAACGAAAGCTCCCTCATGGATCATAGTAGTGAACTGTCCTTCATCAACAAAAAAATAGTCTACTCCATGAGCCTCTCCTGGCCGCATCGCACGAGTTGTATGTGAAATAGAAACCTCAATATGCTCAAGAGCCTTGATTAAATTTCTCACTAAGCTCGTTTTGCCCCCTCCTGAAGGTGCAGCAACAATAAATAAATTACCCGAATAATTACCCACAATATGACTCACTCAATATTTTGAATTTGCTCACGCATTTGTTCAATTAGTACTTTCATTTCCACAGCGCTCTGAGTTAGCTCCACAGAGTCTGACTTAGAACTTAAAGTGTTCGCCTCGCGATTCAACTCTTGCATTAAGAAATCAAGGCGTCTACCCGCTATTTTATCGCAATTTATAGTTCTACTCACTTCATTAATATGGGTTTGTAGGCGATCTAATTCTTCACTTACATCCAAACGAGTAAGAATTAACGCGATTTCCTGCTCTACCCGATTTTCAGGTACTTCAATCTGTACAGCCTGCAAACGAGAAAACAATTTATCTTTAATTTGCTCGGCTTGATTCGCTACCAATACTCGTGAGCGCGTTACTTCTTTACCTAATTCCTGCAAACGGCTATGTACATGAGCCTGTAATGCATTTCCTTCAGTCGCACGAACTTGTTTAAGCTGTTCGATAGCCTCTTCAAACAAAGAAATTGCTTGCTGGCCTAATTCTTCAACATCAGGAGCGCTTACCTGCACGACCCCTGGCCAAGCAAGAATACGGCTTACGCCAAAATCATTTGCTAAGTGATGAGTAGCTGACAATTGATGGCTTAAATCCACCAATGCATTCACCATTGCTGTATTAACAAGCATAGACTGACTATCAGAACTAACATCCTGATATTTAAGCTGACACTCTAATTTACCACGACTTATTTTATCACGCAGGACATTACGTAAGTGGGGTTCAATAAAACGAAAGGGCTCCGGCAAACGAAATGAAATATCGAGATAGCGATGGTTGACTGAGCGAATCTCCCAACAAAGAGTTCCGGCATTGATCTGTTTTTGTGCCCGAGCAAAGGCAGTCATACTTTGAATCATAAAAATACCATTGAAGATACGTCGCGCGACTATACCGCAAATTCAAAAAATTAGACAGGGCTGTTCAACTGTAACCTTGATGCAGTGCAGCAAGGTTAGAAAATCAGGGCTCGAGGGCAAACCGCAGACTCCAGACATTGATTGTTTTCAATTTTTATGCACAATAGCGAACAAATAAACTCTATTGATACTTGCTATGAATGAATTGTCTTTCAATCTAAATGAATTAAAACTAGAGCAAAGTGCTGCACCTGCCAATAAAGCGCAAATAATTGAATTAGAAAATTATTTTGACCACCCTATTCCTTTTAACCTGAAAGAAATCTTTAGAAATTACAATGGCGCAAGCCTTGCACGACATCAGATGAGTCATTTCTATATTGTGGGCAAAGACAAAAAAAACACATTAAATATTTGGTTTACCATTAATAAATATGGCGAGCAACTAGGGGCCGAAACACTTCCTTTTGCAGAACAGAATGCTCATTCAATTTATTTTCTAAAATGGGAACATGAGCAGGCCAAAGTTTATTCATACACGCTGACTGACACTAATCATGAAATCATCCATATAGCTGATTCCTTTGATAAATTCTTAGAACGCTTATTAGCAGAAAAAGCGAGCCAAAGGGATTAACCTCCACACCAGAACTCAATGTTGGGCCATGTGCCTGAGGTATCGACTCGTTTTTAAAAATCTGGACTTGCATCGTATAACGTGATCTCATTGATTCCGACCAAAGACTCATTGAGGCCATACGATGCAAGTAAGCACTATTTTACATGAACTATTCTCTTCATCAATTCATAAAACACGATTAAAAAGCTTAATTACGATAGTAAACGGTGTAATAAAGAGTAAGAAGCTTCAATTAAGTCAATTAGGCCGATGTTTGAATGGGCAAGCGAAAGAGCGCTCCGGTATTCGTTTAATAGACCGTTTTCTAAGTAATCAGTTTTATCAGCGTGAATCGCTCCTAATTTATCGAAGTATATGTAGTCGAGTTCTTAAACATACCGCAACTCCTGATATAGTTGTGGATTGGTCAAGTATTCCAAATAGCCAATATTATTGTGAGGGTAAAGAGCAGTGCCTACTGCGCGCGGTATTTCCTGCACCAGGTCGAGGTATTACTCTTTATGAAGAAATTCATCCTAAATCGAAAGAAAACAATCCGCACATCCATCGCAATTTCTTAAACAATCTAAAATCGGTATTGCCTCCAGAAAGCAAGCCCTGCCTTATTACTGATGCCGGATTTAAAAACCCGTGGTTTAAATCGGTATTAGCTATGGGGTGGGATTATGTAGGACGTGTACGAGGAATCACTCAGTATGATGCAGGAGGTGGATTTTATGCGATTAAAACGGTGTTCTCCCAGGCCACGAATAAAGCACGTTACTTAGGATTTTGGGCTATCGCGAAAACCAATGTCCTCCTTCATCATGTGGTCCTTTACAAAGGAACGCCTAAAGGGCGTCATCAAATGACCAAAACGAAAAAACCTGCCCAAGGCAAGGACTCTAGGAAATACAGTGCCTCATGGAGAGAACCTTGGTTCCTTGTGACGTCTTTAGAGGAAGTTAAAGAACACCCTAATCTCGCTCGCATTAAATACACACGAAGAATGACCATTGAAGAAAACTTTAGAGATACTAAGTCGACTCGGTATGGCTTTAGCTTCGATAACAACATCACCTTCAAACCAGAACGGTATACAGTTTGGTTACTACTCGCGGCCATTGCTAGCCTCATTGCCTGGATTACGGGGGCTTCGGCGGAGAAATTAAAATTACATTATGATTTTCAAGCAAACTCTTATAAACATCGGAGGGTCTTGTCTTTCTTTTATCTAGGATGCCAACTGATTAGGAAAAAAATAAACGTTGAGACTCATTGGGAGATAATTTTAGAGGAGCATAATACATGCTCCTCTTAATTAAAACGAGTCGATCCCTCAGGCCATGTGCCCAACCTGCACGTCCGAAAAAGAGTAAAACAAAATCAATATGAGTCATTTATGATTTGAAGGGGATTGCGCCTTATCTTATACTTATCCTACTAGCTGACCATTTAATAGTCTATATGAATACACATGACGCGATTGTCGATGCCTATGTATCTCTGGGCTATTCCGCTGACGATAAGGGTTGTTGTCAAGGAACCTCTCTCCGTTGGTTAGAGGCTTCTTTTTTGAACGAAGAACCTCTATTTCATAAACGTCTCCTGAAACTTGTAGCCTATGGTGCACATTTAAAAAACGCTCTTGAGGCAGTCAAAGCGAAGCAAGGGAAAAATTTAACTAGAGAAGATAATTATTTAATTGAAATTCAATCATTTATGGATAGCCTGCGCATTTTTCAGGCTCCTGATGAACAGCAAGGTCTATTTAATAAACGTCATGTGTATCAGGATAACATTGATGAAGTCTCCACGTTCGCATCCTCTGAGGCGATACAGCGCTTAGGCGGGCTAACTAAAGTTTACTCTCAACCATTGATATACAACGAAGAGGAAATTGCAAATTATTTAAATGATTTAGCCACAGCAATAGAAAACCACTGCCCACATCCTGGTAAAAAAGTTGGAATTCTTTTATCCAATTATGCGCATACTATGGCATTAACTTATACCACTGGTGGAGGATGGTGCTTTATGGATATTAATGAATATCCACCTGAATCACTCCCAAGAAACAACACACGAAAACTAGCTAAAAATATTGTTGATAGTCTTAAGGAACACGATAGTCCTTATATAGCCTTTTCCACAAGAGCGATTACCGTAAAAAATGATCCCTACCTAAACTCATTAACAGAGCAACTTACCCAACTCAAAGCAAAACACGCAGTTACTCCTGATTTAGCCTTGCGCGAAGAACAAATTAATCTGTGCTTTATAGCCGCATATGAAGGGGAGGCCAAAATCGTTGAGGAGACAGCAAGGTATGGAACAAATGTGGAATTTACAGACAAGGAGGGGACTACGCCTGTTTTCATAGCAACCCTACATGGTCATGATTCTGTTATCGAGGTGCTTGCAAAACATAACGCAAATCTCAATGTAGTTGATCCAAATAATGGCTGGACGCCAATGCATTATGCCGTTGATGATGAGCACACTAAAATAATTACTTGCCTTGCCCAAAATCACGGAAATCTTAATATTCAGGCTCATAACGGATTCACTCCCCTTCAACTGGCTGTCAGCCGTGGGAATGTGGAGGCTATTGCTGAATTAATAAAGTTTGGGGCTGATGTAAGTATCTCTATGATCTGCCCCGTCAAAGATTTTAAACCGAAGGATGCCCTGACTCTTCAACGCTTTAATACCTTAGTAGGGCAAAAACTTGTTGTCAATGATGAGATTCTGCTCACCCCCCAAGAGATGGCTTTTATCGATGGGAAAGAACAAATTGTCAAGCTATTCAGACATGCCCACAAAATTAATTCGCTCTATCAAGCCGTAGTAGCCTTTGAAAAATATTGTGAAACGACGCAGCCACCGTATGTAATTATTGCCGCTCGTGGTTTAAAGGAATTCACGAACGAATACATCTGCTCACTTTACTCTGCACCGCATGCTCCCGGATTAGAAGAGTGGAATAATCGGTATACCAAGGGCATGCAATTTCTTACCGCACAAAGTCAGGCACCAAAATATTTGGATGAATTAAATGAGATCAACACTCAATTTAAAAACTTAGTAACAGCGCTGCATCCTATGCATAGCTCCCCGTTAAAAAGGAGATCTTTGTTTTCACATGATACTCCAGAGGAAAAACGCATAAAATTTACGGAACATCCTTTAGATGAAAACATGGATCCCAACAAAGGATTTAACTAGATCATTACATGATGGGTGCAAGTCTACGCGTTAAGGAGTATAATTATTCCTTTTTGCGAGGATTATCCCATGCGTCCCAGTAATCGTGAAGCCAATCAACTTCGTCCTATAAAATTAACCCGCAACTTTACGAAACATGCAGAAGGTTCTGTGCTTGTTGAATTTGGAGATACTAAAGTACTATGTACTGCCTCAGTGATTGATGGTGTACCTCGTTTTATTAAAGGTAAAAACCAAGGTTGGGTAACTGCAGAATACGGTATGCTTCCTCGAGCCACCCACAGTCGTACAGAGCGTGAAGCCGCAAAAGGGAAACAAGGTGGCCGAACTATGGAAATCCAACGCCTTATTGGTCGTTCATTAAGAGCTTGCGTGGATTTAAAATTCTTAGGTGAAAATACCATTACTCTGGATTGTGATGTGATCCAAGCAGACGGTGGAACCCGTACTGCAGCCATCACTGGCGCCTGTGTTGCAATGAGAGATGCGGTTACCTGGATGGTTGAGCGTGAAAAAATCCGTAGAATGCCTACGTTTAATTACGTTGCGGCAGTATCTGTCGGTATCTATAGAGGCCAGCCTGTACTTGATTTAGATTATGCAGAAGATGTACTTGCCGAAACGGATATGAATGTTGTCATGACTGAAGCAGGTCATTTTATTGAAGTACAAGGAACAGCGGAAGATAAAAACTTCAATCGCGATGAGCTGAATAGCATGCTTGCTTTGGCTGAAATTGGAATTCCTCAGCTGATAGAGTTACAGAAAAAAGCTTAAACTCGAGCCACATCAAAACTCAATGTTGGGCCATGGCCCAACATACAATCCAAAACGAATCTAATGTAGCTTGGTTGCTCGCAACCAAAGTTCTGAGCGCAGCGAATTGGTTAATTAAACAATCCCGTATCCACCGCTATATCACGTACAGTATCTCTGGATATAATCCCGTTCCTCACTAATTCCAACAAATGCTGATCGATGGTCTGCATCCCTCCCCCCTTCCCCGTTTGCAAAAAAGAAACCATCTGCGCTACTTTATCTTCTCGAATTAAATTACGTATTGCCCTCGTACAAATCATGATTTCTAAAGCAGCAATGCGCCCTCTTCCCTCCTTTCGCTTTACCAACCTTTGTGCAATAACCGCCCTTAATGATTCCGCTAAAATAGAACGTGCTGCCGCTTTTTCGTCTGCAGGAAAGACATCAAGAATACGATTAACTGCATGAACTGCAGAATTTGTATGTAAGCTCCCCAATACCAAATGCCCAGTTTCTGCCGCACTCATAGCTAATCGAATCGTTTCTAAATCGCGCAATTCTCCCACCAACAAGACATCTGGATCCTCACGCAAAGCAGAACGTAGTGCGGCATGGAAACTATGGGTATTGTGATGCACTTCCCGTTGACTCACTAAACATTGATTACTAAGGTGCACAAACTCTATCGGGTCTTCGATAGTAAGAATATGTCCATGGCGTGAGTTGTTAATGTAATCAATCATCGCCGCTAAGGTTGTACTTTTTCCTGAACCCGTTGGTCCTGTTACTAATACCAATCCGTTAGAGTAATTGATTAGTTCAGTAAAAACAGGTGGCAAACTCAAATCGCTAAAACTGGGAATCGTTGTAGGAATAAACCGAAAAGCCGCAGCAATACCCCGCAAATGATGAAATACATTAACCCGGAAACGACCAAATTCCGCAAGTTCAAAAGAAAAATCAAGTTCCCAATGTCTTGCCAACTCTTCCTTTTGTTGTGCACTAAGAAGTTCATCAATCATAGCGAATAAATCGGAATGCTCTAAAACCGGTAAGTTCATTTTGTATAATTCGCCATCAACACGAATCCAGGGCTCTACACCAGAGGACAAATGTAAATCTGAAGCTTGATTGTTAACTGCTGAAGTCAATAATTCGATTATATCCATACGTAAATTCTTCCATATTGCTGCGAGTTTTGGATAGCGGCGACAGGTTAACATAGAAGGTTCTACTCGGCAAACGCCCTATCTTTTGCTATTGTTAGCATTTTAAAAGACAGTACAGGCACGATGAATCTTCAACACAATTTAAATCAAATACAACAACTTATTAGGCAGACCGAATTAGAAAATGGCCGGAATGCTAACGAGGTCTTATTGCTTGCTGTCAGTAAACAACAAAGTGCAGAGTCAATCGCCCAATTATTTGAGCTTGGGGTGAGCGATTTTGGCGAGAACTATGTTCAGGAAGCACAAGAAAAAATTAATGCGCTAAAAGACTTGCCTATATGCTGGCACTTTATTGGTCCAATCCAAAGTAATAAAGCCAAACATATTGCTCGTGATTTTAATTGGGTACATGGTATAAATAGACTTAAAATAGCCCAACTACTGAGTGAGCACCGCCCCTCGGATTTACCACCATTAAACGTATGCTTGCAGGTTAACTTAATTCCTGAAGAAACTAAATCAGGTATTAGTCCCGAAGAAACAACTGAACTGGCTTTGGCAGTGAGTCAATTGCCTCATCTCAAACTTAAAGGCCTAATGACCATCCCACCCCCAGAACATGATCCGCAAAAGCAATATGACCTATTTATGCAAATGAACCTACTCTTAAAATCGCTGAACCAAAAACTAGGCTTAAGTATGGATACTTTATCGATGGGAATGAGTGATGATTTGGTCCCGGCAATTAAGGCAGGAGCGACTATAGTTCGTATTGGCCGAGCTATTTTTGGTGAGCGTAAAAAATAACCTTATCGTATTCGCCGACTGATTATTTAAAGAATTCGGGGCGCTCATGACTTCCCGAATTACGCTACGCTGCCTTCATGCTACATTCTAAAATGTAGCATGTGACGAATTCCTTATGCTCCCATCTAAAGAAAAAATAGAATTTCGCAGTTTCTATCCTGCATTCATCCATTTAGGTATATACTAGCTGGTGTATGCCAATAAAAGTAATAGGATTAGGGGTAAATATGTCAGGTTTAACCGCTGTAGGATTATTTGTTGTTTCTTTAGCTTTTTCAGTACTTATTTTCAGTATCTGGTTACGTATGGCACTTCGCTACTACCGTATAAGTGCAATTAATCCATTAAGCCAATTGATCCATACCATCACGGATCCCTTAGTAATCCCTGTACAGCGTTTACTGAAATTAGCTCCAAAGCCCGGGCAAAAATACGATACAGCGTCCATCATCGTGCTCGTACTGGTTGAAATCCTGAAGATATTTATCCTGAGCATGATCGCATTTCATGGTCTAATGCCTATAGGCTATTTTATATTGTATGTTATTGCTGATCTAATCATTCAGCCTTGCGACCTTCTCTTCTTCGCTATATTAATTCGCGTGATTATGAGCTTTGTGAATCCAGCCTGGAATGGTCCAATTGAGTCTTTTTTGCGTACGCTAACCGACCCCTTGCTGAAATTAGGACGCAAAATTATTCCTGATATTTCTGGTTTTGACTTCTCTCCTTTTATCATGCTCATGATTTTGAAAGTTATTACATTATTCATTAATGCGAACCTTCCCTGGAGAATACTATAAAACAAACTATACTTATTTATAGACAAGGGCTACAAGGATGAAATTATGAAATTGTCGCATTGCACAGGTTTAGCATTGGTTCTTTTACCTTTTAGCCTCTTTGCTGATGACCAATTCTATTGTCCGGAGAACCATGCCTACATTAGCATTGGTATGACTCCAGATGAGGTTATTGCCGCCTGTGGCCAACCCATAAGTCAACAAGACTCGAATCAGCCCGTTTTAAGAAAAATTCCTGTACAACAGCTTATTTATAATAACAAAGGTGCCGCCACAGCATTCTACGGTGTATGGAACATCCCTACAGGTAATGGGGGTGCTCAGCTGGAAGTTGATATCGCGGATCAAAAAGTACGAAATATTAAATTAAACAGCTCTGATAGTAATTCCGTTTCTATTTGTAGTGGTAACAGTATTCAAATAGGCGATCCGGTGGAAAAAGTTTATTATTCCTGTGGTAGTCCCTCACTCACCAATAACACCTACATTAATGAAGTAGTGCCCACGGCAGAAAAACCTAAAGTGTGGATTTATCAACCTGGCCAATATCAACCAACAGTAACCTTGACTTTTGTTAATGGCAAACTACAATCCATCAACTAATTAACATGAGGTACCACTTGAATGACGGAAACAGTTGACGATATTACCATTGCCTTTAGCGAAAACGGTACAGAAGTAACTAAAGAACTGGATAAACAGGTATTAAGCAAAGGAGCCTGGACCACAATTATATTTAAGTACCAGGATTGGGATAATAGCAAAAACGATTTTGGACCAGTGAAATATACTATCCGCCGTTACCAAAAACGTAATAATCAGTACTGGCAGAAGTCTAAGTTTAATATTTCGAGCGCTGATCAAGCACAAAAGATTGTTGATATTCTTAGTGGTTGGTTGAAGTAAGCCCCCATTTTCCCTAAGAGAAGCCAAAAGTGTAGTCAGGATGCGGCATAGCGTAATCCGGAAGGTCATGAGCGAAGTGAATTCCTTATTGTAAACAAAGTGAAGCAATCCAGTACGATGCCTTATTAGAAATCAGTTCTGGATTGCTTCACTTCGTTCGCAATGATGGCGGTCGATGATTAGCGTTAACTAACCCACTCCAAACCTGTATGCCGGCGTTCAAAATAATTTGCCACCATGCTATCACTGACCATATCCAAGCTTTCTGGATTCCAATGCGGGTCCTTGTCTTTATCAATCAATAAAGCACGTACGCCCTCATAAAAATCCTTACCATGCATGAAATGGCTCACCAAAGTGTAATCCATTTGCAAACATTCAGCCAAGGTTAGTCCCTTCGCACGATTCAATTGTTCTAAAGTGACTTTAAGGCTCAATGGCGATTTTTGTGATAAGGCATTCTCAATACTAACAGGCCACACTCCTTCCTGATCCTGTAATGAGGCTTTAATCATTTCTATACTGGGGTGAGCAAAACATACATTAATCGCTGGTTTTATTTGGCTGGGCTCAGAATCAGAAGCTGATGCAGCATATTCATGCAAACATTGATCAACCGCTTTAGATGCATCTGCTGATAAATCGGCTTGCTGCAATGCCTTGAGTAGCGCAGGAATATGTTCTGAAGACATTACCTTCTTCACTAAACCCGCTTTCAACGCATCGTAAGGACCGAGTCGATTACCGGTTAATCCCAAATAAGTACCTAAATGACCAGGACAACGAGTTAATAAATAACTAGCCCCAATGTCGGGGAAAAAGCCAATACTGGTTTCTGGCATTGCAAAAACAAAACGATCACAGGCTACAGGATGGCTGCCATGCAATGAAATACCAACCCCCCCTCCCATAACCATGCCATCAATTAAAGAGATATAAGGTTTACCCAAGTGATGAATAAAATGATTTAAACGATATTCATGCCAGAAAAACTGCATTTGTTCTGAATCATTTAATCGGCCAGAAAAATAAAGTGCACGAATATCTCCTCCGGCACAAAAAGCATTCCCCGGTGCTGCTTGTACTACCACCGCACGAATACTGTCATCCTCTTTCCATAAACTTAATTGCCTTTGCATGGCAAGAATCATGGTTAAAGTTAACGCATTCAAAGCACCTGGACGATTTAATGTAATTAACCCTAACTGACCTTCCTGTGTAAAAAGCACGTCCTCAGTCATAATTATCTTCCTTTAAATTGTGCAGGTCGTTTACTCAAAAACGCAGAAACTCCTTCTTGCTTATCCTCTGAAGCACATGTTTTGGCAAAATGAATTGCTTCTAAATGTAAGGCATCAGTCAGTGATAAATCATAACCATGATCAATAACCTCCATCACTCCAGCAATTGCTAGCGGTGCCATGCTCAAAATACCTTGCAGCAGCTTTTTACCATGTTCAATTAAAGACTCAGGTGCAACCACATCGCTTACTAATCCCCAATTCAATGCAGTTTCTGCTTGAATAAAGCGACCAGTCAGACATAAATCTAAAGCACGACCTTTACCAATTAAACGCGCCAAACGTTGGGTGCCACCATAACCAGGAATAACCCCCAGTTTTACTTCAGGCTGACCAAATTGCGCCATAGTGGATGCAATTCTTAAGGTTGCTGAAATCGCTAATTCACACCCGCCACCAAAAGCAAATCCATTAACTGCTGCTAAAGAAGGTTTGCCCATAGTTTCTAATAAACGAAATACTTCCTGTCCACGACAAGCAAAGTCATAGCCTGTTTGCGCCGTGCATTCTGCCAAACGACTAATATCAGCCCCCGCACAAAAGGCTTTGCCATTACCTGTAATCATTAACGCCTTAACTTGGGGATTTTCTTTAGCAGCATGAAAGATTTCTGCTAATTCATTGAGTACTTCTGCACTTAAAGCATTCAGCTTATCGGGTCTATTTAATGTTAATAGTAAAATTCCCTGACTGTCTAATTCTTGTTCAACTACATTCATTGTATTACTCCTGATTTAATCCTGTTGATTAACGTAAAACAAAACCATCATCCAAACTAGCCTTCGCAATAATTTCGCGCATAATTTCATTCGTTCCCTCAAGAATCTGATGGACTCTTAAATCTCTAAAAATACGTTCAATTTGATAATCACGTAAGTAACCGTAACCACCGTGCAATTGCATCGCTTTGTCACTAATATTAAAAGCGACATCAGTGGCCATGCGCTTTGCCATAGCGCAATACATTGGTGCATGTGGCTCATCTTTATCCATCGCGGCCGCAGCGCGATAAACCATTAAACGAGCCGCTTCAAAATCCGTGAGCATATCAGCAAAATAAAAGCGTAAGGCTTGCATTTCACTTAATTTTTTACCAAATTGTTTACGCTCATGCATATATTGCTGAGATAAACGTAAACAAGCAAGTGCCCCCCCCAAGGAACAGGAAGCAATGTTAATTCGTCCACCATTCAAAGCATTTAAAGCTATTTTAAACCCCATTCCTTCATCACCTACTAAGTTACTTACCGGAACGCGGCAATTTTCAAAAAAGACCATTGAGGTGGGCTGACTATGCCACCCCATTTTTTTCTCTAGCTTACCAAAACTTAAACCTGGAGTACCTTTTTCGATTAATAAGCAGGTGATTCCATGATGGCTTTCGTCACCTGTACGCACCATACATAAATAAACATCACTGACCGAACCACCTGAAATAAATGATTTTGAACCATTGAGTACATAATGGTCGCCATCTTTAATTGCTTTGGTTTTTAAGGAGGCGGCATCAGAACCTGATTCAGGCTCCGTTAGACAATAACTGGAGAATACTTCCATTGCGGTTAATTTAGGACCCCACTTAGCTCTTAGCTCTTGTCCTGCATAGCGATCGACAAGGGTAGCAACCATATTATGTATAGAAAGATAGGCGCTGGTACTAATACAACCGGTTGCCAGTTGCTCAAATAACAATGCAGAGTCGAGTCGAGTTAATTGAGAGCCGCCAATATCTTCACGGGCCATCATACCAGCCATTCCTAATGCGGCTGCTTCACGTAAAATTTCAATTGGAAACTCGCTGTGCTCATCCCAATGTTCCGCCATAGGGGCCAATTTGTCACGAGCAAAATCCGCAGCCATCTCCTGAATCTCGAGATGTTCCTCTGTGAAATTAAAGTCCATAAACCATCCTTAGAAATTTTGTTATAATCAGTATATATCTTACAAAAAAAAGCAGTTGACTCATAACGCAAATGACTAATGTCCTGAAAAATTTTAAAATTCAATACACTAAACATTCGAAAGTAAGAGACCAACTGTTTTAGGTTTATATACCTGAGGTATAGAAACTCTATATTATTTCCAATTTTTTCGAGCCGGAAAAGAGTTATGTTGCAAATACTTTCTTTACAATACCATAATTATTGGCTTAACGAAGTCTTGGGCTAGGATTATGATGCGAAATGAACTCCTCCATCAAGGCTTGCACATGAACAAATTACCCCGTGTATTTTATGAGCGTGACACAGTCACAGTTGCCAAAGAACTTTTAGGCAAATACCTAATTCATGAAGACCGCATAGGAAAAATTGTCGAAGTTGAGGCGTATATAGGCCAACATGATCTTGCCGCACATTCGTCTAAAGGTCTCACACCAAGAACCAAGGTGCTCTATGGCACTGCAGGACATGCTTATATCTATCTTATTTATGGAATGTATTATTGCACTAATGTCGTTACCGAAACGGAAGGCATCGGTTCCGGAGTGCTTATACGTGCTTTGGAACCAATACAAAATATTTACGAACGAACCCAAGGCCCAGGTTTACTCTCTAAGGCCATGCGTATTGATAAGCAACTCAATGCGCATGATCTGACGAGTGATAATTTTTATATTGCCAGCCTCGAAAACCAAGAACCCTTCACTATCATGGAAAAACCACGAATCGGGGTACACTACGCCCAAGAATGGGCAGAAAAATTATTACGCTTTTACATCAAAGATAATACTTTTATTTCCAAGCCATGATGATATGATTGCAAGCCTTAAGGGCCTGTGAAAAACAAGAATAAGCATATGGAAACATTAGCGCCAACCATGTCTGCCAATAAAGAAGCACTGGCAGTACTCAAAGAATATTTTGGTTTTGACTCCTTCAGAACGCCACAAGAAGATATTATTAATGATGTTATTGCTGGACTTGACGTACTCGTATTAATGCCCACTGGCGGTGGAAAATCGCTTTGCTATCAAATTCCCTCTCTCGTCCGACCTGGCGTTGGCATTGTCGTATCCCCCCTTATTTCCTTAATGGAAGACCAAGTAACAGCCCTTAAATTGCAAGGTATTCGCGCAGCCTACTATAATTCATCGCTAAGCAGTGAAGAAGCAAAACAAGTCTTAGCCCAATTACATAATGATGAACTTGATTTATTGTATATTGCCCCGGAACGCATCATCAGTCCTGCCTTTATTGAACGCTTGCAAGAATGCCACATTTCCTTATTTGCCATTGATGAAGCGCATTGTATTTCACAATGGGGGCATGATTTTCGCCCAGAGTACGCTTCTTTAGGATTGTTAAAAAGCCATTTTCCTGGAATTCCGGTGATTGCTTTAACCGCAACTGCAGATAAACAAACCCGTCAAGACATTGTGGTTAAATTAAATTATGCACCGAAAAAATACATTGCCTCATTCAACCGTCCGAACATCCATTATAAGGTAGTACCCAAAACCAGTGTTATCAAACAACTAAACCAATTTTTAGAATCAGTAGAACAACAATCAGGTATTATCTATTGTGGTACCCGAAATAGCGTGGAAAACGTAGCTGAAAAACTACAAGACTTAGGGTTCAAAGCCCGCGCCTATCATGCAGGACTATCGCATAAAGAGCGAAAAGAGGTACAAAATTTATTCCGCTATGACCGCATTGATCTCGTTGTTGCGACCATTGCTTTTGGCATGGGCATTGATAAACCAAATGTACGCTTTGTCATTCACCATGATTTACCTAAAAACATTGAAGGCTATTATCAAGAAACTGGGCGCGCCGGACGTGATGGCTTACCCGCTAAAGCCCTACTGTTATACGATGCAGCAGACAGTGCCCGCTTACGCTCCTGGATCATGAGTACCCCAGGAGAGGAACAACGTCGGGTAGAAAGCAACAAGCTCAATCATATGCTTGCTTTTGCTGAAGCCTCTCATTGCCGTCGGCAAATCCTATTACGGTATTTTGATGAACCTTGGGATAACGAATGCAAATATTGTGATGTTTGCGATAGCCCACCCATAACCGCCGATGCAACAGAGGATGCCCAAAAATTTTTATCCTGTATTTACCGACTGCGTCAAAATTATGGACTTACTTATACCATTGAAGTTTTACGCGGCAGTAGTTCGGAGAAAATCAAACAATTTGGCCATGAGCAATTAAGCACATTTGGAATCGGCAAAGATAAATCTGCTCATTATTGGAAACAATTAGCATGGCAACTTATTCATAAAGATTATTGTTTCCAGGACATTGGCCATTTTAATGTACTGCGCTTAACGCAAAAAGCTATTCCCCTACTCAAAGGTGAGGAAAAAATTTCATTAACGATTCCTAACAATGATCTGCAAAGCACCAAAAAGAAAAAGAAAGAACGTTTGCCGTTTCAATCCAGCAACAGTCCTTTATTTGAAGTATTGCGTGCCTTAAGACGAAAGCTTGCTGATGAGGAAAATAAGCCGCCATTTATGATCTTCAGCGACGCAACCTTGCAAGCCATGGCTGAAGCGAAACCACAAAATACAGAGCAACTACTTGCCGTACCCGGAGTGGGCCAACATAAGTTAGCCCATTATGGTAATGATTTTCTTAAAGCCCTTAACGAATTTAACGAACACGGGTAATTGCACAGCCTAATACCTTGCGATATTCTAAATCTTGCTAATAAACACGTCATTCCAAGGGGCACAGCCACTAAGTCAAGGAAATTTTTTAATAATCTAGGCGGGGTGTATGGCCCAACATTGAAGTGTGCTTCGATGCCATGTTGGGTCATGGGCCAAACCTACAATGTATTAATATAATCCTTAACTAAATGCTAGTAAGCCTAGGGAGATTACGATAAGGCTTTTCTGAATAGAGCATGAACCAACCTAGGGTGTCTTATCCTATTCAGGAAATCCCTTACTTCGTTCGGGATGACGCTAATGCAGAAGTGAATACGATACTTCTGCCCCACAATCAAAGGAGATGTGTTCATGACGAGCTTAAAAGATTTAGTTAAAACAATTAATGAAAATGAAGAAATTGGGAGCTTTTCAAAATCACATAAAACTGTAGGTGGCAGCCACACATATAGAATCCCCTTTGCATTAAAGCCCTCCCAACAAATTATCGCAGCTCTTGGTGGTCCTGAAACCTATGATGATAAACACGTATTACTTACTGCTAAAAAAGATATAAAAACAACGGACAACCCCAAAGTAAAAGTAACCAGTTTTTCCCAGAACACATCCGAAAGTACATTAACTCTTAGTGGAAAACGCCTAGACCGCCTATTCAGCAGCGCTAAAATTTATGTAGATACCAGTATTTTTCCCTCTGGCCACTATAAAAAAACACTAACGGAAAAATTAGCCACGCAAAAAAAATTACCAAAAGAAAATAACAAAGTGGATTGGGAAAACCTTGCTGTTGCCGTCTGCCATGCACAAGAAATCGACTTACTAATAACAACCCATGTAAGTAGCCACGGAAGAGCTCATACCACCATTCGGCCCAATGCCAGCATTCATTCAAATGCCTCAGCGTTCCTTCTCCTTTCTAGCCCGAAACTTAATCTCAATAGCGATCACAGCAAAGCACTAAAAGAGAAAAGCGAACAATTAAAGTTTCTTACCAGCATGTATCGTAACCTCTTCAATGCAGCGGTTTCTGAGCAACGTGAGTATCTAGTGATGCCTGCAGCAGGACTAAGCAATCATGGTGGCAGTCCTCAGATGCACTTTAGTGCGCTAATGGTCGTAGCTCATGAATATCCAACTTTAAATATTATTTATAATGCGGATATCCATAAAGACGCTTTTGATAGCGCATTAAAGACTGCAAACAATCCTGCTAATGTCGCACGTACGACGAAAGATATTATTGCTGTTGCAGACTATTTAATGAATATTGAGGGGAAATCCTGTGCTATTTATAACCCTTCAAGCAGTAATGTAGTCTATGGGCTTAGTGATGTGGGAGAACACTGGCAATCTGCGCCTCATACTATAGGAGCTAATCCAGGAAAAACGTTACAAGCCTATATTGGTACTGTAACAACTGCTCCATTAAACAGTTATGGTATTAATCCAGAAGCCTTTGCAACCATCATAGAACGCAACTTGGCTCAACTTACGGCAGCACAAAAAAATGAGAGTAGCCCCGTAAATACTACTCCAAACACGATAGATGAAGCGGAAAAAACACCTATAGAACCTGAAGAGCACGATACCGTTGAAACACCTGCAGATCCTGTGCTTCCCCCACCTGTGCCGGTGAAGACTCCTATTCCTACCCGCCAAGATATACCTGTGACGAATGCTCAACCCTCTTCGGAACAAAAGCCAGTACCCTCTTCATCAATCGATATTCCAGTGATAGAACCCATTCCACCCCAAAGAAAATCCTCTTCAGGTTCCATTGGTATGTTTCCTCAGCCCAAATCAAGTAGCGATACCTCAGTTCAAAACTCATCATTAAATCCTGAACAACTAAATGAGGTTAATGATGCAATTAGTAGTTTGTTTAAAGAAATTCATAGCTGCTGGCCTTATCCTAATAAGGGTTTAAAGCAGACGAAAATGGATGCTCTTAATGCTCTGATAACTAACTCATATACGATGAGTGTGGCTAAGGCAGTGGAAAGGGTAAAAAATGACTATCCAACGGCACTATCTGGACATACCGTATTCGGACTTTCCAAAGCTGGATATGTAAGTACACGAACTCGAGATTTATTAGATAGGTTAGAAGCAGCGGAGGCTCGGTTAATGCTAGAGCAATAATACTCTAGTTGCTTGCTATGGATAGCGAGAGGGGTCTGATTGCAAGCACTTACTTAAAAAACAGAAGAATTCGCTGCGCTGTATCCAGGCTATATTTAAAATTGCCTGGATGCAGCGCAGCGAATTCCTTAAGCAGTGCCCTTAGTTGCAAGCAGCCAGGCTAGAATCAACTATTCCAAATCTTGAGCCACTTGTTTTATAAACTCTTTAAATGGTTGTTCCAATTCAGGACGTTTCAACGCGTAAGTTACATTTGCTTTGATATAACCTATCTTCGAACCACAATCAAAATGCGAACCATTAAAGCGATAAATGTGAACATTTTCTCGTGAGAGTAAGCCGTGAATTGCGTCGGTAAGTTGTAATTCATTATTCTTAGTTATGGTGTTTTTTTCTAATACACTAAAAATTTCTGGCGGGAGAATATAGCGACCTAATATTGCTAAATTCGAATCAATTTCATTAGCCGTAGGTTTTTCAATCAATGCCTCCACCTTAGTTTCATCGGGGTCATTGCTGCGCAAAGCAACAATTCCATAATGCTGGCGCATGCTTGGGTCAACCTCTTTTGTTGCTAAGACGCAAGAGATATCCTCATTCGACTCATATAATGAAATCATATTTTTTAAACAGGAGCTATTAGGTTCTTCCATCAAATCATCAGGCAGAATCACCGCAAAGGGTTCATTACCAATTAGTTTTTTGGCACATAAAATTGCATGTCCGAGCCCTAATAAATCGACTTGTCTTAGATAAACATTAGTTACATTTGGAGGTAATATATGATGGATTAATGAAAGTAATTGTGACTTCCCATCCTGACTTAATTTATTTTCCAAATCCGTGTTTTTATCAAAATAATCTTCAATATCAACTTTATTTTGACTAGTCACGAAAATAAGCTCATTAATACCTGCATCAATTGCTTCTTGAACGGCATATTGAATTAATGGGGTATCAATTACAGGCAACATCTCTTTTGGAATTGTTTTAGTGATAGGGAGAAAACGTGTACCAAACCCCGCTACTGGAAATACAGCTTTTGTAATAGAACCCTTCTGTCTCATGGAACGATACTCCTTTATCACCACAGCTTTAAACTGAGTATAGTTAACAGAAATGAAAGTGCCAAAAAAGAATAATATTATTTATTTTCAATCACTAAATAAGAACAAAACAAAATCTACATGATAAAAAAAAGAACAAATTAGCTAACTGATCTATACTTATTTTCATTGGTGTTTTTTTGAGCAATGATGATCATTATTAATTTGCCTCTCCGAGGTTTTGATCCTACAGAAACGGCAATACCTTGGTATTTTTTATCAAAAGCCAATATCCGAGTTGCTTTTGCCACTCCAGATGGGCAACCAGCACATGCAGATGAGCGAATGACCTATCAAGGACTTGGTTTATTGTCTCCCTTCTTAATGACACGTAAGAAGGTACTGCAACAGTACCAGGAAATGATCCAAACACAGGAATTCAAGAATCCTCTTTCTTACCAAGAAATCAATACTGATTCCATTATGGGAATGGTTTTTCCTGGCGGACATGGAGAAGGCATAAAATCCATGTTGGAATCGACCCTGTTGCAGCAAAAAATAGTTGAGTGTTTCGACCAAAATAAGGTGATTGCAGCTTTATGTACTGGGGTACTTACAGTTGCCCGCAGCATTGATCCTAAAACGCAAAAATCGGTTCTTTTTAATAGAAAAACAACTGCTGTAACCCGTTGGATGGCCAATGGAAAACATCTGCAAAGACAGCTCTTTTGCTGAACTGGGTTTTGACTCTTTGCTCATGGCCGAACTAATTAGCCGCTTAAAATTAGAATTGCCCGAACAGATTGAATTGCCCATACAAGACATTTTAGCTATTTCTGATGTAGCCTCTTTAATTGACCTCATCCAGAAACAACTGAAAGGCACTAATATTCCAGAAAAATCAATGAAACCCGCACTTCCTACCAAAGTTTATTCTTCGGAAGAACAACGATGGATGGAGTTAAAACACTTACCTGAATATCAAAAAATACAACAAACACGCACGATGCTGGGAGAGGAACTTGCAGCACAATTGTATTTTAATACCATCAACGGCATTTCTGATAATTGCATTCAGTTAGAACAAACAAGCCTCATTAATTTTTCTGGATACAATTATTTAGGTTATTCGGGTGATGAACGTGTCATCAAACTGACCTGTGATGCGATAAGTAATTATGGTACCTCCGTATCAGCAAGCCGATTAATTTCCGGGCAAAAACCAGTTCATATGCAATTAGAACAATCCATTTCCGATTTGATTAGTACTGAAGACACTGTCGTATTTTCTGCTGGACACGCGACGAATATTTCAGTTATTACCCATTTATTCGGCATGGAAGATGTTATCTTCCATGATGCCTTGATTCATAATAGTTCGTTACAAGGTGCTATTTTCTCCAAAGCCAAACGTATCCCCTTCCCTCATAATGATTTTAATACCCTAGCCAAATTAATGGCAACAGAGCGTTCGCATTACCGGCGAGCTCTAGTGCTAATTGAAGGCGTTTACAGCATGGACGGAGATATCGCAAATGTGCCTGAGTTTATCAAAGTAAAAAACCAATATAATGCGCATTTAATGATTGATGAAGCTCATTCTATTGGCGTGCTCGGTGAACATGGCGCGGGCATCTGTGAATACTTCAATTTGTCCGCAAATGATATTGAGCTGTGGATGGGCACCCTTAGTAAGGCCTTTGCAAGCTGTGGGGGATATGTTTCCGGTAAAAAAGAATTAATGGATTATATTCGTTACAGCTGTGCCGGTTTTGTCTTTTCTGCAGGCATATCTCCTGCGAACACCACCGCCGCGCTGGCTAGTATCCAACTATTAAGGAAGGAACCACATAGACCCCGACTATTACAAAAAAATGCACAAAGGCTACTGCTTGATTTAAAAAGCCATGGAATCAATACAGGTGCCAGTGAGAATACCCCGATTATTCCTATCATCATTGGAGATGAGAAAAAAACAGTACAACTCTGCCTAAACTTGCGTCAGCAAGGGGTCTATACACACCCAATTATTTATCCTGCTGTAGAAAAAGATATGGCACGCATTAGATTATTTATTAATTACATGCACACCGAAGAGCAATTAGCGTATACAGCAGAAATGATCTATAAATATTTAGCTTAAAACGATTAGTGAACGATGTTAATCGCATCGTTCACTAGTATAAAACCAACTCCCTTAATACCGCTGTTGCATAAGACCCCGCCGGTAAATTAAATGACAGCTCTGCGATCTGGTCTTGAATCACACAACCAAATTGTTGCACGTGCAAAATATTTGCCCGCCACGCTTCTTCTAATCCTAAACGTTCTAATCCAGCTAACCAGGATTGCCAATCAGCATAGATTTTCTCGATCAGTACCGAAGCTTCTCCTTGAAGCTTATGCTTACTTTTTCCCGGCAAAGGGCTAGCAGGGGAAATGTCCTTTTCCTTAATACGCTGCCTTAGTTCTTCTTGTACTTCATCAATAACAAAAATACTCTTTGAGCCACTAAGTTGCATCACATCACCTGTTAAAGGAGTATTCCAATTTTGCTCACGAACACGATGTGCCAAAATTAAATTGAAAATCCATGAGCGTGCGGCAGAACAATACATTCCTTTACGAAAACGGTCTTTTACTTTTCGTCCTTGCACCAGCATCTCTTCAGCGCGACGGAGATTGCCTGCATCATGGCCGAAACGTTGCTCACCAAAGTAATTTGGTACCCCTGTTTTTTTAATTTCTTCTACGCGCTGTAAAAAAGCTAACTCATCAGTCAGTTCACGCAAACGAATAACAAACTGGTTACCCGTTAAAAACCCCGGTTTAAGCTTTTTATGATGACGTGTACATTCTAAAACACGCCATCCAGGCGCGGAAAGCTGCTCAATCCCAGGAATTTCCTCTCCTGGCGCATGCACGCTTAGCCATTGAGTGGTTAATGCTTGGCGATCTTTTAGCCCAGCATAACTAATCATTTTAATTGGCTTATTAATTAAGGAAGCAAGCGATTTCACCACCTCTTCAGTATTCAAACCACTTTTCTCTATTCTTAAAAGAATATGCTCACCCTGACCACTAAAGGGTGTATCAAAGAATTCGTTAACCTGAAAATCTTCAGGTACGTATTTAAAATGTGCAGTAGATTGTGGTAAACCATAAACCCGTGCCCAATCCAAAGAATACATTATTACAACCACCTATCTAAAAAATATCGGAAAAACCACCTGAACTAACAAATTTAAAGTGCATAGTTTAAAAATAATCCGTAAAATCTATAGCATTTGCAGTTAACTCGGATAGATTAACATCGAAACCTAGGTAGAAACTAGGGGCTGTTACCCGTCGCCTTCGGCAACATATAACAACGAGAGAGAAAGAATGAATCGCCCAACTGAACTAAACTCATGGAAAAAGCTTAAAGGATGTGCCGCAAGTTTATCTAAATCATCTTTATCACAAAACGCATGCGTTTCAAGCGAACACCTTACTCTGGATTACAGCGGACAGCCAATTAGCGAATCAATATTAAACCTATTACTTGAACTTGCTCATGAAAGCAAATTGTCTGAGCATATGCATGCCCTACTTGAAGGTAAGCACGTTAATAATACAGAAAACCGCCCAGCCTTACATACTGCCCTACGTGCTCAGGCACACGATGCAATTTATGTTAATGGCCATAATGTTGTTGCTGATGTCACTGACGTGCGCCATAAAATGCAGGCGATATCCACCCAGATTAGAGAGGGAAAATGGTTAGGTTACACGGGTAAACCAATTACCGATGTAGTTAATTTAGGAATTGGCGGGTCCATGCTTGGTCCCTTCTTTTGTATCGATGCCCTGAGCGATTACGTTACGAATCAATTAAATTTTCATTTTGTTGCGGAAGTTGATCCGAATGCCTTTGCACGCGTCAGTGCCAAATTAAATCCTGAGACAACTCTATTCATTGTCTCCTCAAAATCATTCACCACACCAGAAACTTTATACAACATGGAAAAAGCTTTGGCGTGGATGAATCAAGACCAGCATGTAGATAAACATTTTATTGCCATCACCGCCAACGTAGAAAAAGCCGGTGAACTGGGCTTTAAACAAATTCTTCCTATTTGGGATTGGGTTGGCGGTCGTTATTCGGTTTGCTCTTCCATTAATTTAATTACCTGTATTGCTATAGGTTATGAGCATTTTTCTGCTCTGCTTGAAGGCGCCAACAGCATGGATCAGCATTTTAGAAGCACCGAATTTTCCAAAAACTTACCCATTCTTTTAGCTTTGTTAGGTATTTGGAATATCAACTTTTTAAATAATAATAACTTATTAATGCTGACATATTCTGAGGATTTAAAATACCTAGTTCCCTATCTGCAACAGCTGGATATGGAAAGCAATGGAAAGTCAGTGAATAAGCAAGGGCAGCGTGTTAATTACGATACAGGCCCTATTATTTGGGGAGGACCAGGAAATCATGCCCAGCACAGTTATTATCAATTACTGTGTCAGGGAACACGCAAAATTGCTGCGGATTTAATCAGCGTTAAAACCTTTGATCAAGAGCCCATTAACAAGATGTGTCTTGGTCACCGAAAAGTACTCACCCAAGGAGTTGCTACAGAGGATAATCCTTACAGCTATGTGCATGGGGAAGTTCCTGTAAATCATCTTTCCTTAGCAGATTCTTCTCCGAGAACACTCGGCGCGCTTATTGCCTTGTATGAACATAAGATTTTTGTGCAAGGAGTAATCTGGAATATTAATTCATTTGATCAGCCAGGAGTTGAAAGCGCTAAGAAAATATTTAAACAATACACCTAGGTATCCATATGAACAATCAAAAATCTATTTCTCTTATCGGCGCGGGCCATCTTGGCCGCGCGTTGCTGTGCGGATTAATCAAAAGTGGCTATCCCACTCAATCAATTACAGTCAGTAATCGTAACCAAGACAAATTAAATCGTCTGGTGCATGAATTGAATGTGTTACCCGCAAGCAATAATGACGCAGTCGATGCAGGCGAAATAGTCATCTTAGCAGTAAAGCCTCAATTTATGCAGGATGTATGTCAAGAAATCGCCGCTAAAGTGCAAATGAAAAAGCCTCTTATTATTTCACTGGCTGGAGTAACAGAAATAGAACAGATCGCTCAATGGCTTGGAGTCACTGATTTAAGCATCATCCGAGTCATGGCTAATACGCCTATGGAATTTTGCAAAGGAACCTCTGCCCTTTTTGCAAATTCATGTTCCTCAGATGCCCATAAAAAAATAACTGAAGCACTCTTTAACGCTGTAGGTTCTGCATTCTGGGTTGAGAAAGAACAACTTTTAGACCCACTCACAGCCGCTATTGGCAGTGCCCCAGCCTATGTATTCTTATTCATGGAAGCGCTACAAAAAGCGGCTGCCAGCCAAAATATTCCTGATGAGTTAGCAGAGAAAATAGCCATTGATGTAGTAAGTGGTGCTGCGGTCTTAGCAAAACAATCAAACTACTCTTTTGCTGAATTACGAGCCGGGGTAACAACCCCTCATGGCATTACCGAACACTCATTAAAAACCTTAGATATGGAAGATTTTTTTACCCGTTTTAAGAACATATATCAGGCTGCAAATGAGCGTATTGAACAAATTAAATCGAAGTAAAGCCTAGAGACCCCATAAAGGAGCTCTGTCTCATTCAAAAGCTCCTTCCTTACCCCTCTGGATGCCCTGTTCCTTTGCCTCTATAGAGCCCATCAGAAAAAACAAAATACAAGCACAAACTTTTATTATTGCTCTTTTGGTGTAAAATTAAATCAAATGCACATCAATAATGTCTCCCATGCCTAACTCTACCTTCGATGCCCGTTTTCTTCAAAGTAGCCACACTATAGCTCCAGTTAATCAACAACAGCTCTCCGCATTCTATAATGAAGCGGCACCGATTTATTTTGAGGCTACCGACGATCCGGATACAAACGCACAATTACAGGCCTTTAAAGCAAGCCCTTCGTACGAACCATTTCAGCAACAATACCAGTATCTATTAACCTGTATTAGTGAATGGTGCGTAGCTAATAATGTTCCACTAAAAGAGGTTTGGAGCGACGACAACGAGCCAAAAAGGCTTTCAGCATTTCAACTACTTGATACTCGTATGTTTGGCCCAGTGGATTTTTTCAGTACTCGAGCAACTATACTTTTTAGCGAAGGTAAGCAGTCTTTAGAAGAATTATACATTTTACTAAATGATGAACGAATTCCGTTTGATAGTAAAAAAAATGTGTTAATGAACTTCCAACAAGGGATGGTGGTCTGTGGCGATGGCTCTTTAACCAATATTGTTGATGCTAAAGATGATTTAAAGGCAGCAATAGGCCTTGATGCAACCATTGCAGCAGCTAAGAAAAAACTGATTCAGCAAGAAATATTGCATTTCATCCAGTTGAAACACTTCCACATAAGGCCAGGCAACGAAATACACCTTGTTAATGCATTCTATGATGTTGTAGCAGAAAGTTATGGGATGTCCAAAAGAAATGATAACGTTAAAATACCCGGCGCTGAAAAATATTCAGACCAGCTTGTAGCGCATCTAAATGCCCAACTAACTCCACAGATTGTCATTCGCCTTTTAACAGAACAAATACATCTAGATGTCCTGACTATCCAAGCAAACCTATTTAAAGGACGAGAATCAGTAGATTGGTCAGCTAGTTTCATTAATGAAGCAGAAAAACTGATTAACTCATTTAATGATCGGTATAGCCCTTTAATTACGATTGATATACACTCAATAATTCAAAGTGATGAAGACGCTTTGGTACTTGCACCCAAGCCAATTAATGAAACTGCGCTCCAAGTAACCGTCATAAAACAATTCCACACATTATTTTGTAAGCAGAATATGCTATCCAATGTCATAACACTGGCGGATGGGCCTAGAAGCCTAAACTATATTGAGTCATTTATCTGGATTGAAGAAGGCTCAGAAATAACAAGTTGTACACCCCAACAGTTTTTTGCGTCATATCTTCAAGCTAAAACTCCCTTTAAACGCGAGCAGCCCTCATGGCGGCCCAACATAGCGCCCCAAGGACTCATGCTACTGAACCAGTTATGGACCTACTACCCCACTTATAAAAATGAATTGCTGCAATGTCTTTATGAGCCTAATGTCGATGTTGCTTATTTGTTGTCGGGATCTAATGTGGAGCTCATAGAGGCAATCTTGCACAATCAACTTCAACCCCAAAACAAATTTTCATTTGTTGTAGATATGAATGTAGTGCGCTTATTGAATAGAACAGAAAGATTTGACCTATTGAAACAACTAAGTCAATGCGGAATAATTGATACCTATACACTAGTACTAAATAAAGAATATGCACTGCTAGACTCCTTGCTGCAGCACGAGGTATTAAGCCCAGCTCATTTTGAGCGCCACTACCACATCACAAGTTCTCTAAAAATATACGAAACCATATATTTATTAGCCTCTAGGAACCAATTTGACTTGATTGGCAAGCTATCCGATAAAGGCTTAATTTCCCAAGAAATGCTTCGATACACTTCAAACAATATTACAACCTCCGTATTAACTACATTATATGTTCAGAAAAAAATGGACCTTATTAAACAACTTTTTCGCAATGGCTCATTAACTACGTTACAACTTGCTACCGATAATAAATGGGAAATTCTTAGCTCATTATTAGCAGAAAATGCAATTAACTTGGAGCATTTGAGCTATAGAGCAGCGAGCGGTACTCATTTTCAACAAAACACTATTTTCATTTTAGTCATTAATAATCAAAAAGATTTGCTCTTGAGTCTCCTTAATCGGCAATTACTCATACCCGAGCAATTCGTTGCCAAAGCAGGGAGTGGTGTTTATAAAGGACGGACCGCTCTGGATTTACTTCTTCAAAAAGGTGAGTTTGATTTAATTAAATCACTGCTTGAGCAAAAAGTAATTAATATCCTAACGATTGCTGAACACAAAGAGTTTTCCGCATTAGATAAGTTAATCGATCTCCAAGTGCTAAGCCGCGACGATTTAAGTGAAGAAGTTAGAACAGCAAAAACCACTAAATCTACTCTCAAATTTATTGTTCGCCATCAAAGATATGATTTATTGCAAAAATTGGCTGATCAAGGTGTGTTGATAGAGGCTCATCTTTCTCTACAATTAGCACCAGGTAAGAATCTTGCACAACTGTTGCATGAAAATCAACAACAGGGTTTACTACAGCAATTAAACAGTGCAGCAGAAATACGCGAAGCTCCTACACAAATGGACGTGGATGAGAGAGGATATATTGAAAATCCTCCAAATAGGCCTAAGAGAACCAGAAACAAAGAAGAATTTGAGCTAGAGCTAGCACAAGATGCACCTGCAGTTAAAAGACCCCTTACCTTCTTTGCTGAGGTTCCTGAGCCTAATAAGGATGCTGCTCCATCTAATGATAGGGCAGCCGGCACTTATAAAAAGCGTTAAGTGACGATTGATTTATTGTTGGGCTGCCGTAGTGCCCAACAAGCGTAACTTGAAATAATCTCCATGCTGGGCTCTGTGGCAACCCCAGCTCCTAAGGCTAACACTAACCCAAGGTAGCAAGAGGTCGTACCCAAGGGTTAAGGCGCTTCAATGACGGTGGCAATTTTTTAATAGACTCCTGAGCATCAGTCATATTGCTGTATTCCCCAATCGTTAATACATACCAAATAACATTATGTTCTGTGTAATGGTTTAACTTTGCTGTGGAGTAGAGTAACTTATTGCTTTTGATATAGCGTTTCATATCAATTTTATCAGTGCTAGCAACCAATTGAATTGTATATAATTTTTCTTGCAAAGCCTGAGTAAGCGCGGCTTTGTTCTGCTCAATCGAGGCATGTCTTTGTGCCTGCTCAACAAGAGCAATAGTAGCTCCGTTAGCTTCTTTGCTAATCACATCTAAATTTTGTTTTACCGCTAAAGTATGCTCAACCAATTCTCGTGTAGCTTCCTCTTGCCATGAAGGAATTTGGCTAACTAATGTTGCTTGTTGGACCGGTTTAGCCGCTGCAGCAATTACCCTATTTGTAGAAGGCTCTTGATTAAACGCTTTGGCAATAAATAAACAGCAAAGTGTAGAAAGCACTGCACTCCCTACGGGAATACCGAATTTTTTCACTTTATCAAGTGTTGTAAGTTCTTTCTTATTAGCAAAGTTAAAAATGAATGATTCTAAACTCGAATTGATCTTAGCAACATTTCCCTTAGTTAGCTGATAAATTTTTTTAAACTGGGCTTCGGACAGTGGTTTGTTAATCAAACGCGAAGCGGTTGCCCGTTCAAGTACATAAGTTCTTGTCTCAGCTTCAGTTAATGCGTTCAACTCAATGGTATGCACTAAACCATTAAAGAATGATGCGGAGAACCCATTTAACGCAGCGACAATCGAATAATCGGACAATAAACATAGATGAAAGAAATTAAAACCTTCCTGGTTTTTAATTGCTAACATGACCTCTTTAATAAAGACTTCTGGTAAATGCTGAGCATCATCAATCAGCAAGAGAACATGTGCTCTACGCTCATTAATTTGTGCAACCAAGGAGGACATATCCGTATGTTCATCCTGCTTCAAATGAAATTGCTCAGCAATACTGCTGATAATATCTTCACGATTACAGGGGGCTTTTATGGTGATTAAGAGTGGATTTATTTGCGGATCTAAATGCTCTTGCAGTAAGGAAGCAAATGAAGTTTTCCCCCCAGCTTTTTCAGACAATACGGTAATCAACGTATTGTTAAAAAGAATCAAATGATTAATGAACTCAATCTTTGACAACCAAGAGTCTGGTTTTAACAATATTCTAGGTTGTATCACAGCTGCTAATTCAGACTGAAACAATCCATCCCTCATTTTTACTCTCCTTCAACTGCAACACTCAGCGTATCATATAAACTATCTTCTGTTACCTGCTCTTCCAGATAACAATCTCCTGGATTTCTAATCAGCACAAAACGTAAACAATTATTTTTAATTTTTTTATCTAAACTCATCAGCTCTCTTAATTTTTGCAAATCAATAGCTGCTGGAATTTTATGAGGTAGTCCCGCATCACGTAACATTTGTTCAACGAAATTAACGAGCGGCTCCTTAATCAAACCGATTTTATGAGACAACACCGCGGCGCAGTATAAACCTATAGCAACTGCCTCACCATGTAACCACTGCTGATACTGAGTATAAGCCTCTAAAGCATGAGCAAAGGTATGGCCAAGGTTTAATAAAGCACGCTGCCCTCTTTCTTTTTCATCCGTCTCCACAAAACGGGCTTTAATCTGGCAACATGCAGCAATAAGCTGCGGTAACTCTGGGCTCTTAGCAGTTAAACCTTGCTTTAATGCCTGGCTTAATTGCGCTAAAAAATCCCCGCCAGCAAGCAAACCATATTTAATTATCTCCGCAACACCTGCGCGAAACTCCCGTTCGGGTAAAGTATCTAAAGTAGCTGTATCAATCAACACAGCCTGCGGCTGATAAAAACTGCCAATTAAGTTTTTACCTTGAGGATGATTAATTGCAGTTTTTCCCCCCACCGAAGCATCAACCTGAGCCAATAAAGTAGTTGGTATTTGGATAAAACCAACCCCTCGTTGATAGGTTGCAGCAGCAAAACCAGCCATATCACCAACTACCCCTCCACCTAAGGCGATAATGGTGGTATCTCGATGATGTTTATTTTGAATTAATGCATCATAAATGGCAAACAAACTGTGTTGATTTTTATGCTGTTCTCCATCTTCTAAAATAACTACATCGCATTGAATCCCGCTCAATGCTGATTGTATGTAATTTAAATAAAGTGGAGCAACAGTGTAGTTCGTGACAATAAGTGCTTGAGGAGACTTCACGAAGGTTCGCAACCAATCAGTGCAGTCCAAACCATCGCGACAGATACTAATAGAATAACAATGCCCGGTTAATGAGACATCAACCTGCTCATAAACCTTAAAGTTCGCCATAAATATATTTTATTATATTATTTGCTACCGCTTTAACTGTTAATTTATCTGTTTCAAAACTTACATCGGCTAACTCATCGTAGAATGGCTCGCGCTCATCTCTTAATGATTCTAATCGTCCCTCAAGATCATTCGTTTGCAACAAGGGGCGTTTCGTATCACGCTTGGTTCGCTCAAATTGTTGCTGTAATGATGTTTTGAGGTAAATAACAGTCCCTCGTCCAGCAAGTGCGTTTCTATTTTCAGGCGTAATTACAACCCCACCACCAGTGGCTAAAACAATATTGGTCTTTTGCGTTAACTCATCAATAACTTTTTGTTCACGGCGTCTAAATCCTTCTTCGCCTTCAATATCAAAGATCCAAGATATATCTGCGCCAGCGCGCTCTTCAATGACCTCGTCTGAATCAAAAAATTCTAATTTGAGCTCCTTTGCCAAAGCACGACCAATTGTGCTCTTTCCAGCACCCATAGGCCCAATCAGAAAAATATTTCGTACTTTAACTATGCTCATTTTTTATTACATACCTCTTCTACTGTGATGTCATAAATTAAACATGTTATTATAACAATAAATCCCACTATCCGCAGTCATTAACTGGGCTATTTGTAGGAGAATTATCAACTATTCCTAAAACTACGTTGAATATTCTACACAAATACAGGACAAAAACCCATAAAATTATTTAATATGAGTTGGATATAACAAATAATACTATTTTTTATATCGATTTTGCGCCAAAATTGACAAACTAGACACCCCTCTCGCCCTCCTCTGAAGGCTAAATGACTGTCCTTATCCAAATCTTACTTTTCTCGGCGAGTGTTCACCAAGGAATTTATTATTTTCGGCGTAATGAAAATAAGCAACTCATCATTCTTCAATGAAACTTGCGTATTTCGAAATAAATTCCCAACAACAGGCAGCTGCCCTAAAAAAGGTATTCTTGTGATTGTCTTACTCTTGTCCTGCTGATAAATACCACCAAGGACAATAGTCTGACCATTACTTACTAGCACATTTGTCTTAATTTCCTTTGTAAGTATAGCAGGAACCCCGTTAAATAGTTGCGTTGATGCAGTATCTTGATTAATTTTTAATTCCATCAAAATTTTACTATCCGGAGTAATTTGTGGGGTTACTTTTAAGCTCAAGACCGCTTTTTTAAAAGATACTGACGTTGCCCCACTAGCCATCGCCTCCTGATAAGGAATTTCTTGCCCTGAATTAATTAAAGCGGGTTGCTGATTCGTCGCGATCAATCTTGGGCTAGATATTAATTCAGCGCGCCCCTCGCTTTCCAAAGCAGAAAGCTCCAAATCAAGTAAGATGTTGTCACTCAGTTTTGCAAGCGCGATTCCGACAGAAGCAGGATTCATTCCCGCAATGGGAACAGCAACCAAATCTAAATTTAATCGTTGCGAATAAGGATTTACATCCGCAGGTTGAATGCCCTGCCCCATTTGATTCACACCGGCCAAAGTTCCACTCAACCTGCCTGGTTTGGAAACGCCCCAGCGAATCCCTAGATCACGAGAAAAATCCTTAGATACTTCAACAATACGTGCCTCAATTAAAACTTGTTTGACTGGCACATCCAACCGGTTCACTAGCTGACGAACTGCTGCAATTTTAGCAGCGCGATCTTGAATCCAAATAGAGTTAGTACGCACATCAGCGCTAATCTTTCCCTCTTCAGAAAGCACAGAGTTGTGGCTATCGTTGACTAACGCCACAATATCAGTCGCTTTAGCATAATTAATTTGGAGTAACTCAGAGCGGACTTGCTCACTATGTTGTCGCTTTTTACTGTGTAGTGATCTAGGCTTAGCTTTCGATGCCTTGGTATCAATCAAGATGACATTATTTTCTGCATGCATCTCCAAACCATGAGTTGTTAAAATAATATTCAAGGCTTGCTCCCAAGGAATATCATTTAAGCTCAAAGTAATATTCCCATGGACTCGCTTACTTACCACAATATTCAAATGAGTGAACTCAGCAATTACTTGTAATACGGCACGAACACTGATGTTTTGAAAATTAAGCGAAATATGTTTGCCAGCAACACGACTTTTTTTATCTTCCTGTTGTAGAAGTACCGGTCGGCCAATTAGGTTTAGGGGATGCATACTATGCTGCGCAGATACCGCCGTAAAACTAGCAACTATTAAACTGATGAACACGACAATCTTTTGCACCATTACTCCTGTTTTTCTGTATACAATTTCAGAATAATTCTATGCTTTTCCCTAGCACCAGAACTGCTCTTGATGGTTTCCTCTAAGCGGATTGCATCCATGTTAATTGCTACAACACGCCCCCCACCTTTTCCCAGATAATCCCCAACATGCACTTGAGTAATCAATGCTTCAGGCCCTGCAATTAATCCTAAACGTCGCCTTCCTTGCATTAAAACTCCAACCAATTTTAATGACTGTAAGGGATAAGCCTCTAAGCACTTTTTTCCAGGCGGTAAACCTGGCTTTTGCAAACCAGTGGGGTTAAATGGATTCCGTTGCTTCATCGCATTGGGAGTTTTTAAAGGGGCTATCTGATTTAATAGAGGATTGGCAGGTACAGGCTTTTGTTTTCGGTGCGTCACCTGTTGTATATACTGCGCTAAATCATGATTATCATTGGAGCATGCCCCCAATAATAAGGAAAATATACAAACTAAAATTTGTGATTTATGATTCATTTATTGAGTACGGTAGCGGTATACTTTAGCTGTGACATTCATCACGAGCACATCTTCACAGGCTGGTTGATTACAACGTGACAGCCCCCCTTTAATGCGAAAATCATGAAAAGTAACAATACGCTCCATAGTTACTATTCGCCTTAGAAATGAAGCTAATTGAAAATAATCTCCCTCAATAGAAATTTTTATTGGCAAGATGGTATAAAACCCATGTACCTCTTCAGGTTGAGGTGCAAATAAGAGAAACTTAAGACCAGAAACCATTCCCGTTTTCGAAATCTCTTCTAATAAGCCATAAAGTTCATTTTCTGTGGGCAAGTACTTAAGTAAGGACGTAAACTGTTCTTTCAACTTAAACAGCTGATGACGATAAGCATCTAAATTAATCATCTGTCGTTGCTTAATTTCAAAATCTGCCTTCAAAGCAATTTCTTGAGCTTGTAACTCCTTGTAACTAATAAAATTACTATGAATTACCAAGCAATATCCCATAATAACAATTAAACTACTCAAGCCAATTAACAGTCCTGTTTTTACTGCTGCTGGCCACTGCCCTATGGTTTCTAAAGTGAGCTCGTGAAAAGGGATACGGCTCATGATTGTGTTCCAATTGAATGTTTAGACCCAAGCATAAATGTTAATTTAAAGCGACTACGTACTGACTGTTGCTTATCTTGTACTTGTTTAACAACGTGTAATATAGGGTGCTGAATCCATTCGTTGTGCTCCATATTTTGCAAAGCCCAAGAAACATCGATATTAGACTTAGCATAGCCAAATAAAGAAATCACATTATCCTTTTCTTCCACTTTACGCAGATAAATACCTGTCGGAACAACCCAAGTTAACTCATCAAATAAATGAACAATCAATTCCCGTCTTGAGAGTAATTGGTGTACCGTAGAAATTTGCGACAAGAACCTAACGCGAGTCTTTTCCAAAATTTTTAGTTCATTTATCTTACGCTCACAAACAGTCAGTTCCTGTCGCAGCATTTGGTTTCTGATACGCTGATTATTCGCTAAATTCAATACATAATAATTAATCGAGAGTATCGTTAATAAAGAGAGAGTGCCGCCAAAACTTAGTCGCCTGATGAAGGCTCTTCTTTCTTGCTGGCGTTTCTGATCACGCCAAGGTAATAAGTTAATTTGGACCATGATATTGAGCTATATTCCTTAAGGCTAATCCGCAAGCAACCATCAACTCTGGAGCGTCATGATATAGTGCACTCCGATTAACCCCCTCTCTAAAAATCATATGAGTAAATGGATTCGCAATAATTGCCGTGATTCCAATGTGCTCCTGAACCCTCCTTATTAACCCAGGGAGCCGTGCGAAACCTCCAGCCAATACGCTATGCGTCACTTTTGAGTCGTGATTTACCGAATCATAAAAGTGCAACGTATGTTTTATTTGCACAGCAAGATATTCTTCAAGAGCTTCTAGATCAGTAGGTACTTGCGTCCTAGCCAATGGTGTTTCTCTGGAGTAAACCAACTCCATTTTCTGTACTACTGACAAGTGGATGCACTGAGCATTAAGCTGAATAACCGCAATTATTTTATCGAGCATGTCGTCAGGTAAATCACGGCTCAATTGCTGTGTTGCACGAGCAACAGCATAAGAAGCAACATCGACACTATGCACTTGCAAGCCAGCCGTGTTCACCAAAGCAACCAGATTCATTACCTGTTCGGCACGTGAGGCAACAATGAGCACATCAACTAGAGAAGCATTCTTTCTTGAAGGCCCGATAATTGCAAAATCAAGATAGATTTCATTTATAGGGTAAGGAATGTATTTATCTGCCTCGAGATAAATGAACTCCTCAATTTCGGCATCATTTAAATAGGCCTCGATCTGGATTGTTTTGCTAATAATCACCGCATCAGGAAGCGCCAAAGCGACCAGCTTGCAATTAGGTTGCACCTGATGAACCAACTTTTTAATTGTATTGGGAACTGCATCAATGGTACCCAAAGCATTAGGCAATAAGAGTTCGCGCCCATAACATTCGACACAAAGAACTCCATCATCTTCAGACAGCGCCAACATAGTTATCGCTGTTGAGGTTATATCCAGTCCTATAATTGAATTTCGCTTAGGTTGAACCATGTCATGCAGGCCTCGTATTCCATTGAGTAACCTATGCATCACAAAAACTCCATAAATCTAGCAGCGAATAGTAACGTAACTTTATAACAAATTGAATATTTTTTTTTTACGTAGTAAACGTCTTGAACTCCAAGAAAACATTTAATATAGTAAGAAATCAATCTGTCATGGAATTTCACATTTGTTTTATGGAGGAAGAGTTATATGGCGCATTCATTAAATGATTTAATTACATCGCTTGCAACGATTTTAATTCGTTATCACGACAGCCAAGGAATCAATGTTTGTATTAAAGAAAGTGAACCAACCGCAATAAAAAAAGCCTCTCGTGAATACGCAATGAAATTGTTGCAATCAACTGATTTTGAGCAAGAATTTGAAAAGCTTAATGACGAATGCACAAAGAAATACACTGAACGCAAGGATTTACTTAAATTTATAAAAGATGAAATAGTGGAACTCAAAAAGATATCGGAACGAACCACTCCGTTTAGCGAAGGGGGTTCAGAAACTGATGAGTTAAGTGAATATAAAGACAAAGTAGCTCTATTACTCTTTGATTTTGTAAATTTACTGACTACTCTAAAAACCGCTATTTATCCTGTTCATGTCAAAGTACTTAATGGTCCGAAAGAAACGACTCTAGGTTTATTAGGAATGAAAATCAATACAGGCTTTATGTATGGATTTGGTATGATAAAAAGCTCTCCCTTATCTCCATTTTGTAACTCTGGAGATTTGCTCAAAGAAGAATTACTGGAACGATTCAACCTTTCTGAAAAATCGATACGCTCGGAGATTAAAGTGGTCGCCGATCTCATCTGCGAAGGCCATCAACATGCTCTAATGGCAGCGAAACATAAAGAATTACAAACCACCACTACAAGCAAACCAGAAGCGCAAGATGAACAAGAAATTAGTTCTTTAAATACCGAGATAAAACTTTTAGAAGCAAAGCTTAGCGAAAAAGAAGAAAAGTTGCTGCAATTACAAAATACTATTAATGAGCTACAACAGAAAATAGAAGTCGATGCGCAAGAGAGTAAAGTGCTAGAAAGTAAGCTTGTGGAAAAAGAAAAGGCATTAAAAGAGGCTGAGGTTACCATTGAAGAGCAAAAGCTCGCCATGGAAAAAATGCAAGAAGAGTTAAAATCCCTCAAAGAAGCAAAAGCAAGACCAAGCAATTCTAATAACATTCTTCCTCCCTTCTATACCACCAGTAGATTCCCATATCCGCTAATGTATGGCATCACTAAGGCTATGAGGGATGAGCCTAAGCAGGGTAATACATCATCCCCACTAGACGAGCCCCATGATGCAACGTTCGATCTTTAATTAATTCGTGATACGTAGCCATATTAGCCGCGCTAATATGGGCTACTCTTTCTAAATAATCTAACCTAATTGCAAAATTCTGCTCTTTTTTGTACAAAACTCGCAATCTTATAAGGAATCACGGTATAATGCGCCCCTAATTTCATTTTAAACAACATGACTCTATGAAAAAAATGGCATATTTCTGGCGTAAAGGTCTATGGGCGCTAACGAGCCTGTTTTTCCTGTTATTAGGTGCAGGTAGCCTGGTATACCTCTATCTAGAAAGCCAGCTCCCCAATGTAGACTCATTGAAAACAGTGCAATTACAAGTTCCCTTACAGATTTTCAGTAAAGAAGGTTTATTGATTCAAGAGTACGGTGAGAAAAAACGTATTCCCGTAACTTACGATGAAATACCACAAACACTAATCCATGCACTTGTTGCAACCGAAGATCAACGCTTTTTTGAGCATCCAGGCGTTGACATCATGGGATTAGGACGTGCCGCAGTACGTATGGTGCGCACAGGAACCAAATCTCAGGGTGGTAGTACTATCACCATGCAGGTAGCACGTAACTTTTTCCTGTCACGTAAAAAGACCTTTCTACGTAAATTCAATGAAATCATGCTGGCTATAAAAATAGACCGCGAACTCAGTAAAGAAAAAATCCTGGAACTCTATCTAAATCGTATTTATTTAGGTAACCGCGCCTATGGTGTAGGTGCCGCTGCAATGGTTTATTATGGTAAATCTCTAAAAGAACTTAATTTAGCTGAGTTGGCAATGCTTGCAGGGCTGCCTCAAGCACCATCTACACAAAATCCTATAGCCAATCCACTCGCCGCTAAAAAACGTCGCGACCACGTATTAGAACGCCTTCTGGAAGAAAAATACATTACTGAAGAACAATACCAAGATGCGATTAACCAGCCAATCACTGCAAAATATCATGGCACTGACATTAAAGTTAGCGCACCCTATGTTGCGGAAATGATTCGTCAATCTTTATACGATAACTTCGGCCCTGATGCTTACACTAAAGGGTACAAGGTGTACACCAGCATTGACGGTAATCTACAAAATACAGCAAACCAAGTTGTAGAAAAGAATCTGATTGCCTACGATCATCGCCATGGTTATCGCGGTCCAATTGCCACCATTGGTGAGCAAGACAGCAAGTCCTTGAGTGCAATCCAAAAAAACTTGGAAAAATACCCTGCCCTAAACCATCTAGTTCCAGCAGTAGTTACTGAAGTACATGACCGTGCAGCAACTGTAACCTTACAAAATGGGCATACAGTAATTATTCCTTGGGCCGGTTTATCTTGGGCAAGACCCGCTCTTAAAAGTGGTTGGATGGGTAAACCCCCAACTAAAGCAATGCAAGTTGTTGCGGTAGGTGACATAGTCTATGTGCATTCAACTAAGGAACATTGGGAATTAGCTCAAATACCTGAAGCTGAATCGGCTATGGTCGCTTTAAATCCTAACAATGGTGCCATTGAGGTATTGGTTGGTGGATTTAACTTCCAAAAAAGTAAATTTAACCGGGCTACTCAATCAAGCAGGCAACCAGGCTCCAGCTTTAAGCCCTTTGTTTATGCCGCAGCATTAAACAATGGTTATAGCTTGGCGACCTTAATCAACGATGCGCCGATTGTTGTTGATGATCCAAGCCAACCTAATTTATGGCGTCCTCATAATGTTAATTTAAAATTCAATGGACCCACTCGCTTAAAACAAGCTTTAGTTCAGTCGAAGAACCTAGTATCTATTCGTATTCTGGACGATATTGGGATTAATTATTCCATCGACTTCCTGTCTCGTTTTGGCTTTAACAAGAAAACATTACCAAGAGGCTTGTCTCTTGCTCTAGGAAGCTTATCAATTAGCCCTATGGATTTAACTGCTGCCTATGCCGTATTTGCAAATGGTGGTTATAAAGTAGAGCCTTATCTTATCGACCACATTACCGATAAAGATGGTAAAGTTCTGCTGCAAGCAAAGCCTTCTGTTGCCTGCTCTCAGTGTGATACGAATGTTGATCATTCAGCCTTAGCGCCTAGGGTAATTCCTGGAGACATTGCTTATCTAATGACTTCTGCATTAAAAGATGTAATTCAGCATGGTACTGCACGAGCTGCAAGAGTACTTAATCGTCAAGATATTGCCGGTAAAACGGGTACAACAAACGATCAAGTAGATGCGTGGTTTGCTGGATTTAATGGTGATTTAGTCGTTACTTCATGGATAGGTTTTGATAATCCCAAATCACTACATGAATACGCAGCGAGTCTTGCCCTCCCCTTATGGATTGATTTCATGAAGGTAGCACTTAAAGGTAAGCCTGAACATGACATGAAGCAGCCTGAGGATGTCGTTGCAGTTCGCATTGACCCAAGCAGTGGCCTCCTGGCTAGACCAAATCAACCCAATGGTATTATTGAGTATTTCCGCCAGAAGGAAATTCCTGCAGAGGAAGATCCAACTCTGATGTATAATGCGAGTAATGATCAAGGGCAAATGGCACCTGTCGAAGAAAGCTTGTTTTAATTCAAGCACCGCGAAGCCCAACATAGGGAGAATTGAAACTCCATTGTTGGGCTTCGTTGCATTCAACATCAATCCACGCCACCAATAGTCCAAAAAATAAACCGAATGCTCATAAATTAGAAAAAACTCGAAGTTCAACTATACTCACTTTGAGGATATAATAATCTAATAAAGGAGCAATTCTATGTTCATGTCCCATATGAAAAAAGTTATATTAGGCTTGGCTATTATCAGTTTTACCTCTACTAGTTTTGCAGCTTGGGTCACTAATAGAAACCATACTAATTGTACGGGCAATACATGTCACCATACTTCGGTTCATAAAACCTGCTACCATGGCAATTGCAAAGTGGTAAGGCATGGCAATACTTGGCATAGATAAGCTCAATGCAGTCATTAGCCAGTAGCCTTGATGTCGCGTAATCAAGGCTACTCAACAATGGAGATTCAATTCCACACCATATTGGGCTTCCCGCCAACTAGTATCCTAACTGAATTCTAGCGTAGATGTAGATGGCTCATCGGATATTGCTTTTGGTAATTTGTCTTTATAACAGTCCATTAATTTTTTATCACAGTCAGCTTTCCGGGCCAGAATATCTAACTTTGAGTCTTGCACCCGTTTTGCATCGTCCTTTTTTTCAGGCAAAACAACTGGAAATTCATTTACACTATCCAAATACTTTTTGAGGCTACTCAATGGTTGCTCATGTTTAATATAAGCCTCTGCAATGCGCGGATAGACCCAGAAATCTCTCAAATTGAAACTCAATTCATGTTTATGCGTCTCAAGCAGGTTTTTCATTGTTGCAAAATCTCCATGCTGCGCATAGGAGAGCATGCGCTCCCCTATCGATAATTCTTGAGAGACGCATAACAAATCCAGTGGGTCAATCTGAACATCATGAATCACTGGCTTCAACCCAAGCTTCATCGCACAGACATTAAGCGCCCTAATGTTTGCCGGTGAAAAATAAGCATGCGTATAATTTACTAACTGGGTCAAATCAACCTTTCCTCCAGCATGCACTGTGTTGAATAACTCTTGCGTGTATTTTCCAGTATCATGCTTAATTACACTCCCTATTTTAAACTGCCAATCTCCTTGCTCATCTTGAAAAAATAGAATATTTTCATATCCCATGGCATCCAAAATAATATTAGTGTCTTGATAAAAATCACGGTAATGTTCCAAAAATTCAATCATAACTTCTTTTAATTGCTCATCCTCATCCAAACGCTGCAAAATAGCCCCCATGCGCTCATCTAAGATTCCATAATCTTTTAGACTAAATCCATGCTCAGAGCCATTTGGCTGCATCAAGGCTTTATTTGCCTTAACAAATAACTCGTATTGATGCTCCATTAAATAAAGATCAAGCTCTATAGGCTCTATTTTGAAATCAAATTTATTATCCGCCTTGAAACATTTCTCATAAGAAACAATGGACAATGCTGCAATTCGAGGCTCTTCGCTGGGTAATTGTACCTCTGAAACCGTATGTTGTTCTCGTATACATCGTTGTTTGCCATTTTTGTCAAAACATTCGTATAAAACAGCATACTTTTTCTCGAGTTCTTCAAGTTCTTGAGTGGTGGAATTTTGTTTCATTAATTTAATAATATACGGAGCTTCTGGAAAGCGATAAAGAATATGCGTTCCCCCTTCAGCGATGCGCTCAGCCTGAGTCAAATCAATTGCCCCAGATTGAGTTTTGGGTACGGAAGCTAATAAGTTATTCATGGAATTTATCATTCTATGCTCACTTAATCTTAGATAGCCTGAAATTATACGGTAGATGAAATAAGCGATTTTTAACCAGTACATTAAATTTACATATCATTTACAACTCATTTAAATAGGTATTATTATGCAGATAACCTTGAAAGGAATATCAACTGGCGATGATAACACTACATGATGTTCACAAGTCATTTGATGACAATGTATCTTACGCAGTTAAAAACATTAACCTAAGCGTTGCTGATGGGGAAACATTAGTACTTTTAGGCTCTTCAGGCAGTGGGAAATCAACTCTACTGCAACTAATAAATAATACATTAACACCTAGCTCCGGTCGGATAGAAATTGATGGCAAATTAATCGGTGATTATCCTCAAGTGCAATTGCGACGTTCAATGGGATTTGTATTCCAACATACAGGCTTATTTCCTCATATGACAGTAGCTCAAAACATAGCCATTCTCATGCGCTTAATGAACATCAAAAAGAAGACACGAATTAGCCGTGTTCACCAATTATTAGAGTTAGTTAACCTAGACCCCAAGCACTATGTGAATCGCTATCCTGATGAACTCTCAGGCGGTGAACAACAACGGGTTGGTGTTGCGCGAGCCTTAGCAACTGATCCTAACTACATATTGATGGATGAGCCTTTTGCAGCACTGGATGCAATTACCCGTGACGCATTACAAAATGAAATCATTGCGTTAAAGAAAAAATTTAATAAAACCATTCTTTTTGTTACTCATGATATTAATGAAGCCTTTCGTTTGGCGGACAGAGTTGCCATTATGCATCAAGGCAACCTTGAACAAATTGGCTCGAAAAAAGATGTATTCACTCAACCTGCTACCGATTTTGTGAAGCAATTACTGAATAAAACAAATTATGGATAATTATTGGGATGTAATAAAAATACATTTACCTGAGCTCTATACTAAATTAATCGAACACATCTCCATATCGCTTTCAGCCATGCTCATCGCGATTATAATTGGTGTAAGTTTAGGGTTGCTTATTAACCACTACTCCAAATTAAGAACACCTATTCTCGCGCTTACTAATATATTTCAAACCATCCCCAGCATTGCATTACTCGGTTTCTTAATTCCCATAGTAGGAATCGGATTAGCTCCTACATTAATTGTATTAATAGTCTATGCCTTATTACCGATTACCAGTACCACCTATACCGGATTAAAAGAAATTCCAAACAGCTACCTGCATGTCGCAGATAGTTTGGGTTTTACCCGCTGGCAGCGCTTATACCTTGTTGAGTTCCCCCTAGCCCTTCCTGTAATCATGACTGGTATTCGAACCGCCATGGTAATGGTCATAGGAATTACAACCATTGCCGCCTTTATTGGTGCAGGTGGTTTGGGCGATTTTATTACCCAAGGGTTATCCTTAAATGATCCCCTGTTTATTTTATTAGGTGCAATTCCAGTTGCTTTACTTGCATTAAGTGTCGACTATGTCATGGCAACATTAACCACTTTACTATCAGGACGCCATCGTTTAACAGTGCGCTTTAAAAAAACGAAACTGATTTTAGTGAGTCTCATTACAGGAACCTTATTTTTGATTGCCGCCCAACCGCTAATCTCCTCATGTCTTCCAAAAAGCGTTATTATTATTGGCTCTAAAGACTTTACCGAACAATATCTATTAGGTCATTTGATGGCCGAGTTACTGGAGGTAAAAACTGATTTGCATGTGGTGAAAAAATTTAATCTAGGAAGCACAACGATTTTACATAATGCTTTATTAACAGGGCAAATTGACCTCTATCCAGAGTATACAGGCACAGCGTATCGTGTTGTGTTAAAAAAGGAGGATCAACTTAATCCGCAGCAACTCTACGATTATGTCAGCGCAATCTATAAAAAAAATTACGAGCTAATTTGGCTATCCCCCTTTGGATTTGACAACTCCGAAACCTTAGCCATCAAAAAAGAATTTGCCCAACAACACCACTTAGTCAATTTAAGTGACTTAAGTCAGATGGCAAATACACTAACGCTTGCCGTTCCCGCAGAATTTCTAAAACGTTCGGATGGCTTGCCAGGCCTTACTCGAACCTATGATTTTCATTTTCAGAAAATCATACAGGTGCAACCTAATCTGGTTTATCAAGCGATTAAAAATGATGCCGTACACGTCATCGCAGCCTTTACTACCGATGGAAAGATACCCGAATTTAATTTAAGCATCTTACATGATGATAAGCATTTTTATCCCCCCTATGATGCAGCCCCAATAATTCGCAATTCCACACTTAAAAACTATCCTCAAATCGCCTTAGTATTAGCTCCGTTATTGGGAACTCTAAATAATAAAACCATGCAGCATTTAAATTACCAAATCGATGTAAAAAAAATCCCCCCACAAAAAGTTGCTCATGATTTTTTGGTGAGCCGCAAACTTATTTAAGGCAGAAATATACAGTTGCAAGCAACCAGCCTACGTCTAAATTTAGCCTGGATGAAGCACAGCGTAATCCGGGAGGTCTTGAGCGCAGCGATTTCATTAAGTTACAATTCCGGTCAACCCTCCAGTATAAATCTATTTGATTCATCCCAACATAAAGCTTTATTATTCATACTTTCAATTAATTCATCGTTCATAAAACTTATGTTACATATTGTTCTTTACCAGCCTGAAATCCCTCCCAATACAGGGAATATTATTCGCTTATGTGCCAATACTGGCGCAAAATTGCATTTAATCCATCCTCTTGGATTTTCCTTAGAAGAAAAAGCATTAAGACGTGCCGGTCTGGACTATCATGAATGGGCCTCGGTTATTGAATATGAAAGTTGGGAGGCCTTTGTTCAACAACATCAGAATAAAACTATTTATACCTTGAGTTCTAAAGCAAAGACGACTTATAGCAGCGTTCAATATACTCAGGAAGATATGCTTTTATTCGGACCCGAATCTCGTGGCTTGCCGCGGGAAATAGTAAATCACTACAACTCGCTTTACATACCCATGCGGGAGAATAATCGAAGTTTGAATCTTTCAAATGCAGTTGCTGTTGTTTTATATGAAGCGTGGAGACAATTGGATTTTAAATAAACGACTGTAATCCGGGCGATGCTATCGTAGGACCACCATTGGGCTATTCCCAATGCTAGATAGACCTGACAAAACCACGCCCTATGCGTTACACTTAATATTTTTTGCCGAGATTGAAAAATGTTCCAAGATAAATGTTCCTCCAAAGGCCAAAAGGAAACCTATAGCTATCAAAGTGCGCAAGCAAAAATAGCTATATTACGCAATCAAGGGTATCACTTGGTTGGCAGTTTGCCAGATCAGGGAACGCCATGGAGTACCTTGAAAAGTGCTTGTTTCTTATTTATAAAAGACTCTCAATATTATCAATATCAGGGGAAATCGCTCTTATCAGACCTCCAACCCCATATTCGTTTTGATGAAACACAAACACTAGCGACTAAAGGATTTAGCAAGATAATGACGAATGATTACATTTATGTTATTTGTCCCCATAAAACGTTAAATAATGACCCAAAACCCATCTTCTTGTTAAGAAAAGGGGCCTTAATCTCTGGACACGAATTTTTAATCGCTCCTTATAAAATACACGCTCAAGAAGATAAAATTGTTGGTGGTGAACTTTATTACCTCAATGGAGCAATACTATTAATTAATCGAAAATCCGGAAGTTTCCCTACAAGTGAAGAAAAAGCCTTAACCTCAATTAGCGCAATTTTGGGACCCAAAGCCCAAGCAGCCTATCATTCTGCCATAGAAGAAGGAGAAGTCCTGGAAGAATTAAGAAAACGGACCCTAGCAAACGCGCCCGCTGCAGCAAGCTCCTTAGATCCCGCTCCTTGTTACCAAAACAAAAGTAGGGATTTACCCCAGAGTCACGAGTCACCTCAGTCCGTACACCACTCATTGCCAATATCAGCACTTAACCCCGCCACCCTCGCATTAAAGCATTCATTTAACCTAACATCTCCTAGTGACAGACTAATACCCGCACGAATCTCATTGGAAAACAATAACACGTCTAGCCAGCGTTTTTTTAATAAAAAATCAATGGCTAGCGCCAATCCCCCCCCTTCTTGTACGTCGTGCATAATACTTTAGGCCGGATTGCTCTGTGGTCATAAATGATGTTTATGGAGCGCGATTTTATTGTGAGTAATAAGTTGTCCGAAATGAGTTAAGGAGCGGTTATGAAAAGTAATTTATGGCGCTAGTTGCATATTAAGTTATTCTCCGGTATCAGGCAGCAATACGAATACCGTATCAATAAACTGCCATACTGCATCGATAACCATTGAATAATCCAAACCAACCCCTTATTGACTAATTTTTAGACACATATATAATACTGTTTTCTCTTTTGGAACGATTTACAGTGCTGAACAATACCTCGAATGAAAAAAGCTTCACTAAAAAATCATTTATTACGGTTTTTACCGAAACATATCCTTTATATAATGAATCAGGTTCTAAGCATTTAACTGAAGAGGATTATGAATATGTTTCCCAACCCTTGGTTGCAGTAACTTCTTTTTTTAATTTGCCTAATCATAAACGACATTCAAAAGAACTTTCGTTCTTCGATGTGTTAAAAAATATAATTCATTGGGATGTTGACGATGAAAAAAATAAAAAAATGGGATGGACAACAATCCCTCTAGCAGTACCGCGAACCATTTTTCATCTCGTTGTAGCACTCTTAGTTTTACCAAGTAGTACAGCAAAGCTCATTACCGAACTTCTACCAGGCCTTGCCGAAGAGTACTGTTACATTGGAAAAACTCAAACTAAATCGAATTACTTTCTCCAATCCGCTTACAAAGTTGGGCATTTCATCTTCAGTGGCGTGCATTTTGTTGGCCAATTAATCACTCCATCAATTAAAGGCTTTTTCCCAAGTATGCACGGAGAAAGCAGTATTGGTAAATTATTAAAATCAGCGGTTGTATATTACGGTCTACTTGCCTTGTTAGGAACTGCTTCGCTTATTGCATTAACAATTTTTGCCTTCAAACTACCAACCCTTGCCTGTGTAGGCATTCTAATTGCTGAAGCAGCTTTGATCACCTATGCTAGCCGCAGCATTTATAAGGGATGTTTTACTGCACCAAACTCACCGCAGCCCATCGAACATCCACAAGACGAAATAGAAATAATAGACAGCCCTACCGTTATGAGCACGATGATGCCAACTACACCTAAGGTTGAACAATCCTATTTCAGCTCGCTCTATAGTTATTTGTTTACATGTACTAAAAATGAAAAGAATCAAGAGACTCAACCTATTTTAGAACCCCGCCCCATGTAAAAATTAAATTTTTTTGTGATAATTGAGAAATATCTTACAAAAATTTAAGCATATTTTATGATGCATTTTTAATCGGTGTGTTCTAAACTTATAAAGTGAGAAGAGACAAAGGATGTCGCCACAGGGAGTACCAACGCCTCAGGGATGCGAGGTGGCGCCACAAGGATGTGGCATATTGTTTCCCCTTACCACACTCAGCATTTATCTGCTTGACAAAATCCAAAGTGAGAACCAAAGTTAAAATATCTTGTAATGAGATGTTCTTGATCTGGTGAGAATTTACAGTCTAATAAGGATATTTGTCATGAAAAAAGGTCTAATCTGTATCCTATTATTGCTCATTAGTTGCCATGTAAACGCCAAAAACTCTAATTTTACTGTATGTAAAAGTAAATTTGCTTTATGTACTACTGCCTTATGCGATCCCATACCCGGAAAAAAAGGTTGGGTTTCTTGCCATTGTAACGTTCAAAAAGGATATTCGGCTGGTACGGAATCTTGTGCAAGCTTAGAAAAAAGCACTAAAGGCTCGGCGATTAAATCACGTTATTATCCTATAAAATCCTATGCCATTTGTAAAAATGATCGTCCCTGGGCATGGTGCTTAGATAGCCCTTGTAAGATCGATAAAAAAGATCCACACAAGGCCGCTTGCCTTTGCTCGCTTGTCAAAGATAAAGGGGATTATGTTATTGTAACCGATACCTACAATGACAAAACCTGCACCACTGGAATCTATTCATCAGCGACCACTAAAGGAGTGAAAGAGGTTCGTGATTTCTTAAAAACCAATAAAAATCTGCAACCTTTTGATCTTAAAGTAGTAAATTAATGTATCTGTGAGATATATGCATGCGAGTACTATGTAGTTCAAAGAAAACCGAATTACTGTGGCTTGGCTACGGTAATTCGTGAGCATTATTTTTGAATATTCCATAAATGCAAAATGAATCAATATTGACCATTTTGGGATTTTTGTTATACTCCTGGCTCCTAAAATATTCAAATTAGAGGGCCTATGAACTACCATGATGAATGGACTGAATTAACTAAGAAGGGATTGTTACCAAACAAGGATTACCTTTCTCCTCAACAATTTACTACCCCTTTTTCTAACAGCGTGGAGTTTTGGTTTCATATTGGCTTCTCATGTGGATTACCTCTTGTAAATGGTTTAGCCACTTGTTATTACGCAACTCGTGCGGTGTGGGCGGTAATGCGTGCCGTTGGTAACTTATTAATATTAAAACCTCATTATACAGCAGAGGCTCTCAATGATGTTTGCAGTAATCTTACTCTAGGTTTTTGTGTTGGCGTAATGGCTCCAGTCCATTTGTTAACTCATTCAATGGAATTACTGACTCGACTCATTGCCTCCTGGATTGTCGGTGAAGAGCCTCGTGAGAACCTAAGCCAACGCGGATTCATCGACAAGATTTCTAAAAAAATTGGAGATAATCCAAATACTCTTCCCTCATCAGCTTATTTCAAAAAAGATAGGTTTTTTGCTCCTTATAACGAAGCACTAGACCTTATAAGCCAGTTTGCCTCTCCTGTAACAATCGCGCTTGCAAGTGGCTTTGAGTCATTAACTCATGCAGCTAAAGCCGTTACTGCAGCAATCGATTTAATTACTAATATAGCCATATGCAAACCAAGACATGCTCTGGAAAATGTTCGTGATATAGGCGTTAACTTTAGCTTATCTTTAGGCCTTGCCATTATGACACCAATCAATACCATAGTTGAAGGTATAGCCTTTATGACTCGGCTATTATCTACGTGGGTTCATGCTTGCGGTCCTGAAAAGCAAGAGAATAATTATCGACGCATGGCTCATAATTAATCGCGATTAATCTTATAATATGTACTGGGTCGTCCGTCAGGCCCAGTACATATTTTACACCACTTAACCTCATTACCTTACTCTTTTGGTGGCGTAGGCGATGTTTTAAATGGATTAAATGAACCCTCTTCTGGGCCTGTCATTTCACTCATATGAGAAGACTCCATGCCCATGCGCTGTGTTCTTTCCGAAATGGCAGAATTAAATTGTTGTAAACCACTGATTAAATCATTTTGCTGCTTACTTCCAAAACCACTTCGTTGAATATCATTCTGGATTTGTGACTTGATATTACTTGCACTTCCTTCATAAAGAGTACCCGAACCTGATGAAAACATATAATTATCTAAGGTCTTAAAATTCACATCGCCTTCTATGCCATAGGACATGCCCATGCCACCACAACAAAATTGTGTGCAATTTTTCGCCTCTTGATCATAAAATTCTTTTTTCTGTTTTTCAAAAAACGATAAAACAGGTGGAAACGCATTTAAAAAAAGTTTTCGTTCACTATTAGGTGCTTCATCCTTCAAGTAAGCATCCTTATACCGGTCAATAAAAGGAGAACTCTGCGTCCCTGGAACTAAGTTTTGAAAAAAAATTAACTGTTGACTATCTAAGTTATTTTGGCTCATTTTTTTCCTTCTAGTAATCAATTACTATTGAGTATAGCTCTACTTCAAGCTATATGAACTACTTTGACCATGATCTTTATCTCCTGTTGCTAGTAACGGCGCTAAAAATCCGTACTGATGCAAACCCAGTTTTGGATTTAATGGCTGATGCTCGATAACTTGTCCGTGACATGAACTTAAAATAAGTTGCCCCTTCATATTAAAGACAGAGAAATTATTAGCGTCCGGCAAATTTTTTATCGCTTCATTTGATAAAGAGCCCATTCTAGGATTAGTAATCAGTGCCGCATACAAGAAGTCCATCTTTTGTTCTGCTGTTGCCTGAGGCATCGCTTCAAAATATTTTTGTGCACAAAGGGATAATGGAGCCGCACTGCCAGCAAGCATTTTTACCAAACCTTTTTCACCAGTAGGCAAAATCCCTTCTTTCATCAGAAAATCACCGGTTCCATTCGTCAAATAAAAACTAGCCTGATCTTGGCAAATATCCAACGAACCTAATTTATATAATCCATTTTTACACCCTGTAGGGCCTAAAGCATCGGTTACAAGAATAATCTTATTTTTAATCGTGCTGTGAACAAGTGAAATAAATGAGGCAGATAAATGCACCCCATCCGTAATTAACTCAACTCCCGGGGGGCAGCGTTCAGGATTATTAAGTACCCATTGAACAAGGCGGCTTTTAGCATCATGAATACTTAGCTCGCGCGTATACCGGCTGCATGATTCTTGGCATGCATTTCCCAGATGGGTAAATCCACAAGCTCCTGCATCAATGGCACGCTCAATAGACTCCATTGTTTCCGGATTGCAATGGCCAATAAAAACCTTTACGAAAATACCTTCTTGCTCAAGTGCTTTGCATTGTTCAATAAATTCCTCAGCCCCCAACAAATCAGGAGCCAGGGTTATTTTCCAATGTTTGATATTCGGTGCTATATCAATAATATCTCTAAATTGGCTCATAGAAATGCTTTCCTGTAGCACATCTTCAGCATGAGCTCCTTTACAATATTTGGAGATAAATGGGCCTTCCAGATGCACCCCAAGAATTTGGGTCCACCCAGGAACAGGATTTTGTTCCTGTTTCTGAATAAATCCATTAATTTTTATTAATGCCTTTTTTAAGGAAGCGATAGGCATCGATACTAATGTTGCCAAGGCATATGGAAGACCTGTCGCTCCCAGCGCCATAACGATGCGTTCTAAACGTTGATCATCAACCTCATCACCTAAATCAGCAAAATCAATGCCACCCTGCCCATGAACATGGGAATCCAACATTCCCGGTATTAAAAAATAACTCTCCTTCGAGTCAACAACATCGGAGTCTTGAAGCTGAGATACATCCGTATCGAGATTCAAAATCACTTGCTCTCCATTATTAGTAATCAGCACATGCTTTAATTCTCTAATTCCTGTCGCGTTATAAACGTGGATGTTTTTAATTAGCATTGAACGAACTCCCATAATATCCCTATAAAAGGCTAGTCAAGCTTGTATCTTGCGCCAGTACATCGGCTTGTTTTCTTCGTTCTTGGCATATTGGTTTATCAAAAAAACCATTCCCTTGTCTTGATGTCGCCTGCTCTTTTTGCTCAAGTAATGAACACATCACATAATTTAAGCTTAGAACCATTTTGTATATATCTGCAAATCGGGTATAGCCATAATGCGCTGTGACACGGATATTATTGGGTGGGCGTACATCAACTTCGAATCGTCCTAAATCATTTTTATGTTTCAATAAAGCTTCGACCTGCCCCACATCATCAATACCATGTAGACGAAAAACCAGCATAGCACCACGCTGCGAAGGTACTTCAGGAGTAATCCACTCAATGTGCTCCCCCATATGCTGCTGCAACACACTATGCATATAACGTGTAAGGCATTCTGATTTGACTTGAAGTTTATCCCAACCTATCTGACTCATCGCTTTGACGTAGGTTTTTACTGGGGCAAGATCTACAGGTGATGGATTACTGCAACGAAATGCCCAAGCGCCTTTTGACATCATAATTTGCTCATCATAGCCATCAATAACCCCAAAAACCTTTTCTGACACAGCAGCCTTCCATCCTTGAAGCGGTGGGTATTTTTTTAAGTCGGTTTCCTTATTCACATAAATGCCAAAACCACTACCCGCAGAACCACAGAGATGTTTGTAACTACAACCTACAGCATAGGTAACCGGTAGGTCGCGTAGCATTAATGTCCTATTCCCAACCGTATGCGCTAAATCCAAACCAACAATAATCTGGTGTTGTTCAATAATCTCTTTTAGTTCAGTGAAGATGTGTTTTAGATCAAGGCGTTGACCAGTACTAAAAACCACGTCCGATAAATGGATAATTTGAATTTGCTCAACATTTTTTTTAATAAAAGCAATAATTGCTTCTTCAGAATAAAGCCCTTTTTCATCAGGAAGGATTTTTAGGGTTAGTTGTTCCGGTTTAGGAGTAAATGTTGATTGGGCAAAAACACCAAAATTTTTTGCCTGCTGTATTCCTCTTTTTAAAACGGATTCAATAATTGCCTGATCCGAAAAAAACTCCTTGCCTAAATGACAAATCGCTGTTTTCCCCGACTGCCAATCAGTTAACGTTGGCCGGTAAAATGTATCCAGCAAACGACCAAGATTAGCCGACAAGCCCTCTTGGGTGTAGAGGAATTCATAAGGCTCCGAAAAACCTAACATGGCTTGCATGGCAGAAATAGCATCCTGCTCAATATCACAATCAAACCAATTTCCACTTTCTTCTTTAGTTTCAGAAAAATGTCCCTCATGTAACTGCATTGCTTGTAATTGGTGTATGCGCTCAATTTCGGCAACCGCAGGCTTGAATACTGGCCCTAAAGAATGGCCTGCAAAAGGAATCAAATCGGCATAGGAATAGAGTTCTTGCGTGCTTTTTAGCGGATCAATTTCATCCAAATAAGCAGCATACTCGAAGGAAAAACCTTCGGGGTTTTCTGAAAGTAAACGAATAAACTCATCAGGATTAGTGGTTATAGCCTGTATTAATTCCCTCATAATTCCCTCTATAAATAGTACGATTTGAGCTGGTTCCGAATTGTAAAACACTTCCTGTAAATCGAATAGAACCCCCATAAAATTAACCTACTATAAACAAATAAAATTATGCTATAGAATGCGCGCACAAGAGTTTTAAGGTAGATTAACGTGACCTATCGTCCAGATATTGATGGATTAAGAGCGATTGCGATCCTGTTTGTTTTACTGTTCCATAGCGGCCTTAAATTAGTTCCATCAGGCTTTATTGGGGTTGATATATTTTTTGTCATTTCAGGATTTTTAATTACCAGTATTCTGCATAATTCTTTGCAAAAAAATCGTTTTTCATTCGTCGAGTTTTACAGCCGAAGATTATGGCGATTACAACCCGTCTTTATTTGTTTAATTATTACCACCATCTGTATCACTCTTCTTTTTTATTTACCTGAAGATTTAGTAAATTATTTCAACAGTGCACGCAAAACAACCCTGTTTACGTCCAATGCTTTTTTCGAAAGAGCAACCAAAGGGTATTTTTCAGCTAAAGCAAATGAATTACCGTTATTACACACCTGGTCATTATCCATAGAATGGCAATGCTATTTGATCTTACCCATTATTATGTATGCATTGCATCGTATTTTTCCCCTACGACAACTTAGTAAGCTCATCTACGTACTCACCCTCTTCTTTTTGGCACTTGCTTTATATTATTCAGCTAAGGAACCCAGCAAAACCTATTACTACCTATCTAGCCGGATCTTTGAATTTTTAATCGGCTCATGCGTTGCCTTTAGCTCGAACCGCTTTTCATTAAACAAATACATTTCAGAATCGCTCAATGTCGCCGCACTGTTAGTCATCTTTTATGTTGCAACACGCAGTAACATTAGCTTGGGCTTTCCCAATGGTTACGCCTTTATTTTATGTGCTGCAGTAAGCATTCTCATCGCAGCAGGTAAAAATAACCCACAATCCCTTCTTACCCGGTTACTTTCCATAAAACCATTAGTATTTATCGGCTTAATTTCTTATTCATTATATATCTGGCATTGGCCTGTATTTGTATTCATACATTATTTGGGAATAGCCGAAACAGCACCAGTTTTCGTGTTAGCCTTTAGCTTTATTTTTATCATTTCCTTTTTATCCTGGAAGTTTATTGAGAAACCAGCCCAAAAATTCAATACACTGAAATTCGGTTATAGCCTGATTCTTTTATTCATCACTCCGCTTGCCTTAGTTTATATGGGGAACTCTTTAGTCAAACACCACGAAGGCTATCCTCAGCGTTTTGAAGAAACAGCTCGCATTGCGAGCCAACTTAAGCGTTTCAATAATCCCCAAAGACCATTATGTCTTGGCGAAAAAAATGTGGCAATCAATGCCAATTGTGTTCTTGGAGCACGCCATTCCAACAGCAAAACCGGCTTTTTGTTTGGGGATTCTCATGCCAATCATTTCTGGGGATTTATAGATACACTAGCCCAAAAAGCTAATTTATCAGTTCTCTCTCATGCAACTTCAGCGTGTCTTTCATTACCCGGAATACATCAATATGATTGGAATGCCCAAGATTACACCGCCTGTTATGAACAAACTCAACGCTACTACACGCTGATCAAGAAAAACCATTACGATTTTGTGATCTTAGCCCAAAATTGGGATGGTTATTTAGGGAATATATTAATTCCTAAAGAACCTGCTGCGATGGTAAAAAAACGCATTGAGCAGGCATTAGATGAAGCACTGCAAATTATTATTGATTCCGGAGCAAAACCAATTTTAATTAAATCCATTGTACCAAAGGATTCATATCATTGTTTTCTACATCACATAAAAACACGCACAAACTATGACCGGAAGCAATGTGAGTTTGATATCGATTCGAATAAGTCACAGTGGCAAGATGAGCTATTTTCGCGTCTGCAAAATAAATATTCTCAGTTAATTATTATCGACCCAGCAAAAGTACAATGCCCTCATGGCAAATGTAAAGCCGAGATAAATGGCATACCATTGCTCCGTGATAAGGGGCATCTAAACGATTACGCATCGTATCATTTAGCAACTAGCTATTTAAAACATTATAACAACCCTTTTACCGCATAGAACCTCTTAGGAACCACGTCATTCTGGCCGCCATTTGGAATGACGTGTTGAGATGAAATCTTGTCCCAACCCCTCTAATGCTCTAAAATAAATCAAGGCAGTCAAAAATAAGTTTCACTGTAAAAAAATAGAAGAGGCAGGGGTTATGGCTAAATTAACTCATCGTGACCTATATCGCTTAGGTAAATTACTTGATTATCAGTTATCAGAAAATGGTTTATGTCACGGTTTTACCCTTATGTTGATACAAGCTATCCTTGCAGAAGATGAGCAAAACTTTTTTAAACGGCTTGATTTTATTGCGTCTTACAATCCTGATTTTCATAAGTTAAAAGAAGACCTCGAAAAAGCGAAAGAGAAAATCCAATCAACCCAAGATCAACCTGTTGATGAAGAAAGTGAGAAACTACTTGAGATATTGGCTTTTTTTGATGGATTAGAATTGTATTTAGTGCCTGCCTATCACCCTGAGTTTTTTGAGCAAGCCGCCTCGCAAGAGGACATCGACACAATTTATTCGCTCATTCGCCCAGAAAGGCTAAAAGACACTGAACTAACCCATTTATTAAATAAACCCTATGCTTGTGATAAACAAAACCTAAAAAATTATTTAAATGATTTAGCAGACATATTTAACAATATGAATACTTCGCCCCCTATTCTGTTAAGAAATATCGACCACTCGATTTGCCTCAAATACAATCAAAAGAACAGCTCCTGGCTTTATGTAGATATCAATGACTTTGAGCGAGATCTAAAGAATGCCGCTTATTTCCGCAACCTAAGTAGTGAAGAACTTAGCGAGAATATTTTTAAGTCATTTGCTCCAGAACAATACCCGCATGTCGTTATTAATGTGGAAATACTAGCAAACAAGGCAAATCTAATACTCAAATCAGCACTTGAAGATTGGCATGCTAAACATCCAATAACCACTGAACAAGCTAAGATGCTCGATCATTTCAACACCGGATTGCTTTTTCTTGCATGCCGACATGGGCATCTTAATGTCGTTCAAGATTTATTAAAACACCCCGATGCGATGATTAACACGAAAACCCCAAAAGAAGAAACTCCTTTATTAATTGCCTGTGCAAAAGGGCATCTTGAAATTGTCCGAAAATTATTAGCCCACCCCCAGACAGAAGTTAATGCAAGTAATTTAAAAAAACAAACACCCTTATCATTTGCCTGTGCAAAAAAATATACTGGAATAATTCAAGCAGTTTTAAAACACCCGCAAACATTGGTCAACGAAGCAAACAACGAAGGGGAGGCTCCCTTGCACAGGGCGTGCCAGCATAACGATAGTGATACGGTTCAAGCATTGTTAGACCACAAACTAATTGATGTAAATCTAGCAGTTGCAGACCAAGGTAAAAAAACTCCCTTGTATATCGCGTGTGGGTATGGACATCAAGAAATTGTCCAAAAATTAATCGATCGCGACGATATTTTAGTAGACCAAGGTGAGGCTGAAGGTATAACCCCCCTATGTGCGGCATCTTCACTCGGATTTGTTGAGATTGCTTGCATATTATTAAAAAAAGCAAATGTTAACCAACCCTCAAATGCGGGAAATACCCCTCTGCACTATGCCTGTGCATCCCTCCCCAATTCAGAGGAGAATAAGCAGGTAATTCAACTCTTATTAGAGCATGGAGCGAACTTAACTGCTCAAAACCACACAGAAGAAACGGCAATAGATGTTGCGTTGGATATGGAAAATACTACAGCTCTTTATATATTGTTGCAATTTACGAAAGAAAAAGGACTTGCCCCTGGCAAAGTGATGTCTACCGATACTTTTGAGGCACTAGAAGATTGGATTCAAGAGAACATCCCTGATTTTATTAACTATATGCGCCATTTTAATCAGCAAGAAAAAGTAAGTGAACTCTCCTTTTTTAACCATGCTGTAGATACTGAAGTTGTTTATGACACTGCCTATGATAATAGCAATAGAGCCCCAAAATAAAAAAACGTGTAAATTGGACCCATGGCCCAACCTACAATTTATGAGCGACGACAATACCGCCAAAACTCCAAATTTTTCTGAGCCGGTTGGCTCATAACCCAACATGAAACTCTGGCGAGCCAGCCCCTTTAAAAATTAAATAAATTTCTTTTCCATGCGTACAAATTTTAAAGAAATAGAGTTTGGAAGCACAACCCGTTCATTTGAAACAGCCTTATAAGCAAAAGCAGCATATAATTTAACCCCAGCAAGTGTTGCCATCATTTCAAAATGAGTAAATCCATGCAAACCAGCATCTTGCTCACAATGCTGTAACAGCATACTACCTAAACCCTGTCTGGCAAATTTAGGATGAATAAAAAAAGCCCTAATTTTGGCCGCATCCATTGTTGGGTCAAGATAGGCTGGTTCCTCTCTTGCTGAAAATTGATTCCCGCCAAACAAGGTTTTACGCCTACTCCATCCCCCACACCCCGCTATTTCTCCATTTTTTTCGATAACAAAATAAGTCTTATCATGAAGCAATTCCGTGTCCACCCCAAAGATGTACTGAATAGCCCCTTCAATTTCTTGTTTTGAATAAATATCGCGGCTTAATTCTCTAGCTGATAAGGTAATTAATTCATTTAAGTTTTGAATGTCATCAAAATTAGCCGCCCTTATGTGGATCATAATATTCCTTGATTTTTATTGGAAAACAAATCTAACATAAAATTTAAATTAAAAAATTTCTTATTTATTTTATAAAAATTACTTTTTATAATGATTTTTTGTTAAATTAGGTAATATATGAAAAAAAGCTATGATTCTCCACAAGCCAAATTGAATAATAAAACCTCTGTGCATGAATTATTAGATAAAACCGATAGAAAAATTCTTAATATCCTGCAAAAAGATAATCAGATTACTAATCAAGCACTTGCAGATAAAGTGGGCCTTTCGGCGCCACCTTGCTTTAGACGGGTAAAACGCCTGCGTGATGAGGGAATTATTCTCAACGATGTTTCATTAGTTGATCCGTTTAAAGTTGGCAAGCCGCTAATTGTCTTTGTAAATATTACCTTAGAAAAACAAAGAGAAGACCTTTTAGCACATTTCGAACGGAAAATGGCGGAAGAGCCTGAAATCATGCAATGCTATTTTGTCTCCGGGGATACGGATTATTTACTTATTATTCATGTGAAAGATATGAATGACTATAATGAGTTTGCACGAAGAGTATTTGCGAATGAGCCCAACATCAAACAATTTCGCAGCAGTTTTTGTCTTAATCGCACCAAATACAACACACAAGTTGTTTTATCAGAAGATTAAAAAATGAACCATGAATGCATGTATACTTTGCTGTATTTTTTTATCTTGTTTTTTATCTCAGGCCTTATTCATCGTGCGTATAAAAAAGAGCCGAGAACCCAAACAGCTGACGGTAGTATTGTGATGGCTATAGGGATATTTTCCTTTGATGCATTGCCAAGAATCCCTTTTATTCCCGCAGTGATTAAACAATTGATTATCCTGGAATTACTGATTATTTGCTTGCACTTAGTTATGAGTTACCTTGAGCAATATCGAGATGGATATTTCAGCCGTAACATTCAGCTTAAAAAAAATCAATTTGGTGTTGGAACCTGGGTTGCTGGTTCGTCTTTGCTTGCTGTATTGTTGTTCCAGACAATTCCTTGCTTTCATGTTGTAGTCTGGGGAAGTGCCTTTATTGCTGTTCTTATTTGGTTAGTTTATGTATTTTGCTCCTGCATTAACTTAGTACAACTGATTATTAAAGAAGGCAGAGTAAATGTTGGCATTATTTTATTACCTACCGTAAGCACACAAGCAATAGCTTTGTTATGTTACTCTTTATTTCCCTCTCTTCCGCTGCTGCTCTATCAAACCCTAATTCACCTAGGCTGTCTCCTGTACGTAACCGGTTTTTTTATCATTACACGCCATCTGTTGAGCCTGCGCTGTAAACGCATCATTTTAGGTTGGAATAGCACCAATAGCATTCTGCATGGCGCGTTATCCATTACAGGATTAGCAGCAACCACCACAGCCGCTTTGAATGATACGCTGATTATCGGTACATGGTTTATCGCTACCTGCTTTTTCTTTCTTGTTGAAAGCATTGCATTACTCAAAAGCATCTACCGGTTTAAAGCGGCTGGTTTTATGCAAGGGCTTTTTATTTACGATACAGCACAATGGGCCCGGGTATTTACCTTTGGCATGTATTACACCTTTAATTTAAATCTAGTAACCCATCGTATTTATGTGAATGATTTGATTGGCATGATTATTGATTATGGGCAGTATGGGGTTTTGGCACTTTTATTATTTGAGCTAGTTAATTACCTATGGCATCAATTTAAGAGGTAGAAACCAACCCCAACGCGCAGCCCTACTTTCCAAGTAGTCACACCTTCGCCAAGAGCATCAATCCAACCCGCAATTTCATGCCCTGGAACATCTGTGTGACATAGCCCAGCGGCTTCCACTCGCACACGAACTTGGCCAGGTCCTGGCTCACGAACAGGTCGCGCAACAATATTCAACTGACCAGGAGTCGTAATTTCTACAGCTTTATACGTTTTCATTGGAACTCTCCTTGTTGCTTCGCTGTTTATTATAAAAACTCTAGACCAATTACCTCTGTTTGCAATTCAGAAGTCCCTGTGCTTGTTTGATTTATGGTATATAATTGATATAGATGTCTTTTTTGTTGTTTTCCCTACACGCTGATGAATATAGAGACTGAGAATGAAATGGACCATTTTAGCATTAACAATTTTATCGCTTCAGGGGTGTTGTCTTAGCTCTGAAATTATATGTAGGGAACGTGCCTCTGCCACAGTGGTTGAACCACTGATAAGGTATCCATATAGAAGCCCCGTTGATATCACTACGACCACCATTGATTTTTATTAAAGGATAGCCTGTTTTACAAAACAGGCTATATCATATCATTACCGCGAATTGCTGAATTCGGATTCATCACTATCAGTATCTCCAAAACTAAAATCTGCCCCCTCGCTCTCCGTTTCGACAAAACCCAAATTCATAATCAACGAGACACCATAATCACTGTTCATATGTTCCTTATAGGAGTCAAGCGCCTTAATATCTTTCGGAATTACTTGTTCATAAAAAGCGAATAAACTATCTTGCTCTTCAATAAAACCAGTCAGAAAACTCAGTGGTCTTAGCACCTCAAAAAAGGAATGATGCCCTAAAGCAACCGTTGCTGAAGCAATTAATAATCCCAAGAGTTTATACTCTTTAGAAGAAAGAAAGCACAACGCGCTTATAGCGCTGACTGTCTTACCAGTAGTGCCTGAGGCACCACTAATCACAGGTAAGTAATGTTCACGAAGCCAATCAGCCATTTCACTGTCTTCTTTGGGTGCATACACTTGCTTACTGGGGTAATTAGCAAACGTTAAACCATTAACAAGGGGCTTAGGAATTGTTGTATTCTTATGTTCAGATAAAATCCCTATATTAAAACTTGGTTTTACCTTAGCATTATCCACGTCAACACACCCTCTATGCTCATCTGAAAACAAATAGTCCGGGCGCATTTTTTCCAATAATAATTTCTGGGCCTGAGCAGGGCTTTTGCTAAATAAACTATAATGTGTCAACGCTTTAAGAGATTCGGTAGGATTTACTGTTTTTAACGGAGGATAGTTCAAATCCGGCATAGTCATGACGAACTCTGAGAAAAACTTTAAAAATTCATTCCATACAAGCACTGAGCCTGACTCTTTTATTGCATTTAAATCAGTCATCGTGGGATGGCTTTGCGTTACTTCGCTAAGCACGATAAACAGTCTTCGATCAAAGTCCGTATTCCCTTCATTGGCTTTGAGAAAAGCATCTAGTGCACTGTACATCTTATTAAAGAGCGTATCAAAAATTTCTGGATGCTCAAGAAAATACTTCGCTAAGAAACTTTCAAAAATACAAACTTCAACAATGTTATTTTTGTCATCAAAGGTCACAACAAGCCCTCAATAAAATTGGAAATAAATCACATTGTACTTTATTTTCGCACTCAATCCTACAGTTTTTGACCACTTTTATTCCTTTAACTAATTAAAAAAAAGAGCATAAAAACCAAACTCAAAATAATCACTAAAGGATTCAATTTTTGCCGGGTAAAAAGCTTCAAAACAGTATAAAGAATAATTCCGCCCCCAATACCATTAGCAATCGATGAAGTAAAAGGAATCATCATGATTGTAGTCATGCTTGGAGCTGTTTCGCTGATATCCGTTAATTTCATATCAGTTAAATGTTTCATCATACAACAAGCCACATACAATAATGCCGGCCCTACCGCATAAGCAGGAATCATTTTTGCCAAAGGAAAGAAAAACAACATGAGAATAAATCCCAGAGCAATAACTAAAGACGTTAGCCCTGAGCGCCCCCCTGCCTCAATACCTGTAGCCGATTCAATATAGGGAGAGGTACTCGCTGAGCCTAAAAGGCCCGCTAAGGTTGAGGCTGCAGCATCAGCGGTCAATGTATAACTAATGCGACGGGCATAATCTTCTTTCTGCTTAAAAATGGTAGGATTAAGTAAACCAATTAAAGTTCCAGTCGCATCAAAAATAGCAATTAAGAAAAAAGTGAATATAGCTTTTAAAGCCACTGCTGTCGTCATGCCGGAAAAATTAAGTTGTAAAAAGGTTGGTTCGATTGAAGGAGGCACATCAAATACGCCTTGCCATTGGGTGATTCCCAATATCAAGCTTAAAATGCTAATACTAAGTATGCCAATAATAATCGCTCCAGCAATACGATAATAATCCAGCACAAGAATGATTAAAAATCCCAAAAAGAATAAACCAATTTCAGGTTTACGAACATCACCTAAGCGCATTAAATTATGAACATCATCCACAATGATGTGGTTGGCTTGAAGAGCAATTAATGCGATTAGTAAACTAATACCAATCAGAATTGCTATTTGTAAATTATAAGGTATTGCCTCAATTAATAAACGCCGAACCCCAGTTAAGGTCACGAAAAAAAACAAGACTCCAGAAATAAACACCATAGCCAGCGCATGTTGCCAATCAATCCCCATTCCCTGCACCACGCTGTAGGAAAAATAAATATTTAAGGCCATTCCAGGAGCAATCCCAATCGGGGTATTGGCAATAATACCTGTTAAGGCACAAGCAAATGCAGTCACCAAACAAGTGGCAGTAAACACGGCACCTTGATCCATACCCGCATCATGTAAAATCGTTGGGTTTACAAAGACAATATAAACCATCGTTAAAAAGGTGGTAATACCGGCCAGAATTTCTTGTTTTAGGGTTGTTCCGTTAAGAAAATAAGATTTTAAATAGTTCATGACGCAGATGGATGGAAGTAAAAATTAATCCTACACAAAGCATAGGGATGTTTGCAACAACTCATTTATGTGAACATCAGTCCAAATTATCATGGCGTACTAATTAGATGCACCAAACATTCACGAATTTCCCTCCTTAAGCCATTTCTCCACTAAAGTCGCAACCCCCATTGATCCACAAATTGCAAACATTACGGGAGCTAGAAAGACAAAATCAACCCGAGTAAATTCAAAAATTATAATGGTCGCTGTTAAAGGCATTTTCTGAGCTGCAGCAAGAAAAGCAGCAGCGCCAATTACCGCGTAAGCTGCCAATGGAGCACCTGGCCAAATAAAATTCCAGATCCCTCCTAGAAACACGCCAAATAATGCACCATTAGCTAAGGCAGGGGTTAATAGCCCACCCCAGGCGCCAGAACGTAAGCTACTCCACACAATAAAACTTCTTAAGAGCAAAATCAAAGCGCTCATGCCTATTGATAATAACTGGCTAAATTCCAGCTGTGCCGCACTTTTCCCATTCCCTAATAATGAAGGAAAATAAATGGCCAGAAAACCGATCATGATGAAATTTGCGAAGCATGCAAAGAACATAGGCCAACCATGAAATGCCTTAGTTCGTTGCCTATTTGCAATTTCAATAAACCAAAAAGCAAAAAAACCTAAGAGAGGGCCTACGACGATAGACCAAATAGCTAAAGAAGCACTAATCGAAGTTAACTCAGGAATTTGATAAGTCGCCTCCTGCCCCAGTCCCCACCAAGACACCACCGTAGCAATGGCAGAAGTAGTGAATGCAGGAAGTAAGATAGACCAATGAAAATTAAACAGAAGTACTTCCATTACAAAAACTGCGCCGCCTAGAGGCAGATTATAGACTGCCGCCAAACCTGCACCTGCGCCACAAGCAAGCATAACTTTCGTTTCATCCACAGAAAGGCCGGCTTTATGAGAAAGCCAAGTAGCAAATACTGCAGAAGCTTCTCGCGGAGCAACCTCTCGCCCCAAAGGGGAGCCTAATGCAATCGTAATGATCTGGACTAGAGCATGGCATGTCGTAGTTAACGGAGGCATTATTTTGCCAGTTTTGATGGATTGGGCAATACTCACTAAGGGCTTACCAAAACGCTGGATCATTAACCAGCCGCCTCCGGCGACTAAGCCACAGGCTCCCAAAACGAAAAGCCTACGTGTTGGGCTAGAAGCACTCACTCCCTCTAAAAAACTTTCAGGACTGATAATGTGTAAAGGGCTATAGCCATAAGCAATATGTTGTAAATAATGGAGTAATAACGCCAATGACATGCCAATTAAACCAGAACCAATACCTACCCCAATGGTTACTAAAATTAGAACGCCTATTGATGTCTTGGAATTTGTGCTCTGTTCCTCTAATAACTCCATTCCTGCTAGTCCTTTGGGGCGTTTTTTATTTAATGCGTCATTAAAATTAATCAAAATATAAAACTGGGTCAAGATAAATGCGGATATCTAGGAAAAATTAACGCAAATAGCGTCGAGCCAGTATTACGTTGCGCTAATACGCGCTACGTCTAATGAGCTTTTTTTAAGCTTATACTGCGTAGTATAAAAAAGAATTTTTTCAAGCTGTCTTTTCATTTTTTTTTTTGTTATCATGCCGGGGCAGAATTCTTAATCCATGCGCAATATCTGTGAATAACTTCTAAATTCTCCCCATCTTTTTTTAAAGAGAAAATCTAAAAATATCCTCTAGCCCTTTATTCATATGACATTTCGTCCAGCATCATGCCAATTCTTCCTTAAAAATTATCCACAAAATCTGTGGATAAGTCTGTTAACAGAGGCTGAAAAGATTGGTGAAAATACTTAAGTACCCATCTGGGAACACCATCAAGCGAGACTAAATATAGGGATCGCTCACCCGTAACCTATCAGCTCAATCTGATTCAGTTTACAAACAACACTTTATAGACTACATAATTAATTACCATAAGGACTACTATAAAAATAATCATGAAAAAATGGATTGGGTTGTTCTCTCTCGTTGTAATCGTTCTCATCGCTTATTACGTTATGGGAAACATGGCAAAAACCACGTTAACCCGGAATATCGATTCATTTCCTAAATCGTCCGTAATAACCTTACATTTGGATCAATACCAACAAGGCTGGTTTTCATCTAAAGCTCTATTAGATGTAAAAATGCATATACCTGCCCAAAAAATTACGGATACAAACGGCATTGCAAAAATGGATACGCCTCTTGATCTGGATATAAGTATTCCCATCCATATCAAACATGGACCATTCATCTGGACTGATAATGGCTTCCGTTTTGGTATTGCTGAAGTAGCGACACGCCCAGAGACGCACTATAAGGCCTTAATCAATTATTTAAGGGAAACCGTAATTAAATATTCCCTCCCCTCTTTTGATCTAAAAGGCAATGATGGCACTGCTGATGGAGCGGTACAAATCAATTGGAAGGGTTTAACAACAGTACTTGGTGTCTCATCAAATCTTGACAAAATTAATGCCAATTTTAGCTTATATGGCCTCAGTGGCTCCGCCAGCAATATTGAATTTAATTTTTCAGAATTAGAGCATGATGTGCAATTATGGCGTCATCAAGAGTGGCTATGGCTCGGCCAATCTCATTTAGGCCTTACTTCTGCAACGATTAATGCGCCTGACGAGCAACATTTTCAACTGCAAGGACTCGATCTACGATTTAATTCCGATGTAACCGAAAATAAAATGGGAATTGATTGTAAGTTATCCCTAGAAAAACTCGTCGTCGATAATCAAAACTATGGTCCTGGCGTTTTTAAACTCAGTATTAAAAATTTAGACCCGAATGTAATGGCCAAACTCAATCAGCAAGAAGCCAATATGGTTGAGAATAATGTGGATCCTAATCTTGCGATGCTGGCTATAGCTGCAGAATTACCTAAGCTACTTACCAAAGGCCCGGTTATCGAGCTTGCTGAAATGAACTTAACTTTACCTGAAGGCCAAATTAACGGTAACTTTAAAATATGGCTGCCTGAAAATGAAGCTAAAGACGCATCTCAAGCAATGCAAAAAGTCCGGGGTGAAGGTCATTTTAAAGCGCCTATTCGCTTGGTAAAATCACTAATAGTGGCCTCAATAAAGAGTGATCTGACGAAGAAAGTCCAGCAGCAGCAACCTGCCTCAGTAACTAATCCAATAGCCGCCTTCCCTGCCCCTGTAAATCCCGATGCAGAGGCACAAAAACAAGCAGAGCAACTCGTTGCTGATTTAACTAATAAAGGATTTTTAAAAGTGGATGGCGATAACTATGTGGTTGACTTTACATTGGAAAATCAAAAATTACAGATTAATGGAAAACCTGTGAATCTCTGAACTTAACCCAATCAATCGTGAGCTCAGCGAAGCGTGGATTGCTTCGCCAAGGCTCGCGAAAGTGTGTGTCATAGTGACTACATACGTCGAGAAGGCGCCGAAGAAGAAGACGACGACGTAACAGCTGAGGGAGAACTCTCACTTATATCGGCATCAATACCCGCATCAATGAAGTCATCAAACTCAGGATCATCGTAAGATGAAAATAAAGAAGAGAACTCCTCAAACATTTTCTGTTTCACCTGCTCACGAATCTTATTCCAAATAGGCTCGACATCGTAACTTTTTTTAAACATGCCATTAACTAAAAGTGCGTTCGTTTTATACCAGGATAAAGCCACTTCTTTCACTACTGCATTTAACTTTAATGAAGCAACATCTTTGGTAATAAAATCGATTTTAACATCAGGGTGAATACCAACTAGTTTTTCCACTAGTTTATTAAACATCCCGGGTTCACAGACCTCTTCATCCTCTCCACCTAAATCAACTCCACCATTCGATAAGTTATATCCTCGCTGCAATTCATAAAGCCCTTCTTGGAGCATAACAAGTCCATCATCTATGCTCGTTTTTCGTTGCAATGCGTCATGAATAGCCATCCAACAAAAAAGTAAAAGCTCTTTCAGAGAAACTCCTGTTTCTTCGTGAGTTATCGTAGCGCCCTCTAAAATCGAGGTTAATGCTCTTTGAGCAGCATTAGTTGTAGCATCAGCTACCTCTAAACGTTTTCCCCAAGCCAGCAAATCACATGCCATTTGATCCTTATCAGCTGGTGAAAACCGCCCCCCATAACGATTTTTAAGCCGCACGATTGATTCTGCAACGGTGCGATCCACGCTGCTTACGTGGGTGCTTTGTTTGGTACTAAGAGGAAAAGCTATATTCATTGTTACCATTTTCTGACGCAGAATATTTGCTAAAGCAGTATGGCCGTGGCGTTCCGCTTGGGAGATGTATTCTTCTTCTGCAACAGGCTTAAGATCAGCCCCTTTATCCAATAACTTTTTTACTATATTCAGATCACCAATAGAAATAGCTATTTTTAATGGCAAACTCTTTTGTGTACTAACATCGGCACCCTCCGCTATCAAATAGTCAACGCATTGAGATTGACGATGGCGAATAGCGAGGCATAACGCCTCATCATTACCAACATGTATATCAAAACCATGCTCACTTAAAGATTGCAAAACAGGAGTGAAACCACCTGAGGCAGCACTCATAATTGGGCTTGGATCGAGTTTATTAAGTTTATTAGTGCTCGCTAAAATCATCCGGGAAAGTTCATTATTACCCACATCACAGGCGGCTATAAGCGCTTCCTGAGAGGGAAGTTTTAATGAAAGAAGCTCGTTCATTAAAACCATGCTCTTAGTCTTGGATTTCGCTGCTAACTCAGCAGCTCTTGTTAATTGAACCTCCGACCAAATTAAAGCAAGCTGTTTCAGCTCCCGAAGAGCCCCATCATTTTCTGTCAAACAACACGCTTCGAGAAGGTTATAATTCCTGGAAACGTTGCCAACTCTCACAAGTCCAGACATAAGAACTACAATTTTTTCGGCTGTAAGCGCCTTTAATTCCTGATGAAACTGCTTTATATCGTTACTTTCAATTGCCTTAAAAATGGCAGGAGAGTTCTTAAAAATCACAAATCGCCCCTTAGTGAGTACATTTAATCCATTTTGTTCTATTATTATAGAATAAGAACCATTTTAATCCATAGTGATTCTTTGCAAGCATTAAACATTGTTAAATTTTATACAATCATGCGCTAAGGAGCAAGTCATGGGCAAAAAAACTAGCGATTTAAAGAAAATGTTGTCCTCTAAAAACATAGATACTTCTGATTTCATTTTGATTGCCTTAGACATACTCCACAATGAAAAATCCACGTCTAACGAGCCAGAACAACTGACTAGTCTAATTAAAGAGTGCAAACAAAATTATTTAGACCTTGATTATGAGGCAACAACAGAAAAACTCATTACCGTGGCAAGAACTCTAGCTGATAAGAGTATTGCAGGTTTATTAGAATCAACTGCCAAAAGAGCAGCTAAAAATAGCAACCCTGAAAAAGTTCAAAGTAGACGCTATTTTGAAAATCACCTAGTCAATGAGCAATGGGCTTCTCTGAACAACGAATCCCATAAAGACAGTATGGATCGTTTTGCCAAATTCATGGCAGGTGCTAATTTACTTTACTCCGAACAGGAAAATTTTGCCAAATTGAAAAAAGTGAATAACCTGGAAGACATGGAAATGGTTATTGCAGCAATGAGGGGCTTTGGTGAAAAAACTGAATCTATTTTGTCCCGCGAATCATCCATGAGAAAAGAAGAAAATGAGCCTTTGTCAAAATTTAAAGACCGAGGAAGAAAACGTGATAGCAAAGACGTTGGCGACACCTTAAATCCTGGTATTATTAAAGCGAACACGCCTACGCCAGTAGATGAGCTTCGGGAAAAAGCGGTTACGGGAAGTATTACAGACAGTTTTTTGATTAATAAAAAAATTGAAAGTGGTTATTCATCAACAAACGTAGATGTTCCTTTTGTAAACTCTGTTTCAGGTACTGCATATACCTTAGCAGCCGTATTGGATCAATATATTGAACAAAACTCGAAAGAACCTAATTTACAAACTGACGTCAATAACATTGTACAAGTCTTCGTTTCATTTACTTGCAAGTCTGGTTTTCATAGTTTATCAGAAATGGCTGATGTATTGCGAAGCCCAGAGGTAGAAGAAGTATTTCGCAAACATAACCTAAATATTAATTATTCTTGTCCTATAGAGATACTGGATGAAACCATAAAGGCATCAACACAATATGCAGAAACACGAGCCGCTCAAAAAATGTCCTTACATGAGCTGCACAGCCAATCACTCTTCAACAGACACTCAGGAGAGAAACCCACTGGCAAAGCATATCCTCACGAGTTGCAAATGCTGGTACGAGAAGAAAAACAAAGCGGTCCTAGAGTAGCTAGAGCACTAAAAGAACTGTATCAAAATGAAAAATATGGGCCAGATGACTGCAAGGATATAGCACAACGATATTTAAATTATGCAACAGCAAAACATCCTCATGCGAATACCCGAGACGTTAAAGAATTTATTAAAGAAATGAATACTGCCATCACGAAACGTATAGATACAACGGAGGATCGTATCGAACACTTATCTCCGGGCGGTATGATATAACCCCATTAAACGTTCCGTGGATTTTCCATGGGATCTATTAAAAAATCAACCTTCATTGCAGTGATTGCAATGAAGGCGTTTTCTATTTTAAATTTCAAAATTTACATCTCTTTGGCGGGTGCAATTAGCGGAATTTATTAACGTAGGAATGAGGTTTGCACTGCAGGATCAGGTACATCTGCATTCATGTTATTTTTTAATTCCAGGATAAACCCATATAATTTATTTTTCACTACCGTATTAAAGTATGCTTTATCCTCACTACTTAGATTGGAAATAATTAGTTCTGGTTTATTTAAAAAAATAGTGATGGGCTCCAGTTCTTTAGGTAAATTAGCAATCTCAGCACCATCTACTATTGCTTCTAAATTACTAATCAGTTCCGCATAAGAATGGTGATTTTTTTTTAATTGGTTGAATAAAACCTGTAATAAATTCTGTACCGAATTGATTTCGGTGAAAAATTTATAACTATTCGTATTTGTTTTTGTCATAAGAATCTTCTATCTTTTACTTTGCAGAAAGGAAAAAAAATATTAACCTGATATAATTATACATTAATTTGGTCAAAAATTTTATGAATTTTAAAACTGAATTTTCTTTTTTTCAAAAAGACAGCCAACAGCTCACTATGGATGACTTTGATCTGTATTTTAGAAAACTAGTACTCGATTCCTATGAAAAACGATTTGATAGCGTAGCGGATGCTAAATTTCATCTTGCACTGCAAGGATGTGATTTGCAGACTATGGTAAACGTGTTGCTCTTGTTTGAAAAACTGGGCGTCTTGGAAAAATCGATTGAACAATCGCTATTTTACCCTGTGGGCTGTGGTGACATCGCAAATGCTTTCTGCAATATTCTGACCAAAAGTACGCTATTTACTCCCCTTACGGAAAAACCACCACAAATTTCCTCTTTAGCTAAAAAATTAGGTAAAGATTTACCTAAAATCATTCGCATCGATATCCCAGGACATTCCTATGTGATGCTCGCATGTGAAAAGATTGAGAAAGAAGTTTTCGGCTATATTTATCAATCGAATATTGCTGAAGGTATGGAGGACAACTCATTCTCACTGAGTGCCTGGCTCATGGATGCTCGCTCACAGAAAACGAACTTAACTAAGCATTTAAACAAAGTGATGCAACTACTTGATGTCGGTACTGATAATGAAGAAAAGATCTCTATTTATGAGGAGTTATTTATTGCTACCCCCATAGTAACAGTCAAAAATCAAGCAGATCTCAATGCAATAATTAAGCACATCAATGAGCACCCTAACTCATCTAGGTATAAAGCACAGCACGTTACTCCTAAAAAGGTAATTAGCACCTTACAACGTTTTGAACAAGAGTACAGTGGAACTCATACTGAACATAAACAATTATTAGGAGACTTCATAGAACAAAGTCGAGTACTTATGAAAGCACGTGAGCAGGAAGTACAAGACCCAACAGCAGAGCTTGATTCACCTAAACTATAAACCTCGTTGTGGAGATTCAGCTGCAATTTGCTCCATATTGCGCACAATATTTTTCACAATATGATGTAATGGCAAATCATTATCGCCTTTTCCAAAAGGCTCTTCCAATTCTTCAGATAAAATTTCCAAACCCAGTAGAATATAGACAATCATCACCATCATCGGGATCACCAAGAAACCAAAGGTATTCACCCAACCAAACGGGAAAATTAAAGCATAAAAGAGTAAGGCTTGCTTCACAAAGAAAGCAAATGGTGGCGGCACATGTGTATTGGCAATGCGTTCGCAACCACCAACAAGCTCCATTAGATTAGCCATAGGCGTATCTAATGCCAAATATTGTTCTAATTGTAATTTATTTTCTTGGCGCAATTGATTGAGAATGACGTACATCCTCTGCATTACCAATAGCACTGGATTCTTTGAATCTAACTCATGAACACATAAAGATAACAATTCCGTTTCCAACTCATCCGTTTCTTTACGCAAATGTGCTTTGATAACAATGGGTAATTTAATGAGTAGCGCATAAAAATCCTGATGCTTATTTAAGCCAATAAATGCATCAAACTTTAGGGCTAAATTCCGGCAGTTATTGTTAATTCCTCCCCACAATATACGACCTTCCCACCAACGGGCATAACTGGTATTCACTCTAAAACTGATAACGATCGCTAAAATAAAGCTAAAGATCAGATGAAATTGTCCTATATTGTATTTTTTTGCATTTTCAAAAAAACATAGAATTAACACCGCATAAATAGTAACAATTGCAATAATCGGCAATAATTTTCGAAATACCTTTTCTTTATAAAATAAAAAAAGATGAGGCACCCAAGTTAATAAATTATATGATTTTAGCTTCACGAATGCTCCCTAACCAAAACATCATTCACCGTTCCAATGGCATACATAAAAACATAGCAGATTACACACCCAACAATAAACGCCTTATCAACTAGACCAAGAATTAATATGCTCCTATAGCAATGGAACCTTTATACCATGAACGAAAGGAAAGAGCAGCAGCTTGCCGCAGATTCATTTGGAGTAGGTAAATCTATTGTCATGGGAACTGCAGGTGCGCACCAGCATTTAGTGTCTCTGCAGCCATCGCATCACTTGTAGTAACCGTAGAAATTTTAACACCCGCCAGCATTTTATATTGTGGGCGAATCATGTTGGGAATTTCCTTAGCCCCTGCTCTGTATCCCGTGGCCTATCCGCGGGATCCAAGAGCTCTATATTAGAACACTGGCCCTTGGTCAAGCCTCAATATTCATGATTTAACAGCTCTTACTACCATAACCTAACTCGTCGCTCCACCTCCAAAGACAAGGCACGATGAGCCATATCTGTTGGATGTACCGTATCAGCAAAAATATGACCATTTGACGTCGTATCACAGACAATCGCAGGCAAAGTTCCACATACTGGCGTGTTGTAATTAGTAAAGAAAAAGGACTGCCCATTAATCACGGTAGGCTGCCCCAACTTGGCATTATCAATCAAATTATCCAACGCAGCATAGGTATCAAAATATAATATTTTAGCTCGATGTCTCTTTTGTACAGCACCTAATTTCTGATTCATAAAGGAATCAAACAAGAAACTGTAGTTTTTTATCTTTCCAGGAATTGTAGGATCACCTGTTTCCAATGCCAATTCACTAGCAAATGGCGTAGAACCTACATTAGGAAGCGACATCACCACGATTCGCTTCGCCCCTCGCGCAGCTAAAGTAGAAACCTCTTGTACTACCTGAGTACTGGTTGCATCCGCTACGTGTAACAATTGAGCTGATGTAGGCAGAGGCATAGAATCCAAAGCAGCTAATAAATCATTGGCCCCTGACCAAACAAAATACACCGCTTTAGGGTCAAGCTGCTTAGGTGCCGTAGATAAATACTGCTGAAGTTGCTGATGCAAGGATGGAGCCCAAATAAAATCAACTCCCGGGTTAGTATTAGCCCGACTGCCACCACAAGCATAATTAATTCCAGTTAAATCAGGAATAACATAAGGAACCACAGGGCTAATGGGGGTAGTATTATTAGTGATCTTATCAGCTAGGATGGGGAATGGACCGGTAGGTAAGGCAAAACCTTTAATGTCATGTGCCACATACTGGGACCAGGTGTAACCATTTAAGGTAGTAAAGGTGGGTGCCTTAGCAGAAAACCCCATCAGCGCCGTATAATTATTATTAAAACCGCTATCTGTTAGACTATCCCCAAAGAAATAAACCTGGCTAATCTCAGTAAATGGAATTGCTTGTGCACTCTGTGACACCATACCAACGGCTGAAACTATGCACATCAATGCCAGTACATGCTTTTTACCCTGCACTCCTATTTTACGTAACATTAAAATAATCTCCTTATTAATTAGCGCTATGAAGTAAATGAAGGGATAGAGTTTCACTTTTTATAATCAAGATCAATAATCGCCCTATTTTTAAATTCATTAAAACCCAGCTAATATAAGATCTCTTTAAAAATCATAAGAAAGGATTCCAAATGAGTGATTTTTTTCAATCGCCCCCAAGCTTAAACAATCAATACGATGATGATGTGCTGCTCAAAAACTACCTAGAGTGGAAGCTTCCGACTACTATGTTGAGTGAAATTCAACCTGAATTACAGCATTTGGGGCAACGGGTTATTGGGGAAATTTACCAGTTAGGCCAAGAAGCAGAAGCAAATCCTCCCAAGCATGTTCCTTATAATCCTTGGGGAAAACGAATTGATCATATTGAAGTACATGCAGCCTGGAACGCATTGGATCGTATTTCAGCCGAAGAAAAACTCATTGCTATTGGTTATGAACGTAAGCATGGCGCACTCTCACGTATACATCAATTTGCCAAACTTTATTTGTTTCATCCCTCCTCTGCGATTTACACCTGCCCACTCGCAATGACCGATGGCGCAGCACGTGCTTTAGAACTGTATGCAGATGACTCGCTCAAACAACGTGCTTTTTCACATTTAACCTCGGCTGATCCCTCTCAATTCTGGACCTCTGGGCAATGGATGACCGAGCGTACCGGCGGCTCCGACGTAAGTGGCACTTCGACTATTGCGAAAGCAGATGGAGCCCAATTTCGTTTAAATGGTGTTAAATGGTTTACTTCCGCAACGACCTCACAAATGGCCATGACCTTAGCGCGTATTGAAGGAGCCCCTGAAGGCAGTCGGGGATTAAGTTTATTTTATTTGGAACTGCGTGATACTCAAGGCATGCTCAATGGTATACGTATCAACCGCTTAAAAGAAAAACTAGGAACTCGCGCCCTCCCCACCGCAGAATTAACGCTGGATAATGCGCAAGCCACGTTGGTTGGCGGCATAGGTGAAGGGGTAAAAAAAATATCCTCGCTGTTTAATATTACCCGCATTTACAATGCGTGCTGTGCGGTGGGTTACATGCGTCGCGCACTTGCCCTTGCTCGTGATTATGCCAATAAGCGTGTTGCTTTTGGTCGCCCGCTGTCCCAACATGGCCTGCATCTGGAAACCTTAGCCCACATGCAACTGGAATTCACGGGGGCCTTCCATCTTGTTTTCCATGCAATTGAATTGCTCGGTAAAGATGAAGTAGGTACGGCTAGCGAACGTGAACGTTCCCTATTAAGACTGTTAACACCGCTTGCTAAATTGTACACAGCGAAGCAAGCTATTGCCGTAGTCAGTGAAGCACTAGAAGCTTTTGGTGGCGCAGGATATATTGAAGATACCGGGCTTCCTCAATTATTGCGTAACGCCCAAGTCTTATCTATTTGGGAAGGAACCACGAATATTTTAAGTCTTGATGTCTTACGAGCCATTGAAAAAGAAAATGCAGCCACTGCCTTTTTCGAGGACGTAGCCCAACGTCTTGACGTGATCACCCATCCTAAACTTCAGTTAGCCAAAAACAATACTGTAGAAGCAGTACAAAAAATTCAAAGCTATATGAAATCTATGGCTCAGATGAATCCTGAGGAGCAGCAAATAGGTGCCCGTCATTTTGCTTTTTCCTTAACGCAAACCTACATAGCTAGCCTGCTTTTGGAATATGCCGAATGGGCTTTACAAAAGAATAAAGATCCTCTTGCCCTAATTAGCGCCACACGTTGGTGTGCCAAAAATCTAACTAATTTACTTGAACCTTCCGAAACGCATAAAAAAGAGTCTTATCTGTTGGCGATGAATCAACTAGATAAGCTGTATTAACGCACTGAAATTTTTACCCCTAGCTCCCGTAATACGGCATTGTCGAATACGAGATACGATCATCATAAATACTCTATGAGCAAAAAATAGATCAAAAAAGTCTCGATTGTTAATATTTTGTTAATTTTTACTTCATACAATAACGGCCGATTTTAACGCTAAATGTAGAGGTTTATTATGCCAGGCGATTCTACAAAACCTGCCAATACAGACAAACAACAAGAACAATTACCAAAATCTGGCTCCCTTCCAATAACCATATCTCCTACTGCCTGGTATGCCAGTAATTTATTTACCGTTGCAGCAGCAACTAATATTGCCATACTTAGTGTGCAAAGCCCAACCAAAACCCTACTAGCACGCATGGCTGCCCAAGCTCCGGCAGTACCATCTATGTCAGGCGGTACCTTTGGCTTTTTTAGAGCACTCTATGCAGGAACAAAAACGAGCATATATGGCTCTGCAGCCCGAACTACTTATGTCACTACTACTAAAAATAATAGACCTACTGAGAATTTAATCAGCGAATCAGTTATACGAGAAGAAACAGCCCTTGAAGAATCAATCAGACCGACACAAAAAATCCCATTCAGTTATACAATGCATGCAGCGTTTTGGGATCTGGCAATAACTCAAATACCGGACTCATTGTCGCAAATGAAAAAAACCCCCGGTCTTTTGCCCCCTAATTTTAAATGGTATGCCCCTTATAATATCCGAGCACTTTTATTAAATGGCTTCTCAGCACGCTATGCCTCTGGAATTATCAATTTCACTGCCATGTTACAATTTGAAACATGGATGGCAAATCAATTAAACATGCAAAATTCAGCATCCAAACATGCTACAGCGGGAGCAATTAGTGGTGCTGTTGGCGCTTTAGCAGCCTATCCTTTTGCCTCGCTTAAAGATTTAACTTTAGCACGAACTAAAGTGTCTCATAACGGACTATTAGTTAACGAAACAACGTTTAATGTGTTAAAAAGTCTTTACAATGATTTTCACCAAAACCCAGCAAAAGCCGTTAAGGATTTTTTTACTTATTCAGGAAAACAAATTCCATTAAGAATGGCACTTTCAGCAATGATATTCTCGATTATTGCCGGTGTTGGAGAAAAACTAGGCCCTACTCCCCTAGAGAAAGTAGTTCCACAGAAGTATCAACCGGATACAGAGGCATTAAAATCGTGTGGCCTTTTTGCCACCAAAGAGAAAGCACAGGAGGCTAAAACTGTTCCCGAAGTATCTCCTACGCGACCAGGACCTAAATAATAAACATAACCCTATGTCGCGCGTAATCTAAGGGATCAACGTCCAAAGCGAGATCTCTAGATTACGCGAACCAGTCGTAGAGGCATGAAGGCAAAACGCCCTAAAGAAGTTCTAATTGTAAACTCGGTATGCTTATTCGCTCACAGGCGGGAAAAAGTGTAATTTTTATCACTTTAAAGATATAATAGCAGCATTTCAATAAGGGAAATGAATATGCAAAGTCTATTTTGTAAAGCAATGGCCAATACAGGTATAATGGTAGCCTCTACAACAATCGCACAGGTAACTTATTCTGGTGCCCACTCTTTATCCAATCTTATTCAAAATAGATATGTTCTGTGGCAACGCGCTTTACCCATATGTTCAGAATCCAATTCTTCTAAAAAAGAAGCAAAAGATGTGAATATAGTTACGCCCTAACTAATTTATTTTTATAATAAAAGCATCAAAAATGATGCTTGAACTCTTGAAGAATTCCCCCTATGATGACCTTCGAAATTTAACTCATTAGGGAAATTTTTATGAAAAAAATACTAGGATTTATCTTATTAGCTTGTTGTGTACCACTGGCATTAGCAGCAGACCAATTAAAAGTCGGTGTGGTCAATGTTACCGAATTGTATAACAAATCAGCATTCATCCAAAACAGCAGTAAAGCCTTACAAGAAGACATTAAAGGCATGGAAGAAAAATTACAGGCTCAAAAAGCTAAGATACAAGCATTAATCGCTTCTTATGAAAAAACCAGCGATGACAAAAAGAAATCTGTAGCTCAGGAAATTACTGCCGAACAAACGCAATTAAATAAAATGAGCCAAACGTATCAGAAAAAAATTCAAGAAGCACAAGCTACTGGACTAAAAAAATTCACTGATTTGGTAAAATCAACCGTTGATAAAATAGCCAAAGAAAAACAACTTAACGCAGTGTTAAACTCGAACTCAGTGGTCTTTTCTGACAGTTCTTGGGTTGATATTACCAATGATGTTGAAGCGGCTATGCCTAAAGAATAATTTGTTTTTTTAGCTTCTCCAGCCTCTCCTCCGGGGCAGTAGTAATAACGTGTTGGGCCATTGGCCCAAGCTACAATTTATTAAAACCTGCCCTATCTAAAAACCGCCTCACGGCAAGCAAATCAGCATAGGTCTTTTTCTTATCTACAGGTCTTCTCAACAAATATGCAGGATGATAACTAACCATAAACGGTATCTTTTTATAATAATGAATCTTATTACGTAATTGGTTTAACGCCACAGGTTTATTAAGTAAGAACTGACCAGCAAAACGCCCCAAAGCCAAAATAAGCTCCGGCTGGATCAAGTCGATTTGCTGCTCTAAATACGTACTGCATTGCTTAATTTCCTCTAATTGAGGATCACGATTATTAGGAGGGCGACATTTCAAAACATTAGCAATATAAAAATCATTCTCAGACAAACTCACACTGTGCATCATTTGGTTCAATAAACCACCCGCTTTTCCCACAAAAGGTTTACCTTGTTGATCCTCATAAAAACCAGGAGCCTCTCCAATAATCATCAGTTTCGCTTGTGGGCTACCACGAAAAAAGACAGTTTGCTTTCGGGTTTTATGAAGAGGGCAACGAGTACATCCCGCAACCTCTTTTGCTAATGCAGATAAAAGAGCTTCACAGGAAGGCTCGGCTTGAGTTTGAACATCAGACATGAAACACTCATAACATCAGAATAACACGGCGATACACTATAAGAAAAAAAGTGACCAAGCAAGATTTATCGGCATCTTTACCTAACCGCTGGTATGTTTTCTGTCGGCTTGATGCAGCACAGCGTAATCAAGGATGTGGTGGCGAAAGCTTAGTGTACAACAGGCGACTAAAGTAGCCCTACCGAAAAAATTATTTTATACTGCGCGCAAGCAAAACTGCGAGACATAAGCCATGGCATTAGAAACACAAATCAATCCCCATTCAGCAGATACAGCATTAAGTGACGGTCGATTACGCCAAGCTCAATTAAAAATGCTAACCATGCTGGAAGCTATCGATGCTATTTGTCAAAAGTATGGTCTGGATTATTGGCTTGATGCTGGCACACTTTTAGGTGCAGTGCGTCACCAAGGATTTATCCCTTGGGATGATGATATGGATATCGCGATGCCCCGAGCGAGCTATGAAGAATTCTTACGTATTGCCCCACAAGAATTACCCGAGCATATTTGGCTACAAACCATCCATACTGATCCAGGCTATTTTAATATGGCAACTCCATTAAAAATTAGAGATCGTTCAAGCCGTTATATTGAAAAACATGAGCACGGCGATGAGCCCTATGTGCAAGGGATATTTATTGATGTTTTTGTTTATGACCGCATGCCTGAAGATCAAAAACAACGTAAGCGCTATAAGTTTCTGGCCAAAAAAATTTCGCGTTTTCTAAGCACTAAATATGGCGCAGTTAGCATTGGCCATCATGCGGGAGTCTATAAAGTGCTGGGGAAGTTTCTTCCTAAATCCATGTTGGAATCGCGCTTGAACAACATCATTCAAAAAGCGAATAGTAGCAACAGCCCTTATTGGGGTCGCGGTTACAACTGTGTAGGAAAAAACTTCTTAAAACAAGAAGACATTTATCCATTAAAAAGAGCTGTATTTGAAACCGGTTGTTTTAATATTCCCAATAACGCAGCAGAACTATTAACCCAACAATTTGGTGACTACCTTACCCTGCCGCCAGAGGATCAGCGGATAATGCGTCATTGTAAAGAGTTAGTTCCGAATTTAGAGCCATCATTGTAAACTGGGCTACCACAAAGCCCTGCATCAAATGTGGTATGAACCCTGTTTGCTGGATACTGCAACAGCTCAGCTTACGCGCAAGTAATTGACAAGCCCTCATCCATTGATTAACATAATCGCAGTCAGATCTTATCAATGAGGCTCGAACACATCATGAACAAAGTTTCTTAAGTACGCCCTAATCCGGGCAAGGTAATTAATCGCCCTTTAGAACACTTAAGAGAGTTTATGATGCATAAGCCAATTCAATTTGAAAGCCTAAGTCTTTCGTTCCCCCATAAAACCTGTTTTGTCGATTTTTCTGGCCAAATTCCCTATGGCAGTCGTATTGCGATCATTGGGCGTAATGGTTCTGGGAAATCCAGCTTACTGAAACTATTTGCCGGCGTAAAAACTACCGTTGAAGGCACACTGTGTCTTCCCAACGCTCTTTCCTCCGGATACATCCCACAAATCGTTGATGTGTTTGACTCACTCAGCGGCGGACAATGCTTTAATAGATTATTAACTCAGGCTCTAGCACATACACCTGATCTGCTTCTGCTTGATGAACCAACGAATCATTTAGATAGCCACAATCGACGCACGTTGATGCGAATGCTCACTAATTTTTCAGGCACATTAATTATGGTTACCCATGACATTGAATTATTACAAAACACGATAGATACAATTTGGCATATAGAACAAAACCAAATACAGGTCTTTACGGGATGTTATAACGACTATATGCGAGAACAAGCTCAACGACGAAGTGCCTTAGAAAACGAAATAAGTCATATCGCCCGAGAAAAAAAACAAATGCATACTGATCTGATGAAAGAGCAAGCACGTGCAAAAAACAGCCGCCAAGTGGGTGAAAAACAACTGAAACAAAAAAAATGGCCTACCCTCGTCTCCGGAACCAAAGTAAGAAACGCCCAAGAAACCTCAGGCCGTAAAAAACAAGCATTAAACAATAAAAGACAAGAACTAACTGAACGTTTAACAGAATTGCATGTAGAAGAAATTATTACCCCCAAATTTGTGCTCCATGGTCAGCCATCCAATCAAGCTGTAGTGACAATTAGCGAAGGTAGCGTTCGTTATGCAACAGGCCCATTCATTTTGCAGAACATTAGCATTGTCGTTAAAGGTCAGGACCGCATTGCTATTCAAGGCAATAATGGCTCCGGCAAATCAACCTTAATCAAAGCGCTGTTAACTTCCCCTACCATAGAGCGAACTGGAATGTGGTATCTACCTCATGTAAAAGACATAGGATACCTAGATCAGCATTATCATAATTTGAGTATAGAAAATACAGTATGGCAAACATTGAGTTGTTTGTTACCCAATCGATCCTATACTGAAATCAGGAGGCATCTGAATGATTTTCTGTTTCGTAAAAATGAAGAGGTGGACGCTTTAGCTGGAACACTTTCTGGAGGAGAAAAAGCTCGGCTCTCTCTGGCGCAGATTGCTGCGATGACTCCTAAGCTACTGATTTTAGATGAAATAACCAACAACTTAGATAGAGAAACACGCGCTCACGTCATCCAGGTTCTTAACGCCTACCCAGGGGCATTAATCGTTATTTCACATGACCCTGATTTTTTAGCAGCGATTGGTATCACCACCAGCTATGAGATTAGGGACGGATTATTAAGATGAATACACAAATTTCGCTTTATCAATTTTTTATTAGGTTATTAAAACCCCATAAGTACTATGTTATCTCATTACTGTTGGTGGCTTCTTACTGGGGAATTAATAATACGCTCTCGCCTTATGTACTTAAACTTATTATTGATAAAGTAACTGCTTTTGAAGGAAATAGAGCGGCAGTATTCAATGCCGTCCTCCCCGAAGTAATTCTCTACGTGGCATTATGGATAGTAATTGCCATTGATATGCGCTTAGTAGACTGGATTCGTTTGCAGTTATTCCCCAAGTTACGCTATGACATTGTCGATACCATGTTTTCTTATTTGAATCGGCATTCACATCGTTATTTTCAAAATAACTTTGCCGGTAGTCTCTCAAATAAAATCTCAGATATGACTACCGGTACTATTACCATTTTTACCACCATTGATGATGCATTAGCGCAAATCATTGGTGTGGTGATTGCAATTATCAGCATGCTGCTGGTACATCCTATATTTGCTCTTATTCTCTTACTATGGACTATATCCTTCCTCACGATTGCCGCGGTCTATTTTAAGCCCGTTCGTGATATGTCCAATATATTTGCTGCCAGTAAAACCACATTGGTAGGAAAAATCGTGGACAGCATCAGCAATGTCACTAACCTGCGTCTGTTCTCCAGATCAAGCTATGAAAATAAATTAATCCAAAATGCAACCCAAGATACGGTCGTCACAGACCAAGCCATGCAATGGGTTATTCTTAAAATGCGTATCTATTGGGATGTGAGTATTATTGTCTTAATTGCCGCCAATTTATACATGCTCGTGGTGATGTATAGTAAAAATCAAGTCTCTGTAGGTGATTTTAGTTTTATCATTGCCCTATCCATCAGTATTTTTTATAACCTCTGGTATCTGGCTAGCCAATTTGTGCTCTTTGCTGAAGAATTAGGTAAATGCCGCCAAGCGCTAACCTTAATTACTGAACCTCATGAAATTACGGATAAACCTAATGCTAAGCCTCTCATTGTCACCCAAGGAGGTATTGAGTTTAAGAATGTAAGTTTCCATTATGATGAATCCGCACATCTATTTAAAAATAAATCCATCGTGATTGAACCTGGACAAAAAATTGGTTTGGTAGGATTATCTGGCTCAGGGAAAAGTTCCTTTGTAAATTTAATTCTGCGCTTATTTGATGTGGAATCAGGGCGCATTTTAATCGATGGACAAAATATCAAGACAGTAACCCAAGATTCATTACGCGAGCACATCGCTATGATTCCTCAAGATGTCACCTTATTTCATCGCAGCCTGATGGACAACATACGTTATGGACGAATTGATGCTTCTGATGCTGAAGTGATTGGCGCCTCTAAAAAAGCTCATTGCCATGAATTCATTACTCAACTTCCTGAAGGATATGACACTTTAGTAGGTGAACGAGGAATAAAACTCTCAGGCGGACAAAGGCAACGAATCGCCATAGCCAGAGCCATCTTAAAAAACGCTCCTATTCTTATATTGGACGAAGCAACCTCGGCTTTGGATTCGCTTACAGAAAAGCTAATCCAAGATGGTTTACATTTAGTAATGCAAGAACGTACAACCATTGTTATTGCTCATCGTCTATCAACCTTATCCGAAATGGATCGCATTTTAGTTTTTGAAAAAGGACGCATTATTGAAGATGGCTCTCACCACGAATTGCTTCAGCAATCAACTTATTACAGCCGCATGTGGAAAATGCAAGCCGGTGGCTTTTTGCCCGATAAGTTGTAATACCAGTATTTTTACACAACATCCCGTATTACGACTTCTCCTAATACGGGCCGCAACCCCATTCTGATCAAAATACAATCAAACAAAGACATTTCTTGTGAATTAATCATTTTTTTATTAATAAACAAGGTGGCTAATTCTAAAACACCTCATCTATACTCAAAATGTGAGCCATCACAATGTGATCCGCCAAGGATGCAATATAAGGCTACAGAAAAAGGAGTTTGCTATGAAATTTAATTATTTAGTTGCCGCGCTTGTTTTGGTGCCGCTTTTCGCATTTAGCCACCCGAATGATAATCATCAAATCATGTTACTAACCCAAACCCCAGAAAAAAATACTCAAACGATGAGTTACTCTAATGAGTCGGCAGCCCCCAGCCAACTAAAGTTACTCACTCGAAGCCAGGATTACCCAACTCAAATTATTCGTATGGACAGTGAGATAAAAGATCAACAAATAACCTGTAACGAGGTTCATAACCAAATCAATAAACTCTTGGTAGACAACATAACTAATGAGCACTTTATTTATGCTATTTATATAAGCTGCCATTATGATCCTCAAACGTATCTTGCCAAACAATTCATAATCAATAGCTATTTTGATCCTATAAATGATGAAGCTATCGCTTATTTAGAAGACTACCTCCATGAATATAATGGCACTAACCTATTTGGCTCGCAATTCAAAGTCGAGCCTGCTAAAGGTCTTATTATTTCTTTAAGCTTTGCTGCAGGAATGAAAAAAAACCCCATTAAACCACCGTTTACTGAATACCGACGGGATCGCAGTAATTTTTATTTCAAAAGCAATTATGAAATGAAAAACAAATTATTTACTGATGTGTATGAAAACTTTTACTCAAATAATGCCGAGAAAGTTCTTCCCTTCCTCGATAAATGGCTATTTGCCAATGCCGGTTCTTTATACAAAGGAATCTTAAGAGATTCCAATTACGCTGAATTGCAACCTGAACGCGTTTTTCTTATGGGCAATGGTGAGACCATATTTGTTTCTGGATTAAAGCAATATTTTACGAATCACTGTGAAAAATATGATAACCACCGATGCTTGCAACCGACTCCCAAGCAATAAAATCCATGATTATTGTTCATTAGGTGAAGAAACTCCTTTGATAGCTCCTTGACCTAGCCACATATCCACCGACTACCGTAAAGTCGGTGGCCATGAAAATGAATCAATCAAGAAGAACATTGAGAATACACACTGGATGTTCATTAACAAAGGTTATATGATAGCGTTTTTCTTCCACTTTTTTTCTTAATATGGGAAAAATTAGCACTATTTGTTCTATTAAAGAACCTGATTCTATAACTGATGAGAAGCTCAAACAGTTTTATGCTGATGTGGCTATCGGATTTATGGAATTAAATCGCTTAATAGAAAATTATAACTGTGAAGAGAACTACCATAAAAAACGTTTATTTCTATATCAAATCTACCAGGCGCAAAAGGCATTAAGTAGACGGTTCCCACAAAAAATCATCGCCTCCTGTCCTGAATATCAACAAGTGATTTACCATAAGTTATTTAAAGAAATTAAAAATGAATTTACTGCTTTGGATATTAGTTCCCTACAAGAGCATACTTTAGAGGCTCAACTCGTTTCAATATCATCAAATTTTGATCCAACATCATTACCTGAGCTTCTAGCCAACATGCCTCCGGAGAAAGTAGATTCTTTGTTAAAAATTCTTTTTGATGGCGCAAACTTCAATCGAGCAGAGCTCATCGAGCTCTATTTATCCCACGAAGAAGGTTATGAAGACTTTCAAATGTTTCTACGCACTCACACAATAATGAGTTTAGGTGGTGGAAACTCCCATAATTTTAAAATAACCGATATGCGTAACAGGCAAAGCTTAGTTCTCAAAATCGATTTTCGTGAAAAATATCCTCGCCATGCAGACATCTACCTAAGAAAACGCTCATTAGAAAAGGTTTGCACTCCAATATGGGCTGAGCGTGATGCTAGTTTTATTAATCAGAAAAACCAACTTATAACTCGCTCACTTCTCGTTACCGATTATTGCCAGGGCTCTGATTTGGAAAGCCATGCCCAGTTATCACGCCCTATCAATGAGCTAATTTCTTTAGCACTAAATATTTACCTGCAAATGGCAAGTCTTTTAAGAAATATTATTCGTGATGGCTGCGCCTTTACCGACATGAAAAATTCTAATTGGCTTATTGATAAGGGGGTCTTAAAACTAGCAGATACCAAGTCATTTTTATTTATTGATAAATCCGGGCTCCTCGATATGACAATCCCGGAAAATTATTGGTTTTATGGTATTACAGGCACAGTGGATCTAATCCCCCCCGAATTAAATTGCCGCAGACCTCCCCCAAGCTCCGCAGATAAAGCCCATACCTTCATGTTCGGAAAGAACCTCTATCAGTTTTTAACTAAAGCGCCTGATCTAGATGATGTAATTGGGAATAAGACCGATTTTTCTGCTCCAGTTTTTCTCACGCCATCTGGTGCTTTATTAAAAGCACTTATAGAAAAATTAACTCAAGAAGACAGTACACAACGACCGTCAATGGATGAGGTCATTAATGAGCTAAATCAAATAAAAGTTACGCATGAGTTTTTCTTAAATTTAGAACACTATAAACTTTATATTTCTCAATTTAAGCAGTATCGACGTGGTTTCAATGACTTAGAAATAGATAAAGCCATTAAGACAGCTTTAGAATATCTTGGCCAAATAAAGAATGCCAATGATCTCCCTCTTTTAGAGCAAAGACTAAACGTTATGAAAGACACGATTTGTGAAAATATGCAATTTGGCGAGCTGAAAAATGCCTGTGTATCCCTATTAAAAAAAATAAAAACATTCCAATTTGGGAAAGCAGATTTAGAGATGGCACAGTTCAGAGAGAATAATTTGCGTGATATTGGCAATGCAACAACAATAGAAGAACTGAAACAAATAAAATTACAATTAAAAAATCATGTAACGCAAATGGCGAGACATCCTGTAATTAAAGAACTGCATGATATTATTACTAAATTTCGTAATGAAAGCCGTTTTTATACAATAGGCATGAAAGCAAAAGCACAACGAATTGAAGAGGCTATGGCTAAGGTACCTGTTTTAGAGCGATTTCATATTGCGCACAAAAAATCAGCTCTAGGCAACATGGTACTTCAAGAATTAGCATCTCATCGTCATCCACTTAGAGAGAACCCAGTGAATAAATCAGGGGAGTTTGATACCATTCAAGCCGCCCGGACTTATAGGTTATTTGCTGAGAAATTTCCTCGTCCTCAGTCTGAAGAGATACCTACATCGGTGGCCAGAATGATTTCCAGTAGGTGTTAAGTTTTACACTGCTCGGATTATCATAGCCTGCCCCCATAAGGCTATATTTGCTGGGCCCTACGGCAGCCCAGCCTACTATGACTAACCTAATTCCGCGACAAAAGAAGAACGGCGTTTGGGTTGCTGCTCCACATGCTCCTCAGCCAAAGCCTTATCATTAACAATCTTCGTGACACAGGCATCAGACCAAACATTAAGCGCAGTTTCCAACATATCAATTAAACCGTAGAAGGGCAAAATGATCCCCATCAATTCAACAGGAACATTCATACTAGACAACAGGCTAATACTAAGGAAAAAACATCCCATAGGCACACCTGCATTACCAATTGCCGCAACAGTAGCTACCACGACCCAAAGTGCCATTGTGGCATAAGTAATAGGCATCCCATGATTTTGCATCAGGTAAATTACAGTAGCAAAAATAAATGCAGCACAACCGTTCATATTGATGCTCGTGCATAATGGTAAAACGAAACGACTCACGCCCGGTTTCACCTCTAGATTATTTTCTATGGTGTTCATCGTCACAGGTAAAGTTCCGACCGAAGACTTAGAAAAGAATGCTACAGATAAAGCAGGTAACATAGCTCGCATTGCTGCAAAAGGCTTAATTTTATTTTTCTTAAGCCATAAAGGCAGAACAACAAATCCTTGAACCAGGTTTGCCAAGACAATGATTAATAAGTATTGCCAAATTCCCTTAAGATCCTTACCTGAATGTAACTGAACCACCGTGGACGTCATAAATCCAAATAAACCTAAAGGAATAATTGCTATAATCCAGCGAGTCATGACTAAAAACATGCCATGAGCACCACGGAAAAAAGAAGTCAATGTCTCGCGTGCACCATCTTCAGGAATTTGACGAACCGCAATACCAATAATAATACTCAAAAATAAAACACCCATAACCTGTTGCTCAAGGAATGGAGCTAATAAGTTAGTAGGAATAATATTTGCCAAATGTCCAACGTATCCCAAACTATTAGCTGATTGAGCAATGTGTTGCGCATTGATATTTACTTGTACTGAGCCAGGATGAATTAAGATATACAAAAGACAACTAATCGATGCTGCAATAATAGTCGTTGAAAACGTGTATTTAATCGTACGTTGCCAAATTTTTTTCATTAATCCATCAGTTGTATAGTTCGCTAAGGTCACAATAATGGATAAAGAAATAATGGGTAAGCTAATGCACTTAAAAAGTTTAATAAATAAGTCAGAAACTAGTAAACCAATATCTTTTAAAAATGGGATACCCGACATACCGCTTAAAATCCCCAAACCGATCATCAATGCATAGATAATTGGGGTACTTAACATGACATTTTTCTTTTGATGGTGTGCTGCACACATATTAAATCCTTAAATAAACAGGTAAAAACAGAAAAAAACTAAATGTGATTAACAGCAGCAACAACAAGAAGAAAGGAACTTAGCGTTTAAGTTTCTAGAGTGAAAAATCATGTATCGGGTGTGTAGATGCATATAAACCTTTGATCTGATTAAAATATGTACAACGAGTGCTTATTCTAACACATCCTACGCCAGCGTCAAGAGAATTTAATGCGACTCGTCAATATATTAGGCTCTGTTTTAAGCGTATAACCCGTCGGTAAGCCTCTTCAATGCGGTGAGGATGGATCTTTTGAGTTAACACTAAGTGTTCTATCCGTTCAATAACCTCAGGGGCAGTAATTGTATCCCATTGATTTGAAAAAATTATCATGTCTGATCCCGCATTAATTGTCAGATGCAAGGCCTCATCCAGGGAATAGTGAGCGGTAATTGCTTGCATTTGCAAGTCATCACTAATAATGACCCCATCATATTTCATTTCTTTACGTAATAAGTCAGTCAATATTGCATGAGATAAAGTAGCAGGCAAGCCTTGTGGGTCTAACTTTTTGTTAATAACATGAGCCGTCATAATCATGGTTGGCTGATCAACATCCCTTACTAGCTCATAATATGGGACTAATTCAGCATCTGAATAAGTCTCAGTTACATCAACAAAACCCTCATGCGAATCCCCTACAGCACTGCCATGACCTGGGAAATGTTTATAACAGGTCGCAATACCATAACGATGAAATACTCGCACAAACTGACGTGCAAGACGGATAACTATTTCCGGGTTGTCTGAAAAACTGCGTTGCATCGCGCCAATAATGCCTCGCTCATCATGCATGTGTAAATCCACCACTGGAGCGAAATCTAAATTAAATCCCAGAGAGCTAATAGTTTCTGCCATTTGACTAAGTTCAGCATCCAATGCATCCTCTGCTAAATGAGCCATGTTTAAGGCAGACATCGTGGCCATGCAGTCTTCAACATGAGCTAATGGATCAATAGTTCCTCCTTCATAATCAATCGCGGTAAATAAGGGCATCCGATTATTATCTTCATCATAGTGTTGTGCAGAATAATGATTCAGCTGATGAATTAATTGCTTTATTTGTTGAGGATTCTTTAAATTCTTGCCGTAATCACCACTGGCTATATCGCGATCAAACAATATTACCCCACCTAAACCATCTTGTGATAACCATTCTGCAACAGGGCTTCGATCATGAATTTCACTGCCAGCAAATCCCATAATCAGCATTTGACCAATTTTATTTCTTAACGTAATCAATTTTTTGGCGTCCTCGTAAATAGTGAGTATCATTCTCATCGATGCAGGAATGACAAATCTTTAACTTAATGGCAATGCCCCTTTCCCATAGCTGGGAAAGGAATTTGGAGATTATAATTGTTTTGGCGGAATCGGTGGAATATTAGCAAAATCACATTGGCAATTATTTGTTGCTTCAGGAGGTAATGGCACTGCAGCAAAGTCAGATGGGTAACATACTGAAACATTCCATGCTGAATCTCCAGGTTTTACCTCATGAGGCAAAGACCAATAATTTTTCGCCGAATAAACCTTTCCTTTTTCACTTTCCCAAAAATAAGGAGAATAGCGAGCACGATACATTAACTTCTGTCCATTAGTTTCACAGGGGAAGGTAACTCGTCCCCAAGCTTCACCTGCAGGTACCGTAATTGTAGTTAAAACTTTTGCGCTTATGGCGTCCATTACCTCAACTGTCACGTCATATTTTAGCCAGCAATTATCTTTTGCTAAAGTATAATAGCAAGTAATTGCCCACAACGGGCTTACGAATAAATACGTCAATGACAAAATAACAAGTCGCATGAACATAATTTAATTCCTTTAAAACCATTGATCATCTTCATTTTAGTATACACGATATACAAATATAAATATTCAATGCAATAAAAACATGCATTCTGAGTGTATAAGGGTTGATTTTATTAGCTGACATGTATAAGCTTGCCGCAATGGAGAGATGGCCGAGCGGTCGAAGGCGCACGCCTGGAAAGTGTGTATACGGCAACGTATCGAGGGTTCGAATCCCTCTCTCTCCGCCAAAAACAAGGGTCACTGCCCCTATTCCCAGCAGATATAAACTAATGCATTTAGGGATAAAACAATGAAGAGATACTTTGCACAACTATCTACTGCGGTAGGAATTTTGTTTTCATTCACTAGCCACGCAGTAAGCTACATACCGACACTCACGTCTCAAGACCAGCCATGGTCAGTCACAGCTAGTGTTGGCAGTGCTCATTACCAAGTTGTTGCGAATGATAAAAACTCTGCCTTAGGCAGATTGGCTCTGGGTAACGAATTGTTACTAGCCGGTGATATCGCATTAGGCCTTGAGTTAGGGCTGCAAACAGGTAATAAAATTTGCCTCACTATCCCTAAAAAATCACTGAACCTTCTACGTGCGACTCCGGTACATACCACATTATCTCCTGTTCTAGATCTATTAATTACCACCAAAACAGATCCTTTGTTTAATAGTGCATTTTTCGCACAGCTAAAAGGCGGTATTGCTTACCGACATTGGAAAATTAATCGTATTCCAGTTAATGAAATCTCTCAATTAGCAGGTGAAGTACAAGCCGGGTTTGGTTACCCAATTACTGCTTTAGCCAGTTTAAACTTGTTATATCAAGGAATTTACGGAAATAAACCCAATGCTCAGTTGGACCCATCTTCTAAAAGAACAAATCTAGCCAATATCCCTACCCTGCATGCAGTTTTAGTAGGGCTTTCTGTTAATTTGTAACTCGCTTATGACGTCATTGCTAACTAAGTGAAGCAATGACGGAAGAACATTAAAAATCGTTCCTATAAATAATGCCCCTCTTCCACATGTTTTCTTAGCACAAAAGACTATATTTCTAATATATGGTCTATTTTCGAACAAATAGGTGTTATCATGAAAGAAAATCATTTTGCCTATAAAGTAACGCGCGGCTCTTGTGGCTTTCTTTATCCTCATTTCGAGCTACAAAAAGAAAAAATGGTGGATTTACTTTCTGAAATAGAAAAGCAACACTATGATGGGTTATTTTGGGTGTTTAAACAATTTAATAACAATCCCCAAGAGCAATTATGCATTGTCGATTGTACGAATAACCGAATCTATTATCATTTTTCCGGCGAAGTTGAGAATTTGCAAGAAACCATTAAACGATTAACACACTAGACTATTGATGATACCCCTCTCACGCTCATTAACGTGAAGGTTTGCGATTATAAAAAAGTGCCTCCTTAAGAACAATGTTTACGATTAAAAGCCGTAGGCTGTATTAGCGGCGCTAATAAGGAATACATCACGTAAAAGCTCCGGCAATGAACTATTAGATTGATTTTTATCATGCCCAAAAAAACACCCACCTTTTGATCAAAAATAACCCATCCAAACTCTAGACAAATGATAGATTTTTAGTCACCATGCGACCCCAGACATAAATCAAGACAGGTGAGTCAGTATGCATTTTAAAAAATATTTACGCTTTATTTTCGGCTTCATCGCATTAGTATTCTTATCTAGCGCTTATGCAAACACCAAACCACAAGTCGTGGAAAGTGAAACCGCCATTCAGAACGCGGTGTTAGTTCATATTAATACCTATCGCAAACAACATGGTTTACCTCCCTTAAAAATGGATAACAACATGGTACGAGAAGCCAAACAGCATTCACTAGATATGGCTGCTCATAGAATGCCTTTTGGCCACCAAGATTTTTCCAAGCGCATAACTCGTCTGCACAAGCAGATAAAAAACACGGGCGCAGGCGCAGAAAACGTTGCTTATAATTACAAAAATGCTCAGATCGTAGTTCAGCAATGGCTACGTAGCTCAGGCCATAAAAGAAATATTGTAGGAAATTACGATCTAACCGGTATTGGCGTGGCTCGCGACAAGCAAGGCAAGCTTTATTACACGCAACTATTCCTACGTACAACCAAAGAAACCCCTCGAGTTTCTACCCATGCAACCAGAAGAGCCCCCTTCGGCGTTTCATTTGGTGGCATTTCATTTAGACGGAGTGCCTAAAGACAATAAAAAGGCCATTACACAATCTTTGCAATAAAATGCGTGAATTTATTGGCATTCCCATACAGACTGACCTATGATTGAAGCATAGACGGTACACATTGTTCAGCCAACATCACGACATTGGGAGCCAGATTGAGAGTGTTGTGTGCATGCTTAGAAGGTGTAAGAAGCCTAAAATACTCCGGAGGAGTCCACCTTAGTGAATAAGGACTGTACTCAATCTTACTGTCTATACCAATTCGGACAAAGGGCGTAGTGATACGCCCTTTCTTTATTTGGAACACAGGCTATTTATCGATAGGACCCGTTTTCATTTCGCTAGTCCGAGCCCAAAGAAGTTGATTGTCGAGCACCAAAGGGCAGTATAGGCCTACTAGGTGAGCATCGGAGCACAAAAATCAACTCATTTTGGCCGGGATAGTAGAAAGGCAAATAGGCCCTAGAAAAAGAGATTAAATTACAATAAGATAAAAACTTAATTTAGGTAAAGGATTTGCCATGATTATCGCAGCCCTATTGGAAAAAGGTCACGAAACACGAGTAGCGATTACTCCTAATTCTGCAAAGCACTATATTAAATCAGGATTTGAAGTAGTCATTGAAGCAAATGCAGGCCAAGCTTCTGGCTTTGCTGATAAAGATTACGAACAGGTCGGTGTACAAGTCAGTAAAAACCGAAAATCAATCCTGGAAAAAACGAACGTTCTCCTTTCTATTAATGAACCCAGCCCCAAAGATTTAGCAGGCTTACCTGCTGGAGCGCTGATCATTGGCCATATTGATAATGAACCCCAAGCTGAACTCATTACCTGGTGTTTGCAACACAAAATTAGCCTATTATCAATGAACTTAATTCCAAGGATTAGCCGTGCTCAAAGCATGGACAGCCTATCATCCCAGGCAAATCTCGCTGGATATCGGGCAGTATTGGAGGCCACCAACCAATATCAACGCGCAATTCCAATGATGATGACCGCAGCAGGAATGATCCAACCTGCTAAAGTACTTATTCTTGGCGCTGGAGTTGCAGGGTTACAAGCTATTGCGACAGCCAAACGCTTAGGTGCTGTAGTTTGCGCCTTTGACGTACGGCGTGCAGCTAAAGAGCAGGTTGAAAGCCTTGGCGCAGAATTTGTGGAAGTCAGCCAAGAACAAGACAGCGAAACTAAAGGTGGTTATGCGTCTGAAACCAGTGACGAATATAAAAAACTTCAAGCAGAACTTATCGATCAATACGCAAAAATGGCTGACATTGTTATTTCTACAGCCTTAATTCCCGGCAAAAAAGCCCCTATTCTCGTGTACAAAAACACAGTAGAAGGAATGAAGCCTGGCTCCATAATTGTTGATCTAGCAACCTCACGAGGCGGAAATTGCGAGCTCAGCGTAATGGATGAAACAATTAAACATGGAAACGTTACCATTATCGGTCTTAGTAATATGGCGGGTCTGGTACCTGCGACAGCTAGTGAGCTCTATGCGAATAACTTGGTTCATCTCATGAATTTATTAACGGATAAATCCACTGAGGTACAATTTAATCCAGAAGATGAGATCATTCAGCAAGCAATTCTTTGCCATCAAGGTCAATATTTACCGTTCCAGGCAACTAAGGAGACACAAAATGCATGAGAGTTATGTTACCGTACTCACCATTTTCGTTCTGGCATGCTTTGTAGGATATTACGTGGTATGGAAAGTAACTCCTGCGTTACATACTCCATTAATGTCAGTTACTAATGCGATTTCCAGTATTATCATTTTAGGCGCCCTCATCGCGGCCGGAAGTCAATTTATAGGGCAAATAACCTGGATAGGTGGTTTTGCTATATTTATCACGTCAATTAATATTTTTGGTGGCTTTGTGGTCACACAACGCATGCTAAGTATGTATAAAAAATAAGTAGTACGTCACCCAATCTACCTACGTCTCGCGGTACGTAGGTACTCGGAGTGACTTTTTATAAAAATAAAAATAAAGGATGGATTCTTATGACAAACCTGGTTCCCCTATTTTACTTATTGGCGGCTATATGCTTTATCCTAGCGCTTAAAGGCTTAGCCAGCCCAGTCAGTGCACGAAAAGGAAATCTACTGGGAATCACAGGGATGATTTTGGCAGTAGGTTCCACGCTGATGATGCCAACAACACACCATCATCTAATACTAATATGTTTAATCATTGCCGGGGGTATCATAGGTACCTTTATTGCCTTAAAAATTAATATGACCGCCATTCCACAATTGGTAGCCGCCTTCCACTCATTAGTGGGTATGGCGGCGGTTCTCGTGGCCTTCTGTGCTTTCCTTGCCCCTGAGTCATTTCACATTGGTTCTGCTGGCGATATTGCCAGAGCAAGCCTTGTCGAAATGAGTTTAGGCTTAATTATTGGAGCGATTACCTTCTCAGGCTCAGTAATCGCATTTTTAAAATTACAAGGCATCATGTCCGGGGTGCCCGTAAAATTTCCAGGCCAAAACGGTGTAAACCTGCTTATTGCACTAGCAATTTTAGCCACCTTAGTTGTATTTTTTATTAACCAAACACTAACCTTCTTTTGCATCATGGCGGGTTTGTCTTTTTTAATTGGCGTACTACTCATCATCCCAATTGGTGGCGCAGACATGCCGGTGGTAATTTCCATGCTAAACTCCTATTCAGGATGGGCTGCTGCGGGTATTGGTTTTACATTAAATAATAATCTTTTGGTAATTACTGGAGCCTTGGTTGGTGCCAGCGGGGCAATCCTAAGTTATATCATGTGTGTGGGCATGAACCGCTCTATATTCAATGTGATTTTCGGTGGCATTCAATCCTCTGGTAGTTCAACCCAGGCGATCGCCGGAGCTGAATCACGCAACGTTCGTCAGGCGAATGGTGAAGATGCCGCGTTCCTACTCAGCAATGCTAAAGACGTGATTATCGTACCGGGTTATGGTATGGCTGTAGCTCATGCGCAACATGCTGTAAAGGAACTGGTTGATGCCTTAGAAAAGCGCTCAATTCGCGTACGCTTTGCGATTCATCCAGTAGCAGGCCGTATGCCTGGCCATATGAACGTATTGCTTGCAGAAGCGAATATTCCTTACGACCGAGTGTTCGAACAAAGTGAAATCAACCGTGATTTTGCAACCTGTGATGTAGCCTTTGTCATTGGCGCCAATGATATAACCAACCCCGCTGCAAAAACAGATCCCAGCTCCCCCATTTATGGAATGCCTGTTTTAGAAGTAGAAAAAGCGAAAACTGTACTATTCGTAAAACGTAGTATGTCACCAGGTTATGCTGGAGTAGAGAATGAGTTGTTCTATCATGATAATACCTACATGCTCTTCGGTGATGCCAAAATGATGACGGAGTCCATTTCCAAAGCTCTGGAAGAATTATAATAAAACCCTAACCCGTATTAGCACAGCATAATACGGGTTACAAATTGGTTCAATTATAAGCTTGGTCTCTTATAAATAAGCTCCAAGTTTGCCAAATAAACAAAAAAACGGTATCTTAACCAGTTATTTTTACTTTGGAGTTATTTATGCTAAGAAAAATAGGCTTCGGTTTATTATGTATGGCTGCCTCTTTAAATACTCATGCTTATTCTTTAGAAAATAATGAAATTCAAGCACGTGCGATTACTGTTGAGTATGAATTTCTACCCAACCAACCGCTAGTGCTGGCAAATTACATGTTTTGGACTATAAACGCTAATTGCATAATTACTACTGAAAATTCCAGTGCCCCATTGAATGTCATAGCTTTAGCTAAAAAAGGTAAAATTAATGATATTCCTGTAACTGCGGGTGACTCTATGCAGGTTCCAGTATTTAACGGGGAAACGTTGAGATTAAGCGCCGATTCAGGGGCTCGTGTTGAAATTACTAATTTAGGCGAGCTTACTGTTAAAGCAAGTTGTACAACATCTTAACTGTAGGTTAGGCCCATGGCCTGAAGTATCGACTGGTTTTATTTGAACAATTTTTTGGATGAACTATTTTCAAATAGAAAACGTATCATCCTCTAAAAAGCGGAAAACTATCCATAATTAAGCCATATTTTTAAATATGACACGTGGATTCTGTCTTCATGAAAACGATAATAAAAATGAGTCGATACCTCAGGCCCAACCCGCAAGATACCAATATAATCCCTAACGAATCCCATTAGCCCGGCAAATATACCGCTCAATATCCTGATTCACCCCATTAATCACATCCTGCTCATCTCTATCCGGCTGAATCAAATCATACAACTCAGAACGTATAGTTTCTTCATTCCCCTGATTAAAACTACGCGATACAGCCTCTTTAAGAGTACTTCCCTCTTTACTCACAAACAAGGCACATAAGGCCTTTATTTTTTCTGTATTAGGTTGCTCAACACTCTTTAAAATAGAACGATAAAAACGAGCTCGACTTAGTTCTACCGGGCTATGATATCGTGGACTAAAGCTGCCATTATGGAAAAACTGGACCCCAGGGTTTTTATGATCTTCAAGATAGGTTTCTATTCCACGAATCGCTCTCTGCAATACGTTAGGTAAATTTCTTTGATTAATTTCCAGTACGGATAAATTAAAGCGCTGTACCTTTTCCAAGTAAGCAGCAAACATTAGCGATGAGTCAGTCCCTGATGGGGCTGAGTATGCAGAATCATCAAATTGATATTTATTGCCCTCAAACTCAATTTCACCATTCTTAGCTAAGCGTCCTTGCTCAATAACCAATTGCCGATGCGGTACCACCAGTCGAGGAATAATCTGCTGCACCATTATTTTTTCATTAACCAAATTAGCAAGAGGCATATATTCAGGCTTAAAAACATCGCGTGTACGAATAACTTCCAGTGTATCGGCCATATTCACCAAGTGCCTTAAAAAATCGATTTTAGAGTGAATATGCTGGTATTTACGTTGAAATTCTTTAGGGTCATCCTTATGACGAATGGTGTCGGCTATTAGCGTTGCTAAATCAGCACGAATATTCATTTGCATTATAAAATTACGACAATTATCCGCACTTTTAGCATCCCATAAATCAATGCCATCCCCTTCTCGACCTGAATCATGCAATAAAACCGCAATACGAATTAAATCCAGTAAATAGTCCTGACCAATGCGATACGTTTGCGCAATCTCATCTAATGCAACCGTATATCCCTGAACATATTGAATATAAATCTCATCAATCTGGCTAATTAGTTCTGCCGCTGCAAGCACGTGCAGTAAACCATGGGAGGAGCGAATACGAAATAAATATCGTTTATCGTCTGAAATCAATTCTCTTAAAGGTTGAGGAAGCGGAATTTGCAAACGTTTGAAATTAACAACCGACATGGGTCTGGAGTAGAAATAATAATTAATACCCTCAATTAATTCATTCTCGTTTTGAATTTCGCTAAAAATTGGCATTTTCCCCCCAACCGCCATTGATTATTAAAACATAACAATAATTGTAGTCGTAGTTGAGACGTACGGAAAGGTAAAAAACATGAATGAGGCAGATCACGTAACTCAGATTGGACGAAGTCATAATACGGGGCATTGTGGCACCAATCCCCGTATTAGATTGAAAAATTAATGTTCTCGTGTAGCGTGGAATTTAATTTTTGGATAACGTTCTTCAGCCATAGTTAAATTAACGCGCGTTGGTGCAAGATACATCAGTGCATCACCGCCATCTAACGCCAAATAATCATAAGCCTTAGTGCGAAACTCCGCCATCGCTTTATCATCTTCAGCATAAACCCAGCGTGCACAAGTAATATTAGCGGCTTCATAGACACAATCTACTTTATATTCATGTTTTAAACGATGTGCAACTACATCAAACTGCAACACCCCTACAGCACCTAAAATCAATTGGTTACTGTTTAAAGGTCTAAATACCTGGGTTGCGCCCTCCTCGGATAATTCAATTAACCCTTTTAATAAAGCCTTGCTCTTTAAAGGATCGCGCAAACGAACTAAACGAAATAATTCGGGAGCAAAATTCGGAATGCCCGTGAACTTTAATTGTTCTCCTTGAGTGAACGTATCTCCAATGCGAATTGTACCGTGGTTATGTAAACCAATAATGTCACCCGCTAGTGCCATTTCGGTGTGCGATCGATCGCCGGCCATAAAGGTTAAGGCATTAGAAATCTGCACTTCTTTACCAATACGTAAATGGGATAACTTCATCCCTTTCTTGTAAGTACCAGAGCATACTCTTAAAAAGGCAATTCGGTCGCGATGTTTTGGATCCATATTCGCTTGAATTTTAAATACAAAGCCAGAAAAAGCCTCTTCATCAGCAGAAACCATACGCTCTTGAGTCGCTCGTGCCTGTGGGCCTGGGGCATAACTAACATAATCATCTAAGAGCTCTTTAATGCCAAAATTGTTGATTGCCGAACCGAAGTAGACTGGTGTCATTTTACCAGCCAAATACTCTTCTAAATCAAATTCATGCGATGCACCCTTAACGAGTTCAATTTCATCACGCAACTCTTGAGCACTATCTCCAAGTAGCTCATCTAATTGGGGGTTATTCAACCCTTTGATTTGTAAGGCATCTTGCTTTTGGGCATTCTTACCTGGTTCATAAAGATAAACCGTATCTTGATAGCGATGATAAATACCTTTAAAGCGCTTACCCATCCCAACTGGCCAGGTTACTGGAGCACATTTAATACCTAGAACTGATTCCACCTCATCCAATAAATCAATAGGCTCACGACCCTCGCGGTCCAATTTATTAATGAACGTCATAATGGGTGTATCGCGTAAACGACATACTTCCATTAATTTAACGGTTCTATCCTCAACCCCTTTAGCCACGTCAATAACCATTAGTGCCGAATCCACCGCAGTTAGGGTCCGATAGGTATCTTCCGAGAAATCTTCGTGCCCTGGAGTATCCAGCAAGTTCATCACATGCTGGTTATGCACAAACTGCATCACCGAGGTCGTAATCGAAATTCCACGCTCTTTTTCCATTTCCATCCAATCTGAAGTGGCGTGTCTATCTGCTTTACGGCCTTTAACTGTCCCAGCCAACTGAATAGCACCCCCGAATAACAATAACTTTTCAGTCACGGTGGTTTTACCAGCATCAGGGTGAGAAATGATCGCAAAAGTGCGTCGTGTATTGAACTCCTGATAAAAATCAGACATGAAACTCTCTACATAAAAAGGTATTTAACATAGAGTGAATTTTAAGACATTCCCCATTAATTACAAGGAAAATCCCCTCTCCTGGAAGCAGAAAGAGGGGTAAAGAAGGATTCGTAAACCTGTTTTTTACAAATAACAGCCTATACCATCGTAACCAACGATTTGGCAGGATTTGTAAGCAGTTTGATCGAGACGATAACTAACAGAACCATATGACGCAATTATACTTCCATCTTTATGCTGTACAAGCTGTGGTTTTTGGTAATTTATTAGGGGTTCACATCCTGCGTGTACCTGTACCCAAACAACCTCCCCATCCTGGATACGTTGTGCCGCTGCAGATAGACCATTAGCACCACAATCTTGAGTTACTAATTGTTTTATCTTAGGAGAAGTGAAGAGCACATCATAAGCAGCGATTGCAGCCTTCACAGCATTTTCAGCATCTAAAATTCCATGCCCACAAGGTTTTTTACCCACACATGATTTATTAGGGTCTGCACTGACGCCAAAACCATGAGTAGTAGTAAATAGAATTTGTTCTATTTGTTCTGGGCTTAAAACTTTATCGCTGGCAGAGAAAATTAATCCCGTCACGCCTGCCACATGTGGTGTTGCCATGCTGGTGCCTTGATAATAATCAAATCCTGAACCATTGTAGCCACCACCTGGATTTACTGTAGATAAGATGCCACCCCATAAGCCATAACGCTTATCGCCACCTGGTGCAGCCAAAGTAATTCCTGGGCCATAATTTGAGAAATAGGAGCGTAATCCTTCAGGACCAGTGGAGGCAACTTTAACTACGCCATTACAGACGGCAGGAGCGTTATAATGTTCCCAACGATTATCATTTCCTGCGGCAGCAATAAGTACCGCCCCTTGATTGCGCGCAAAAAAGACAGCTTCTTGCAGTGCCTGATCACAAAAATCAATTTCGTCCTTAGGACCTCTATCGACCCCAAAACTCATATTAAGTACTTTAGCGGGATGAACATTGTTGGGTATTCCAGGAACTTCACCGCCAACAGACCAATAAATTGCATTCACTACAGCACTTTCATAAAACATACCTGAAGCCGCAGGAATTTTCAGTGGTAAAATTTTTAGATCTTCACCCATGCCACTCATCACATTACCATATCCAGCAATCGTTCCGGCAACATGAGTTCCATGAAATGACTTAGTTTCATCGTTTAAATTATTATTGTTTGCAGCAAAATTCCATCCCCAAACTTTGCCCTCGCTATCTTTAACTAAATTATTGATTAAACTATCATGCATGACAATTCCGGTATCCAATACGGCAACCACTATTGGCTTTTTAGCTAATCCAGTCGTATAAGCCCATGCACCATCTCGTGAACCCGGCTTCGATTCCAGCATCACGCCTGCAGGACGCTCAAACTCATCCCATTGACTTTCATGAGTTAGTAAATCAACCAAGTTATACGTTTTGGGATCTGGAACTGGCGTAAAGTGACCTATTCGGTCTTTTACCGCATATAACACGTCTGGGTTTTTACGAAGACGTTCGAGCACAAGGGCGGTAGGATCTGTTTTGTCTTGAGTGAGGCTCGCTGGAGTATCCAGTATTAACGAATACGCTCCATTAGCCATTGGTTTGAGTTCTTTAACAGGTAACTGTGCAAATTGAAAAATTTGTGATTTTAATGAAGCTGTATTTTTTATTTGTTGTTTGTATTTAATAATAATGTGAATGCCGTCTTGATTAGGAAGAGCGAAAACCCCATGAGTCAAGGACAAAAGCCCTAAACCGACAATCCCTGCTTTAATGTGCATACCCCAATCTCCTTATAAAATGGATAAAGCGCAACTCAGTATAAGATAAATCGCAAAACAAGAATAGGGTCTGAATTTGTCTGATTAGGGTTCAAAAGAAGAACCATCTGGCTCATTCTTTAGTTCATCGTGCGACGATTTTATAGTGTGGAATTCGGCTTTAAAACGCTGGTTATTAAACATCGAGGTTACTTGCATTCGTTCTAATATTTGGTACAAATCTTTAGTTATCGTCGTTATTTCTGCTTCATTATCAGTTTGCGCAATTACTTCCCGCTTCTCAATGAGGAATTGATCCATGTTCACGTCATTTTTCGCGTATTTCTCAATGCCATGTAAAAAGGTTTCGCATACTTTTTTTGCTTGATCAACCACATGATTACTCACGATTTTATTTAAAATAGACTCCATGCTTACCTGAATTTCATCAAGTTCTGTTTCATTCCGGGCAGCATAAATTTGTTCATGTGTCTCTTGAACCAATTTATTAACAGATTGGTTATTGTAGGAAAAGTTCAGAACAACCAACTCATCAATATATTCTTGGCAATGTTCTTTAGCACGACTTAAATCATCCAAATCTTTGAGTTTTTGCAGATAGTCCAGCCCTTCCTGCACTGAATTATATCTCGTGGGATTGATTTTATCATTTAAATAATGATCCTTTTTTAGAGACATAGGCATTAGCTCATATTTAGTTACCCTATGATTTAAGTTTAGCCGCAATGTTTTATTTTACAACCAAAGAAAAAATAAGTTTGCTAGGAACAAAAGGGAATGTCGGGCCATGGGCCTGACATTCCCTCGCAGGGACACCATGAGCACCGAGAATTTCTTAAATTTTTAATAGCGATAATGCTCAGGTTTATAAGGTCCTTTAACATCAAGACCCAAATACTGCGCTTGCTCTTGAGTTAATTGCGTTAATTTCGCACCGATGCGTCCCAAATGCAGACGCGCTACCTTTTCATCTAAAACTTTAGGTAAAACATAAACCTGTTTTTCGTAGTTCGCAGCATGTTGGAATAATTCAATTTGCGCTAGAACCTGATTAGTAAAGGAGGCTGACATTACAAAACTTGGATGTCCGGTTGCGCAACCTAAATTAACTAAACGTCCTTCCGACAATAGAATAATACGTTTACCATCAGGGAAAATAACATGGTCGACCTGGGGCTTAATATTTTCCCATTGATACTGCTTTAAGCTGCGGACATCAATTTCAGAATCAAAATGACCAATGTTACATAAGATGGCTTGGTTACGCATACGCATCATATGCTCATGAGTCACTACATGATAGTTACCTGTTGCGGTAACCACGATGTCCACTTGCTCAGCCACATCATCTAAAGTAACGACTCGATACCCTTCCATTGCGGCCTGTAATGCACAAATAGGATCAATTTCAGCGATAAAGACCGTTGCTCCCTGTCCCCGTAGAGCTTGTGCACAACCTTTACCCACATCGCCGTAGCCTAAAATCAAAGCAACTTTACCCGCAATCATCACATCGGTTGCACGCTTTAATCCATCTAATAAAGACTCACGACAACCATAGAGGTTATCAAATTTAGATTTAGTCACCGCGTCATTCACATTGATCGCAGGCATTTTTAAATCGCCTTTTTTCGCCATTTCATAAAGGCGAGCGACTCCAGTCGTTGTTTCTTCAGAAACGCCTTTTATTCCTTCCAAAAGCTCAGGATGTTTTTCATGGATGACTTGCGTTAAATCACCGCCATCATCTAAAAGTAAATTAGGAGTCCAGTTACCAGGCCCTCTTAAAGTTTGTTCCACACACCACCAATACTCTTCCTCAGTTTCCCCTTTCCAGGCAAAAACAGGAATTCCTTCCGCAGCAATTGCTGCGGCCGCATGGTCTTGAGTAGAAAAAATATTGCATGAAGACCACCGAACTTCAGCACCCAGTGCTACCAAAGTTTCAATCAACACCGCAGTTTGAATGGTCATGTGCAAGCAACCTGCAATACGAGCGCCTTTTAAAGGCTTCGTTACCCCAAACTCTTCACGTAAAGCCATCAAACCAGGCATTTCCGTTTCTGCAATTGCAATTTCTTTACGTCCCCAAGACGCTAAGGACATATCGGCTACTTTATGATTCATAATTCCCTTAGTTACTAATTCCATGATTATATCCTTATAGTTAAATCCTTACAGTGCTTTCTGCAATAGAGCGACCTTATCTAAACGTTCCCAAGGAAATTGCTCACGTCCATAATGTCCGTACGTTGCAGTTTCTCTATAAATTGGGCGCAGTAAATTATGATGTTCAATGATACCTTGAGGAGTTAAATCAAAATGAGCATGAATTAACTCAATTATTTCATTATTAGCTAAACGGCCTGTGCCAAAAGTTTCCACAAAAACGGAAGTAGGTTCAGCAACCCCAATCGCGTAAGAAACCTGGATTTCACACTTATCAGCTAAACCAGCAGCCACAATATTTTTGGCTACGTGACGCGCAGCATAAGCAGCAGAGCGATCTACTTTTGAAGGATCTTTACCTGAGAAACATCCACCACCGTGTCTGGCTGTTCCACCATAAGTATCAACAATGATTTTACGACCAGTTAAACCACAATCCCCTAGTGGACCACCAATCACAAAACGGCCAGTAGGATTAATAAAATAACGTGTCTTATCAGTTAACCATTCTGCAGGTAAGGTCGTTTTAATAATTTCTTCACGTACCGCTTCCACTAAATCTTGATGGCTCACGTCTTCAGAATGTTGCGTTGAAAATACTACAGTATCTACTTCAACCGGCATACCATGCTCATAACGTAAAGTCACCTGGCTTTTAGCATCCGGACGTAACCACGATAGCTCACCTGATTTGCGTAATTGCGCTTGTTTTTCCATCAAACGATGGGCATAAGCAATCGGTGCGGGCATGTAGACATCGGTTTCACGGCTAGCATAACCAAACATAATACCTTGGTCACCGGCTCCTTGAAGTTTGGTTGTTGTATTATCCACACCTTGAGCGATATCTGGTGATTGTTTACCAATTGCAGACAGTACCGCGCAAGACTCCCAGTCAAACCCCATTTGGGAGCTGTTATATCCAATTTCCTTAACTACATTTCGTGTTACAGCCTCAACATCAACCCAAGCTTTAGTGGTAATTTCCCCACCCACTAAAACCATGCCTGTTTTAACATAAACCTCACAAGCCACTCGAGCTTTAGGGTCTTGTTCAAGAATAGCATCTAAGATCGCATCAGAAATTTGGTCTGCGATTTTATCTGGATGTCCTTCAGAAACCGATTCGGAAGTGAAGACAAAGCTTTCGTTCATTGTAAATCCTCTTTAAAGGGGGTTATCCCATTAACTTAATAAACTCATTAAATATTATTTCGATATCATGTGGTCCAGGGCTCGCCTCAGGATGTCCCTGGAAACCAAGTGCTGGTTTTTCTTTATGACGAATACCTTGTAAAGTTCCATCAAACAAAGAACGATGAGTCACTGCCAAACACTCTGGCAAGCTGTTTTCATCCACTGTGAATCCATGATTTTGGCTGGTAATAAATACGCGCTGGTTACCCTCAGTTTCAATAACTGGATGATTTGCTCCATGGTGGCCAAATTTCATTTTTTTGGTCTCACCACCACAAGCTAAAGCCAAAATTTGAAAGCCAAGGCAAATACCAAATACAGGAATACCCTGTTTTAAAAACTCTTGAGTTGCTTTAATTGCATAGTCACAGGCTTCAGGGTCCCCAGGACCATTCGATAAAAATATACCATCGGGTTCCATTGCCAATACCTCTTCAGCAGAGGTTTGTGCCGGAACAATCGTGAGATGGCATCCTTTATCATATAAAATGCGTAAAATATTGTGCTTTACACCAAAATCATAGGCAACCACGTGAAACTTTTGTGGGCGAGAAGCAGGCCCCCATTCTCCCCGTCCCTCATGCCAACGCTCCGTGGTTTTTCGAGACACCTCCAAAGCTAAATCCATACCTTGCAGTCCAGCAAATGATTTTGCCTTAGCTAAAACCTGTTCGGGATTGCTTACATCGGTACTAATACACGCACCGATTGCACCATGCTCACGCAGTCTTAGGGCTAAATCGCGTGTATCAATCTCAGCAATAGCCACTACACCGTGCGTCTTAAGCCATTCGCTAAGCGATTGTTCTGCACGATAATTACTGTGGGTAATGGCATAATTCCTCATCACTAAACCGGCTGCCCAAACGGTATTAGATTCCATGTCCTCATAAGTACAACCAGTATTACCTACATGGGCAGAAGTCAGAGTAATAATCTGGCGGGCATAAGAAGGGTCACTAAGCATTTCCTGATAGCCAGTTAAGGAGGTATTAAAAACTAGTTCACCAACACAGTCACCACTAGCGCCTACAGAAATACCTTCATACACCGTTCCATCAGCTAACACTAAAATTGCTGGTTGATTCATCATGGACACACTCTATGTTGTGTGTAATTCAGCCAACATAGTTTTAATCCTAAATAAAACTATGTTGACAGCACAAAAATGTGCATAAATTACACATAAAAATAATGCGCCATTGTAACTTAATTAACTTAAAATTTCATGTCTTCAAAAAATTTTTTCACTCCCGCAAACCATGAGCTAGTACGTGGTGAATGATTTGCCTTAGCATTTTCTAAAGATTCTTGTAATTTGGTTAATAAGTCCTTCTGCTCGCGAGAAAGGTTAACCGGAGTTTCAACAACGACTTTACATAATAAATCACCCTGACCATGCCCTCGTACAGACTTCATTCCTTTGCTTCTTAAACGAAACACTTTGCCTGTTTGAGTTTCCTCAGGAATCTTTAGCGTAACTCGGCCTTCAAGAGTCGGAACTTCAATAGAGCCTCCTAATGCAGCCGTGATAAAACTAATGGGAACCTCGCAATGCAAATCATTATCTTGGCGCTCGAAAATTGCGTGTTTTTTAACATTGACTTGCACATACAAATCACCAGGTCCGCCCCCATATATTCCAGCCTCACCTTCGCCAGTCAATCGTACACGATCACCGTTATCAACACCTGCGGGAATTTTAACTGTTAATTTCTTACTTTCACGGATACGACCTTGGCCATGACAGCCTGTACATGGGTCAGTAACTATTCTACCCTCTCCATGGCAACTTGGACAGGTTTGTTGAATTGAAAAGAAGCCTTGCTGAATTCGAACTTGCCCCATGCCATTACAGGTTTCACAAGTTTTTGGCTGAGTACCTGGTTTAGCACCCGAACCATCACAGACATTACATGCACCTTGTCTAGGCACAGTGATCTCAACGTCTTTGCCTGTAGCCGCTTCTTCTAGCGTTAAAGTGATGTTAAATTGTAAGTCCGCACCACGCTGGCCACGTGATTGGCGCCCTGCGCCACGGCCGCCAGAAAAAATGTTTTCAAAAATATCTTCGAAAACATCGCCAAAACCACCAAAACCACCACCGCCACCTCGTGACGGATCAACTCCAGCATGACCAAATTGATCATAGGCTGCACGTTTTTGTTGATCGGAGAGGATGCTGTATGCATTTTGAATTTCTTTGAACTTTTCTTCTGCGGAGGAATCACCGGGATTGCGATCTGGATGATACTTCATCGCCAGCTTACGATATGCTTTTTTAATTTCTGCATCACTCGCAGTTCGACTTACTTCTAAAAGCTCATAATAATCCCGCTGTTCCATAACTACTCACATATATAGATAAAATTAGTTTTAAAACCGTCTCGTAAAACGGAGTTTGGGCCGAAGGCACCAACAATAATCCCTATTCATTGCATTATAGCCACGAATAGCAATTATTGCTGGGCCTCTCGGCCCAATCAAGGTTTTACAAAACCCATTGAATAAACGATTACTTCTTATCGTCCTTAACTTCTTCAAATTCAGCATCCACAACCCCATCATCTGCTTTTGCAGATTCATGAGCGGGCTCTTCCGGTGCGCCACCTTGCTGAGTTTGACCTTCTGCTGATTTTTTCGCGTAAACACGCTCTGCCATTTTCGCAGAAGCATCAGTTAAAGTTTTTAATTTCGCTTCAATTTCTGCTTTATCAGTGCCTTGAACTGCTTCTTTTAATTCAGCAACTGCAGTTTCAATGCCTTTCTTCTCATCATCAGAAAGTTCCTCAGCTAAATCTTTCACTGATTTTTCACAGCTGTGGATCAAGCTATCAGCCTGATTACGAAGCTCTGCTAATTCTTTAAACTTCTTATCTTCTTCAACATGAGATTGCGCATCTTTAACCATCGCATCAACTTCTTCATCACTCAAACCACTGGAAGCTTTAATGACAATAGATTGCGCCTTACCGGTTGCTTTATCTTTAGCAGAAACGTTAAGTATACCATTCGCGTCAATATCAAAAGTTACTTCAATTTGTGGTACGCCACGTGGTGCAGGAGGAATATCACCCAAATCAAATCGACCTAAAGATTTGTTCGCAGATGCTTGCTCACGCTCGCCTTGCAATACGTGTACAGTTACTGCAGTTTGGTTGTCATCTGCAGTCGAGAACACTTGGTTTGCCTTAGTAGGAATTGTTGTATTTTTCTCGATGAGCTTGGTCATAATGCCGCCCATTGTTTCAATACCTAAAGACAATGGAGTTACGTCAAGCAAGAGAATATCTTTCACTTCACCAGACAATACTGCTGCTTGAATTGCAGCCCCCACAGCTACTGCTTCATCAGGGTTCACATCTTTACGTGGTTCTTTACCGAAGAACTCTTCTACAGTTTTTTGTACTAAAGGCATACGAGTCTGACCACCAACCAAAATAACTTCATTGATTTGTGATACAGATAAGCCTGCATCTTTCAATGCTGTTTTACATGGTTCGATAGTACGCTCAACCAATTTTTCAACTAAAGATTCTAACTTCGCACGAGTTAACTTAATGTTTAAGTGTTTTGGCCCCGTAGCATCTGCAGTGATGTAAGGCAAATTAACATCTGTTTGTTGTGCTGAAGACAATTCAATTTTTGCCTTTTCAGCAGCTTCTTTCAAACGTTGTAATGCTAATGGATCATTATGTAAATCAATGCCTGAATCTTTCTTGAATTCTGCAGCTAAGTAATCAATCAATGCTAAGTCAAAGTCTTCACCACCAAGGAAGGTATCACCATTCGTTGCAAGTACTTCGAATTGGTGCTCACCATCAACCTCAGCAATTTCAATGATGGAAATATCAAACGTACCACCACCAAGGTCATATACAGCAATGATGGAATCACCACGTTTTTTGTCCATACCGTAAGCAAGAGCAGCTGCAGTAGGCTCGTTAATAATACGTTTTACTTCCAGACCAGCAATACGGCCTGCATCTTTAGTCGCTTGACGTTGTGAATCGTTGAAGTAAGCAGGTACAGTGATAACCGCTTCTTTCACTTCTTCACCTAAATAATCTTCTGCAGTCTTTTTCATTTTACGTAAAACTTCAGCAGAAATTTGTGGTGGTGCTTTATCTTGGCCTTGTACTTTAACCCAAGCATCACCGTTGTCCGCTTTGATGATCTTGTATGGAACCATCTTAATGTCTTTTTGTACGACACCATCTTCAAAACGACGGCCAATTAAACGCTTAATCGCGAATAATGTTTTTTCAGGGTTGGTTACTGATTGGCGTTTTGCAGATTGACCAACTAGGATTTCACCATCATCAGTGTAGGCAACAATTGAAGGCGTTGTACGATGACCTTCACCGTTGTCAATAACACGAGGCTTATCACCTTCCATTACCGCGACACATGAATTAGTTGTACCTAAGTCTATTCCAATAATTTTTGCCATTCTATTCTTACTCCAAATTAATATTTTTCACTATGTGATGAAATTCATATGGGGTATATCCCCCTGATTTCAACCCATTTCCTGATTTATTTTTTTGATACAATAACGCGTGCAGGTCTAATGACGCGATCATTGAGCTTGTACCCTTTCTGGAATACGGCAATAACTGTATTCGGCGCAACATCAGGTGCATCTTGCATAGTCATTGCTTCATGTTCTTGAGGATCAAAAGGCATTCCCATCGGATCCAGTTGCTGTACATCAAATTTCTGCAATACATCGACAAATAATTTCATCGTTAATTCGAGACCTTCACGCATCGCAGTATCCTCTGCTTTAGCCGCCAATTGCAGAGCTTGTTCTAAGCTATCAATAATCGGTAATAAAGCGCTGACTAGTTTTTCAGCACCATATCGATGAGCATTAGCAATCTCACGTTCAGCACGACGACGAACGTTGTCTAACTCAGCCATAGCACGTACAGACTTTTCCCAATTTTCATGGGCTTTTTGCTCAGCAAGAGTTAATTGCTCGCTTAATTCTTTATAATTCGCATGCTCCAAGCCTTCTTCATGATAAACTGGCTCAGCAACATCACTTTGTTCTTCAGTAGGTTGCTCCTCGTGAGCTTGGTGTTCTTCTTTAAATTTATTCCAATCTTTTTTCTCGTGTTTGCTCATCCAAATAACTCCTGACTAACCTGAACTCTACACATGGGGACAATAACTAGAAATTTCAAGGCCTGATTTTAAAATAAGTATTGAATGGCTGTTTGCCTATCCAGGATGTAGCCCGTATTACCGCAGCGTAATACGGGATTGTCCCCCCTACTTACGACTTCGAAGAAAATGGAGACATAATGAGCAAGGGCCGGTCTACATTTAGCTAGCTTGAGCCTCAATGCTCCGATTTCTGGATACCGAAACTCAGCATACACCAACATGTGAGCATCGGAGCACGGAAATCGGAGCACGGAAATCGGAGCATTGAGGCCTAGAGAGTAGAAATGTAGGCAGGCCCTGTTGCAGTATGTGTCCATTTATTCCATACTTAGACACCGAAAAAGTCACTTGGATTTATTATGCAAAAATGGTCGCCGACTTCCTGGCTCCAGCGCTCCTATTTGCAAGCTGCAAACTATGCTGATGAAACCCAGCTAAAAAAGGCTGTGGATCAATTGGGCCTGCTGCCACCACTGGTTACCAGTAGTGAAGTAAAACATTTAAAAAGAGAAATTGCTCGTGCGGGACGAGGTGAAGCATTTATTCTTCAAGGCGGTGATTGCGCCGAGTCATTTAATGATTGTCGTCCAGAGATTATCAGCAATAAGTTGAAAATCATGCTGCAAATGAGTTTGATCTTATTACATGGTCTGCGCAAACCCATTATTCGCGTTGGCCGCATTGCCGGGCAATACGCTAAACCACGTTCTTCTGATTTTGAAACAATTGATGGAATTACTTTACCCAGTTATCGCGGTGATTTGGTTAATTCGCCAGAATTTACCGCAGAAGCTAGAGAACCTAATCCTAATTTATTGCTTCAGGCATACAGTTACTCAGGCATTACCTTAAATTTTATTCGTGCTTTACTGGATAGTGGTTTTGCCGATTTGAATCATCCTCAACGTTGGGATTTAAGCTTTGTAGAACATTCTCAACAAAAAGAAGAATACAAAACCTTGGTTAATTCAATTAGCGATACTTTAGATTTTCTGGAAACTATTGATGGTATTCAATCCAGTAATTTATCGAAAGTTGATTTTTATACCTCACATGAAGCACTGCATCTGCATTATGAGCAAGCTTTGACTCGACAATTAGAGGATGGTTTATGGTATAACTTATCCACGCATCTGCCCTGGATTGGTATGAGAACAGCCCAAGCTGACAGCGCTCATTTAGAGTTCTTACGCGGTGTACAAAATCCTTTGGGCATAAAAATTGGCCCTAGTGCTACGCCAGAGTGGCTGCAAGAGGTACTAGAGATTGCGAACCCTAATCGGGAAGAAGGTCGTCTTTTATTGTATACGCGTTTGGGCGCACAACAAATCGATCGTCTATTACCTCCACTGATTGAAGCAGTGAAAAAAACGAACATTCCCGTGACTTGGTCTTGCGATCCGATGCATGGCAATACTGAAAGTACTGCAGATGGCATTAAAACACGTCATTTTGATAATATCCTTTTAGAGTTACAACAAGCCCTGGAAATTCACCGTAGCATGGGCAGTTATCTAGGTGGGGTTCATTTTGAACTAACTGGCGATAACGTCACTGAATGCATTGGCGGGGCCCGCGGTTTAGCAGCTGATGATCTGAAAACAGCATACCATAGCTTGGTGGATCCTCGTTTAAACTATGAACAATCAATTGAAATGGCATTGCAATTGAGTCGTCAGTTTAGGGGCTGATAAACCCCTCTCCCCATAAGGTGTAAGTTGGGCCATGGGCCTAACTTACACATATAGATTCCACGAATACGCCGCAAAACGTCCTTCACTGGTGATAAAAAGGACTAAACTCATGCACCGCCTCAACCATCGCAGCCACATGCGCGGGAGGCACATCTGGAGTAATACCATGTCCTAAATTAAATACATGCCCAGAACCATGTCCATAAGATGCTAATACCTTTTGAACCTGTTCACGAATACATTTCTCTGAGCTTAACAATACAGAAGGATCTAAATTACCTTGTAAAGCTACTTTATCCCCTACTCTACGACGTGCTTCACCCAAATCACAGGTCCAATCCAAGCCCAAAGCATCACAACCTGTAGCCGCCATACGCTCTAACCATTGGCCGCCCCCTTTAGTAAATAAAATAACTGGGATCTCAGGATAATTAGCTTTCAACTGTTGGATAATTTGCTGCATGTAAGCCAGTGAAAATAATTGGTAATTTTCTGGGGTGAGTATTCCACCCCAAGTGTCAAAAAGCATTACGGCATTAACACCTGCCTTGATTTGCTCTCCCAAATAGTCCGCTACAGATACAGCCAGTTTCTGCAATAAAAGATGAGCTGCATCGCTTTCGGTATAAATCAGCTTTAGAATACGCTTAAAATCTCTGGTGCTCTGCCCTTCGACCATATAACAAGCCAAAGTCCATGGACTACCCGCAAAACCAATCAGAGGAAGTTCTTGAGGCATTTCCTTACGAATTAGACGCACAGCGTTCATCACATAAGCTAAAGATTCAGTGGTTTCAGGTACTTGTAACTTTTTAATTGCCTCAAGGTCCCGTACTGGGTGCTGAAAACAAGGACCTTCTCCTTCAGCAAAATACAAACCCAAGCCCATCGCATCAGGAATAGTTAAAATATCAGAAAATAAAATCGCGGCATCCATCGCATACCGTCGCAATGGTTGTAAGGTTACCTCGCAAGCTAATTCTGGATTCTTACATAGACTTAAAAAATCACCAGCCTGTGCTCGTGTTTGTCGGTATTCTGGTAAATAACGACCCGCTTGACGCATCATCCATATTGGTGTTCTTTCCACAGGTTGGCGTCTTAACGCTCGGAGAAATAAAGATTGGTTTAGATCATACATAGTGCGACCCCAACATTATTAAAAATGTGCATATCTTATCATAAGCAATACAAATCAGACTTAATTAAGAAAGAAAATTTAGGTAAAATAGTTACAAACCAAATGAGTAGGAAAAAAGTGGATACTTTACATATTAAAGGCTTAAAAGCAAACACCCGCATTGGCGTATATACCTGGGAACAGCACATTGACCAACAATTACTTATTGATATTAGTATTGATACCGACTTAAGTTCATGCGAAGAAGACCTTAGTAAAACTATTGATTATGCAGCTCTTTGTGAAACAGTCACTCAATTTGTAGAGTCGAACTCATTTCAACTTATTGAAACAGTGGCTAATCAAGTAGCTCAATTCGTCCAGGGAAATTTTAAAGTAACTCAACTTACTGTAGGTGTAAGTAAACCTCATGCAATAAAAAATGCGGATAATATTCAAGTCGTTGTGCGCCGCTAAGTCTTATTAAATCGAGATCACAAAGTAAAAAAATACACATCAATGCCTAAGAATGATACTATCGCTCCCCTATTGGCTAGAAGAGAGTCATTGTGTTTTCATTTATTGTTAGCGGTATTATCGTTTTAGGCAAAATCTTATTAGGTTTGGCACTTACAGGCATTGCTGTGGCAATCATAGCTCTGATAGCGAGTATTATTTTTTCTAACCAGTTACCTCCCCGCCAAAAAATTCAGCTCACCGATGGACGTGTCATGGAAGGCCCCGATAAAGTACTCGGCAAAGGGGCATTTGGAGCAGTACATCAATATCAGCTCGAAAATAAACCCGTAGCAGTTAAAATGCCTCAAGATCCTGAATATGATACGCAACAACAACATGAGCTTGCCCTATTAAAAAAAGCAACCCCTCATCCTCAAATCATCAGATTAATAGGTGAAGCCCAAGTAAATAATACAACGTGGATCGTTACAGAACTCATGCGAGGTTCACTTCGTGATTTATTAGATAAGCTCCCCAATTTATCCTGGAAAACTAAATTATCCATCGCGATTCAAATTGTAAAAGGAGTAGTACATTTGCATAACATATCGCATGGTATATTTGCACGAGAGGTGATTGTTCATCAAGATTTAAAACCAGAGAATATCCTGGTTGATCGAATTGAAGATACACCTGAGATTAAAACCAAAATTAGTGATTTTGGTATTGCTAAAGAAGTTAAGGCACTAACTATTCCGATTCTAGGCACAACCATTGCCTCAGGCATAGTGCGAGGAACAGAAGGCGGAACCCCAAACTATGCGGCCCCAGAAACGGTAAACGCATTAATAAAGGGTAAAGGAAGCGCAGACACCAAATGTGATATTTTTAGTCTAGGTATTATCTTATGGGAGCTGGCCACTGGACGCTCCCCTCGAAGAACGGAAGAAGAGATTATAGAAGGTAGATTTGATAAATTTACGAAAGAAGAACAAAAACATCGTCGACCCGGTACTCAAAAATCCTTCCTTGGTTCTGTTAAAAGAACAACTGAGCCCACTTATCCTAAATGCGGCTTTTTTGGCCCAGTCATTAAATCATGTATTGATCCAAAACCAGAAAAACGCAAAACAGCACAAGAATTACTACAGAAGTTGGAACAAGTATCAATTTAAAATGGCTGGTTAATGTAGATAACGTATCCCGTATTAACGCAGTAATATGGGATACGTCAGGGGTTCACTAACCCGCAGTAACCATCCCTCGTAAACGTGAATTTCGCGCTAAATCACCTTGCGCTCGTTGTGCTAAGGAGCGATTTGCATAAGGTCCAACGACAACACGGTACCAAATCCCTTTCGAGGCATGATTAATTGGAATCACACTCACATTAAACCCTTTAAGTGTTAAGATTCCTTTCATCTGCTCCGCATCACGGCGGGCCTTGAACGCTGCAACCTGCACTGAAAAAGAACCCCGGCTAACCGCGGGTGTGATAGGCCGTACCTCAGCAACCTGAACTTTAGCTACCGCAGGGGCAGACTTGGGTGCTGATGCTGATGCTGTTACTGTAGTGGCAGCTACCGCGGTTTGTGCTGTTGTGGCGGTAACATTAGGCGCAGCTGCAGTAGGTGTTGCTGCGACAGTCGTCGTGGCCGCAGGTCGAGCTGCATTGTTTGCGGCTTGTTGCGAACTAGGAGTTTTTTCATTGGTCAATAACGTATAAAACTCAAACTTCGGCTTAGGAGGAATCGCAGCCTGACGCTCAGGTTGAGGCTTTGGCGCTTCTTTGCGGGCCTCATGATGAGCCAAAACCTGGGAATTAACCCAATGACTAATTGCGTCAACATCAAAAACAGTCGCAGTAAAGTAACCTAGCAAAAAACACACTGCCATTACTAAAATCTGTTGCGGCGCACTAGTGTGCGCCCGTCCAGACCGCTTAGTTTTATATTCTCTTCCCATTACATACTCTCAGGAGCGGACACGCCCAATAAATCCAGACCATTGTTTAATACCTGACGTACAGCCTCTAACAAACATAAACGCGCATAACGTAATTGCTCATGTTCGCATAAAAGTTGTACCGCATTATAATAGCTATGTAATCCATTAGCCAATTCACGTAAGTAGTAAGCGATTTGATGAGGTTCACATTGTATAGCGGCCTGTTCCACAACCTCAGTATAACGGCCAATTAATGCAATTAATGCAACCTCGTGAGGCTGATCTAATAAATTAATATGCTCAAGCCCAACGGCTTTATCCCAAGATAAGCCACGTTCGTTTAATTGTCTTAGTACCGAGCAAATACGTGCATGAGCGTACTGAATGTAGTAGACCGGATTATCACTGGACTCTGATTTTGCTAAATCCAAATCAAAATCCATATGTTGCTCTGATTTTCTCGCTACATAAAAGAAACGCGCAGCATCATTACCCACTTCATCACGCAGCTCCCGTAAGGTAACAAAAGAACCGCTACGAGTAGACATTTGAACCCGATCACCGCCTCGATAAAGAATCGCGAACTGCACCAATAATACAGTCAATGCATTCTCATCATGGCCCAGAGCTTTCACTGCAGAACGTAAACGCGTTACATAACCGTGATGATCGGCGCCAAAAATGTTGATTACCCGATCATAACCACGATCATATTTGTTCCAATGATAAGCTACATCCGAAGCAAAATAAGTTTTTTGTCCATTAGCGCGCACAAGCACTCGGTCTTTTTCATCACCAAAATCAGTAGCCTTAAACCATAAAGCCCCTTCCTGTTCATAGGTATGTCCAGCATCTTTAAGTGCTTGAATGCCCTTTTCTATAGAACCATCTTCAAATAAAGACTGTTCTGAAAACCAATTGGTGTAGTGCACGCCAAATTCCGTCAAATCATCTTTAATATCATCTAAAACTGTATTCAATGCATGCTGATGAAACAGCGTAAAGGCATCTTTTCCTATTAATGATGCGGCACGTGCGATCATTGCATCAATATAAATTTCTTTATCGCCACCTTGCGGTTCATCTGCTGGCATGCCTTCAAGCACCTCAGCCCAAGGGCGTACAAATTCCTTACCATGCTCTGACCATAGGATTTCGGCGATTTCAATAACGTACTCACCTTTATAAGCATTCGCAGGGAAAACAACTGGCTCAGCAGCTAACTCCAAGTATCTTAACCAGACGCTAGCGGCCAAAATATTCATTTGCCGTCCTGCATCATTAACGTAATACTCTGCGTTAACATCATAGCCAGCAGCGCTTAAAACATTACATAAGGTCGCACCAAAAGCAGCGCTACGTCCATGGCCAACATGTAAGGGGCCAGTAGGGTTTGCAGAAACAAATTCGACCAAAACTTTTTGATTTTGGCCAATAGTGCTACGTCCAAACCCATCAGTCTTCGTTAAAACATCAGTAATAATTTGTGAACGCGCATCATTACGAATAAAGAAATTAATAAAGCCGGCACCGGCAATTTCTACCTTTTCTATAGACGCATCTTCAGGTAAGGCTTGAACTAAAAGCTCTGCAATGTTACGAGGAGCCTGGCGGCAGGGTTTAGCTAATATCAATGCCAAATTACTGGCATAGTCACCATGAGCTGAATCCTTAGAACGATCCACTTTAATATCTACGTTCAATTCAGCAGGGACTTCTCCTGATTGTTGCAAAGCGGCTAAAGCCTGTCTTAAAAGATGCTCTACGGTTTGTTTCATGCGACTTATTTTCCATCAAAAAAATGATGGCTATTATGCTCTTTTTCGTGCCAGATGAAAAGGTTTTAAGTAAATGCCCTTTGGGTATCGACGGTTCTATTATTAGCATCAAAAACCAAAAAAAAATCGATTTGATACAAATAAAAGCAAAGATACTGATAAATGACGTATAATTTTAATAAAACTAGCTTTTCAGAAAATTATGTTTGAACGTTTTAAAAAATGAATATCCGACTGGCAAAAACATAGCGAATTTGTAGGACTTACTTATGATAAATAATACCAGTATTAATTAAAACAACAGAATGCTTGGGCATTGTAAAACCACTTTATGCATAATAAAGGGGCTGGGTTGTGCTTTAATAAACCAACCAGATCAATAAGCACCAAAAAGACAGGCAACTGTCATAAACTGAAATTTCAGGTTAAACTGCACGCTAAAAATTTTTATCATTAATAAATATTGTGCTATCCAACTCTTGTGACTCATTGACTGGTGTCGGCCCTGCGCTAGCAGCCAAATTGACGAAATGCGGCATTCATACCGTACAGGATTTACTTTTCCATTTGCCCTATAAATATCAAGATCGCACCCGTATTACCCCTATTCAAGATTTACGGCCTAATGATTGGGCAGTTATTGCTGGGCGAGTGTGTAAAACAGAAGTGAAATCGGGTAAGCGCTCGATGTTACATTGCTACGTGGATGATCAATCAGGGATAATAAAGCTGCAATTCTTTCATTTTAACAAACAACAAATCGCAGGCCTAAACAATAGCACTATGGTTCATGCTTTTGGGGAAGTGCGTGAATTCAATGGGCAATTAACAATGACCCACCCAGAATATCAATTATTGGATGAAAATGAAGAATGCACTGTCAACGAAACCTTAACCCCCATTTATCCTTCAACTCAAGGCTTAAGCCAAGCCCGAATTAGACAAATAGTGCTTATTGCTCTGAACCAATGTGCCCAGGAACTACAACAATTAGAATGGATGGATGAGGCCTTATTGCAGACACATCATTTTTATCCCTTAGCGGAAGCAATTAAGTTATTACATAATCCGCCCCCGGATATTTCAGTTCTATCCCTTGAAGAAGGAAAACACCCTGCCCTAAAACGCTTAGTCTTTGATGAATTGCTGGCTCAGCGTCTTAGTATGCAATTTGCTCGCGAGTCACGTAAAGCTTTACGTGCACTCCCTTTACCAGTGGATAATGCCTTAAACCAACGTTTTATTGATTCATTACCGTTTCCTCTCACTCAAGCACAACAACGTGTTGTGCAGGAAATCAGTCAAGACTTAGCCCAAAAAAAACCCATGTTACGTTTAGTACAAGGAGACGTCGGCGCAGGAAAAACTATTGTAGCCGCACTGGCAGCATTGCAAGCCGTAGCGAATGGCCAACAAGTTGCCTTTATGGCTCCTACTGATTTATTAAGCGAGCAGCATGCAAATAATCTAATTAAATGGCTTGAGCCTTTAGGCATAACGATTTACAGGCTAAGTGGCAAAATGAAAATAGGTGAACGCCGCAAATCATTTGCCGCCTTAGCTGATGGCAGTTGCCAACTGATTATTGGTACTCATGCTCTATTTCAAGAAGAGGTCACTTTTGCACGCCTAGGCCTAGTTATTATTGACGAGCAACATCGATTTGGTGTGGAACAACGATTGTCCTTACAACAAAAAGGACAGCGGGATCAATTTATTCCGCATCAATTATTAATGACCGCAACACCAATTCCTCGAACCTTGTCCATGACTCATTTTGCTCATTTAGATAGTTCAATTATTGATGAATTACCGCCAGGACGCATTCCGGTTGCTACTGCAGTCTTAAGTCAAAATAAACGTGAAACAATTGTTGAGCGTTTACAAATTGCCATCGCCGATGGGCGCCAGGTGTATTGGGTATGTACTCTCATTGAAGAATCAGAGAAACTTCAATGCATGGCAGCGACTGAAACGGCCGAAAACCTGCAGGCTCAACTTCCCAATGCGCGAATTGGCTTGGTGCATGGACGAATGAAATCGATTGAAAAAGAAGCAACCATGGCGGCATTTAAATCTGGTGAAATTAATTTATTGGTTGCAACCACCGTCATTGAAGTAGGCGTTGATGTGCCCAATGCCAGCTTAATGATTATTGAAAATGCTGAGCGCTTAGGCTTATCTCAATTACATCAACTACGCGGACGCGTTGGTAGAGGTATCGCTCAATCACATTGTATTTTACTGTATCAATCGCCCCTATCCCCTCAAGGAGCAGAACGTTTAAAAATCATGCGCGCTACCAATGATGGATTTATTATTGCTGAAAAGGATATGGAGTTACGCGGCGCAGGAGAAGTCTTAGGTACCCGACAAACTGGATATCGCCAGTTTAAAATTGCCGATCTCAATCGTGATCGAGAATTATTAGCTCTTTTACCACCCATTGCTAAAAATCTAGTACGAAATGCACCAGCCACCGCCAAAATGATTACCCAACGTTGGTTAGGTAATTTCGAACAATTTTTGCAAGGCTAATGAATAGATATAGCCTGGTTAGCACTTAACAAACAGACGAATTCGCTATGCTCATCACTCCCCGATTTCGCTGCACTGCATCCAGGCTGCATTCAAAAATATTTTAAAAATATACCAAGTCAAGACTGTTTTTTATTTTTTTCTTTGTTAATATACCCAACCCTGATTTCCATACTTAGCAAATCCTTCTGTGGATATCTCTTCTACGCACAGCGAATATTAAAAAGACATTTTTTATTTTAAATACTAACAACCTTTATTTTACTAGGCTATAACCCCTTTTTTTGTCATAAAACCTTAAAATACTTATCCACAGTTTCTGTGGATAAGTCTGTGTATAGGATGTAAAACAACATGTATAGAACCATGGTTTTTAAATTTTAATATAAAATAATTGCTAACCATGTTTAAATAACTGCAGACAAAAAAACAGACCCATCTATGACACAACAAGACAGATACTGGCAAGCTAAAAAAGTTACCATTATAGGCGGCATTTCTAATGCACTATTAGGTGTGCTTAAATTAACCGGTGGTACTTTATTCCATTCTCATGCACTGATTGCAGACGGATTGCATTCCTTTGCTGATCTCATTACCGATGGAATGGTATTATTAGCTTCCAAATACGGCAGCCTAGACGCGGACGACACCCATCCTTACGGCCACCAGCGTATTGAAACAGCAGCAACATTCTTATTATCTTTATTGCTTATTCTCGCGGGAATTGGCATTGCCTGGGATTCTGTATACGAACTCATGCATGCAAGCTACACAATGCCACAATGGCTCTCCTTACCCGTAATATGTATCTCTATTCTGGCAAATGAAGCCTTATTTCATTACACCTTACTTATAGGCAAACGCATTAGCTCTAAATTAATCATTGCCAATGCCTGGCATCATCGCACCGATTCAGCCTCCTCTTTAGTCGTACTAATTGGACTAATAGGTAGCTTAGCTGGATACACTTATCTCGATACGATTGCTGCCATTGTTGTAGCACTAATGATAGCCAAAATGGGCTGGGATTATGGTTGGCACAGCATTAAAGAGCTGGTCGATACCGCGGTAGGTCCTGGACTCTTGGCTCAAATTGAACACGTAATTCAAAATGTACCTGGCGTAGAAAAAATCCACCAATTACGTAGTCGTTTTATGGGCGAAAATGTACTTATCGATGTACATATTTTAGTTTCTCCCAAAATATCAGTGTCCGAAGGGCATTACATCGCACAGCATGTGCATCACGCACTAATTAACCAAATTGATAGTGTTAGCGATGTGATTGTGCATGTTGACCCTGAGGATGACGAAGTTTCAAGCCCATCCCTACACTTACCAAGTCGCAAAGTAATCTATGAGCAATTACTCACTGAAGTACATCTTAATTTCCCCCATATACTCTTTTGGAATTTGCATTATCTGGATGGAAAAATCAGCATTGACATTGTTTGTAAAGAACACTTTACGCAATGGAACGAACTGCACGAAGAAGTAATCTTAGCTCTGAAACTACAATCAGATATTAAAGAGATTCGGCTGTTTAGTTTGCATGACGTCATGCACCAGAAATAAATTGATTAAGTTTTTCTCTCAAATTACTGCAGAATAAAAAGCAAGCCCAATCATCCCTCGAGCCAATTCAATGTACAGTTGGTGTGAGCGTAGTATTCTGCCCTAGCTATATTTACGTGACCTCCAGCCTTTTTTTAGGTAAAATATGCCCCCAAAACTTTACGATTTCCAAGATAGGCATGATTCATGTTCTCTGCTACCAGTTTAAAAATAATCTTTGCATGTTCCATTTTCGTCGTGATTTTGCTGGCTGGCTGGTACCCCTTTAAAAAACGCATTAAAGACGATAAGCATATTGATTTTCCTGTTGGAGAAACTCTAGCAACGGGAGTATTTTTAGGCGCAGCCTTATTGCATATGTTGCCTGAAGCGAACTCCATGTTTAACACCATGGGTTATAACTATCCTTTTGCTTTCATTATTACCGGAGCCGTCTTTCTAGTTTTCTTATGGTTTGAACATTTAGGTAAAGAGCTCTACCATCACCACAATGCAGAACATCCCGCCTTTGCCTTATTAGCTTGGGGAATGCTCTCCGTTCACTCCATTATGCTTGGTGCTGCTTTGGGTTTAGCTCATTATAACTCGGTAATCATTATGCTGTTTTTGGCAATTATCACCCACAAATGGGCTGAGAGTTTTGCTATTGCAGTGCAACTGAATAAAAGTTCAATGACGATGAATCAAAACCTACTCTTTTTCATTCTGTTTAGTTTTATGACCCCTTTAGGAATTTATTTTGGCTGGTATTTTGGTCATGGGGTAGAAACAAATTCCATTTTTGATCCGATTTTAATGGCAGCTTCAGCAGGAACCTTCCTTTATTTAGGTACCCTACATGGTTTAGAGCGCTGTGTTATGGTGGAGCGTTGTTGCAATCTGAGGGACTTTAGTTTTGTAATTATTGGTTTCTCATTAATGGCTACGGTAGCTATTTATGTCTAAGTTTTTATGGCAACAACCGATAATCCTTGCCTCAGGTTCCAATATACGCAGCAAATTGTTGCAATCGCTAGGTATTGAGTTTACGGTTATCCCCTCTCATTGCGATGAAGAAGCACTTAAAGAATCTTTCGATAGCCCCAACACACTCGAATTAGGTTATTTACTTGCGGCTCACAAGGCACTGGATGTAAGCCTGCATTATCCAGAACATTTTATTATTGCCGCCGATCAGTTATGTGTACTCGGTGAAACCTTGCTCAATAAACCACTGAATCATCAAACAGCAATTGAACAACTAAGTCTCTTAAGCGGCCAAACTCATCAACAAATTTCTTGTCTTTGTATTGCAAAAAATAACCAAATAGTTTGGCAACACCACGAAGTAGCTGATTTAACCGTGCACCAATTAAACAAGCAAACCATCGAGGCATACCTCGCGAGCGAAAAACCTTATCATAGTTGTGGCTCGTATCACTATGAAACTCAAGGTAAATGGTTATTTCAAGAGGTAAAAGGAAATGAGGACACTATTCTTGGACTTCCTTTATTTCCATTAGCACAAGCTTTAAGAAAATTAGGTGCTGTACGTTTGTAACGCTGTCATTGCGAACGTTTACGCATGTTTTTAGGCTGGAAGCTGTTTCATTCCGACCAAAATAGTAGAACTACAAATAACAAAAACAATAATCGGGAAACAACATGCAAATAACTAAAATACATGCCCGTGAAATCTTAGATTCACGAGGTAATCCTACAGTTGAAGCAGACGTTATTTTAAATAATGGGCTCATGGGAAGAGCAAGTGTGCCTTCTGGAGCCTCAACCGGGAGCCGCGAAGCCTGCGAATTGCGCGATAATGATTCCAAACGTTATGGTGGCAAAGGAGTACAACAAGCGGTTACTTCCGTAAACAGCGAAATTAATCACGCGTTAAAAAATAGTTCTGTCGAAGATCAAGAAGCTTTAGATCTCGCTTTATGCCAATTAGATGGCACTGAAAATAAATCACGTTTAGGCGCCAATGCACTCCTAGCCGTTTCCCTTGCCGCAGCCAGAGCTCGAGCAAGTACGCTTAACCAACCTTTATACGTCGCGTTAAATCAAGGCGAAATGATGAGTATGCCCGTGCCCATGATGAATGTGCTAAATGGCGGTGCACATGCTGATAATAACGTGGATATTCAAGAGTTTATGATCATGCCGGTGGGCGCTTCTGATTTTCCAACAGCCTTACGGATGGGCACAGAGATTTTTCATGTGCTGAAATCGGTATTAAAAAAACAAGGTTTAAATACTGCTGTAGGTGATGAAGGTGGTTTTGCTCCAAACATAAAGTCAAATCGCCAAGCTTTAGATCTGCTTAGCGAAGCGATTAGTAAGTCCGGCTTTAAATTGGGCGACGAAATAGTACTTGCCCTTGATGTTGCTGCCTCTGAGCTTTATAAACAAGGCAACTATCATATGGCCTCAGAGAATCAACAATTTAGCTCAGAACAATTAGTTAGCTATTATGCCGATCTAGTTTCCAACTACCCAATTGTCAGTATTGAAGATGGTCTGGATGAGAAAGATTGGACCGGCTGGAAGGAATTAACGCGCCAACTTGGTGGAAAAATCCAATTAGTTGGTGATGATGTATTCGTTACTAACCCTAAAATTCTACGCGAAGGAATTGAGCAAGGTATTGCCAATGCAATTCTTATTAAAGTAAATCAAATAGGTACCCTGAGTGAAACTAGACAAACCATTCAATTAGCCCATGCAAATGGCTATCGTTGTGTAATGTCGCATCGTTCTGGAGAAACAGAAGATACGTTTATCGCAGATTTAGCTGTTGCAACCGGTTGCGGCCAAATTAAGACAGGCTCTTTGTGCCGTACTGACCGAATTGCCAAATACAATCAATTACTGCGGATAAATGAAATTTCTTCCCTGCCTTATCTAGGAAAAGCCGTACTAAAAAGATAATTCCGCGACAAAAAATCTACTCGTAACCCGTATTAGACGAAATCGTAATACGGGTGTTGAGGTAAAAACACCATATTGCTACAAAAATACAAGCATTAACTCTCTTTATTTATTAATTTCCAATCAAAATAAAAGAAATACAATCAAACAAAAGAACGAAAAGAAAGCTAAATGACGAAATTAAAATCAAAATAACCTGAAAAATCACGCCCATTGTTCTATACTCCATATCATAGTCTCTATAATCTTGTAGCGATGGTTGTTTGATGAAAGAAGTTGCTGTAGAAAACTATATCCCTATCGAAGCACGTAAACAACATATTGTTAAATATCCAGTTTTTTGTTTGCTGCCCCCAGAGTCAATCCATCAACTCGCCCTATTAGTAGAGGAAGTTTACGTGCAACCTAATGAAGTTATTGTCAACGAAGGAGATTATTTTGATGGCTTCTTTCTCATTGTTTCAGGAACAGCATCTGTATCCAAATCATTAAGAAGAATCAGAAAAACCAATCCCCGACATATCATCACCTTAGGTCCTAATAACGCAATTGGTCTAAATGATTCTGGATTTCATTCCCCACAGGGAATGAGGATGGCATCAGTTATCGCAAAAACAGATATGGTTTTATTACGCGTTGACATACTTAGTTTTTATAACTTTTTAAAGGCTCATCAAACCCTCTATCCTTCACTCCAAAAAGTTAGTGAACGATTTGTCTTCATGAATCTAGTGCGACATGCACTAAGTAATTTACCAACAGAAAAGATTAAAGAACTGATAGAGAAAACTCAAACTCATATAAATCCAGTAGCTAATGAGAACACTCAGCAAAATCAAAATGTTGTTTTTCTACAGGAACAAAATAAACCTAATATTTCTCGTCTTGAGCAGGTGCTTTTTAAACAAATTAATGCTAAAAATACATTAGAAAATATATTAAATAGTGGATTAATAGAATTAAATAATGATGAAATTTATGTAATCATGGTAAAACTGCACCATTTGGGATTTAGGGATTTTGATTTAATTGCAAGTTCAGTTGAACCGCCCTCAACCCCGATTTTGAAAAAATTTATCAAAAAGATAACACATTTTTGGAAAGGATAATCCATTTGTGAAAGCGAACACATGTCGAGTTTTTCTCTTAACTCTTATTTCTTGTTTGACACTTGCGAGTTGTAAACACGACAAGCAGGTTTCATTGCCTGGCTATGTTCAAGGAAAGTTTACTTATATTTCTGCTTATTATGCCGGGGAGCTAAGACAACTCAATGTAACCGCTGGGGATACGGTTAAACAAGGACAACTGCTATTCACCTTAGAGCCCTCCCCCGAAAATACAGAACTACTCGCTGCCAATGCACGTGTACAACAAGCTCGCGATGAGCAAAAGAAACATGAATCAAACTACTCTTTGCAACAAAAGAACCACGAACGAAATCTATTTTTATTCAAAAAAGAGGTAATTTCCAAAGAAGAGTTGGAAAAAAGCAGTGATGACTTAACTACAGCAATTGCCAATAAAAAAGCAGCTGAAGCCAATCTATTAGAAGTACAAGCCCAACAAAGCCAGGCACAATGGTCATCAAAACAAAAAGCCGTCACCGCACCAGTTAATGCACTAGTATTTCAAACCTATTTCTCCGAACATGAGCAAGTACCAGCCAATAAGCCCGTACTGTCATTACTGACCTCCGGCTCATCAAAAGTAATTTTTTATGTTCCTGAACCATTACTCAGTATCATCAAGCTAAACCAGCAGGTCCATGTTGCTCGCGATGGGCAATCCGAAACCATCAAAGCAAAAATCACCTACATATCTCCAAAGGAAGAATACACCCCACCGGTGATTTTTAGTGATGCAGAGCGAACTAAACTAGTATTCCGAGTTGAAGCCCTTCCACTTACAGAAAATAAGGTGGCGATCCATCCTGGCCAACCAGTTACTGTATTTTTGGATAACAATAACTAAATATGGACGAAAATAATTTAATTATTGATGTTAAAAACTTAGGGAAAAATTTTGAGCATAGGCCTGCTGTTGTTAATGTAAGCCTACAAGTCAGACCTGGAGAAATCTACGGCTTTCTAGGACCCAATGGTTCCGGAAAAACAACTACCATTCGTATGTTATGCGGCCTTTTAACTCCCGATCACGGCTCAGGAACATGCCTTGGCTATGATATATTGACTCAATCCAAAACAATTCGCCGACATGTGGGATATATTCCTCAGCATTTCAGCTTATATAAGCAACTTACGGTTTACGAAAATGTCTTATTTATGGCGGAGCTCTATGGAGTTTTTAATCGTAAGCGCGCCACTCAACAAATAATGGCCCATCTCGGGCTTAGCTCAAGGAAAGATCAATTAGCAGGAGGGCTCTCCGGTGGCTGGAAACAACGCCTCGCACTTGCTTGCGCGTTAATACACCAACCCTTTTTATTGCTCTTGGATGAACCGACAGCAAGTGTGGATGCCGAATCGCGCATGGATTTTTGGGAAATCATGCGTGATTTGTCTTCAGAAGGAATGACCATATTGCTCAGTTCTCACAATATGGATGAAATTGAACGTTGCCATCGTATTTCTTACATTTCCGAGGGAAATTTACTACTCAGTGGAAAAATTAACGAAATCATTCGTGACATCAACCTAACCACATGGAAAGTACAAGGAAAGAATCTTCTGTTACTAGCCAAACAGCTCGAAGTGCTTCCAGAAATAGAGCAAGTAATTACCTTACTGGATACGCTCCACATCAGCGGGAAAAATAAGGAAGCCTTAAATAAAGCTATTCAGCCTTTTTTAGCAAACCCAAACTTCACCTGGCAAATGATTCAGCCTTCGTTGGATGACGTATTTGTCTGGATGACAAAACATCAAGTAGGGAAATCCTAAGCTATGGACTTTACAAATTATCGCTCTCTACGGCTATGGGGCATGTTCAAAAAAGAGTTCAGGGTAATATTGCGTGATTACCGCACCTATATCTTCGTGCTGATTACTCCCTTTTTACAGGCCGTATTGTTTGGCCTAATTATTGATCATGATGCGCGGCATATTCCGACTATTGTGGTTGCCAAAGATCAATCCCCAATAACCGACAGTCTGATTCAATCATTTCGCAATACCAGTTATTTTAAGATTCAAAACGTCATTCAGGACGAAGCTGAAGCGGATAAATTATTAAAACAAGGGGTTGTTCGTTTTGTCATTCACATTCCTCAAGACTTTACTCGTGATCTGATTCGCAATGATTCACCTCATATTCTTTTAGAAGGAGATGCCAGCGATCCAACTGTGATTAATAATGCCTTTCATGCTTCCGCATCGATCGTTAAAAACACCTTAAAAGAAATTGCCCAGGGGCCTTTAAAATATCTTGAGCCACAAGAACCTGCTTTTGTTATCGATACCCATGCCAAATATAATCCCGCAGTTAAAGCTCAATACCATACCCTCCCGGGCTTATTAGCAACCATATTAACTATATCTCTGGCTTTAGTAATGGCGATATCCATTACCGGGGAATACGAAAGTGGTACTATGGAAATGTTATTGATCACCCCTATTTATCCGCTCGAGGTCATCATCGGTAAGTTATTACCTAATATTCTTTTAGGCTATATTCTATTTTTTTCTATATTGTTTGTTTCGATTTTTCTATTTAAAGTTCCTTTTTACGGCAGCATCCTTTTGCTTACTCTGGCCGCATTTCCTTTTATTATTGCGAACCTATCCTTTGGAATTGCCACCTCCTGTATTGCCAAAACCCAATTCCAAGCATCACAAATCGCCGGAAGTTATACGCTCCCTGCAGTTTTATTTTCAGGCTTTTTATTTCCCACTGCTTCCATGCCCACCTGGGCACAATGGCTTAGTAATTTATTTCCTGGGGATGTCATGTTAAAGAATTCCAGTTTTATGGATATTTTACCGAATATCTGGCCAATTATTGTATTTGCGATTGTGCTGATTTTTATTAGTTATAAGTTTTATCGAAAGACGTTGGATTGAAGACTGTCACCGAAGCCTGATTCATGTACCGTTCCCATATTACGCTGCACTAATACGGGCTACGTGGTAATATTCAAGACTTCTTACTATGCTGCAACCATTGATTCACTGCAAATAAGTCATTAGCACTTAACGTACCAGCCTCTTTTTTCAAGCGTAATAAGTTAATAATATAATCATAACGAGCAGACTCATATTGCATTTGTGCATCCAGTAATTGCGTTTGTTGGGCTAATACGTCAGTCAAACTTCCCGCCCCAGAAACATAACGTTGCCTTAAACCATCCAATGAGCTTTGCGCCGATTGAATTGCATCACTCGCGTAGCGAATTTTCTTAATATTTGCTGAAACATTCCGATAGCTTTTACGCGTCTCATAAGTTACCTCTCTGACAGAATGTTCTAACTTCTGCTGAGCAATGCGAAAGTTATATTTCGCTTTGCGTGTAGAAGCAACGACTAATCCCCCTGAATAAATGGGAACATTTACATTAAGAAACGCGCCCGCGTTACGCACCCTGCTTGACCCAGCTGCAACAATCAAACTACCTTCCGCATAGTGAAATGCATTATCATCATACAATAATTTGGCATTAACCGTAGGTAAATGCTCTCCATAATTGGCTTTTATTTTTTCCCGGGATGATTGTAACTTCAATTGATTTGCCTTAACCGTCCAATTTCCGACAAGTGCTTTACGCACCCATTTATCTATACTGGCAGGCTGTGGCGAGAGCAAAGGTATTCTCTTATGTAAATCAGCTAAAGAAGGATATTCAAAAGAGGTAAGCTGAGTTAAATATTCCCTATCTGAGGCTAATTGAGCCTCTGCTGAGATAAGATCAGATTCTGCAGCACTGCAGGAAGACTTCGCCACATAGACATAACTTCTGGTAGTTTTTCCTACCTTAAGTTTTTGCTCCACATCATACAATTGCCGCATTAATGCTTTTTGATGAGCCTTAAGATAGGACACTCTTTTTTCGCTGCGCAATACATTAAAATAAGCGTCAGTAACCCGTAACATTAAATCTTGCAATTCAGAATTCAAGCGTGCTACAGCTTCGCGAGCTGCTATTTTAGAAGTTTTGTATCGAGAAAAAGCACCAAAATTAAAGATTGGCTGCGTTATACTAAGCCGCATTTCGTAACTACGTAAGGTATTACGTGGGGGTTGGATTTCAGGCACTATCGCGCCATAGCTGTATTGTTTATCTCCAGAAGGCTGAAATTCAAGATTAGCATGGAGTAATAGATCCGCTCTGCTAATAGCAATATCTTCTTTATTAGATAAAGTCCTGAGAATAGCCTCTTGATATATATTATCATGGGTCAACGCCTGCTGAAACACGCTCATTAAATCAGCAGCATCACAATGAAGAGACAGCAATAAGCTGGCGGTTAATACTATTTTCTTTTTCACGTCACCTTAGTCCCTGGTTTTTATAAAAAAGTAATGTTTGCGTATCGGCACATTATCCTGAATAATTTAGGACAAAGGTACTCTTGAATGTGACACTTACCTCATCCAAGAGCCCTCCCAACAGTCGGAACAACCTACATTGTTTCTAAATTAATCTTTGTTGTAAGGTAAATACTCTGGCACTGTTTTAGGATAACATCCTTTTATCTGGCGGTAGTAATCCAATATCTGTGGAAAATCAGTACTTATATCACCAGTGGGCCAGAATGCTTCGCGAATGCGAATCTCTTTCGATGCATAGTCAAGAGCAACCATAGCTAAGGGAAGCTTTGCTTTGCAAGCAATATGGTAAAAACCCTCTTTCCATCGAGTTACCGGTCCACGAGTACCTTCAGGAGTAATCGCGAGTCGAAATTCATCTTGGGAATGAAATAAATCCACCACTTTATCAACCGCATTATTCTTTTTAGAGCGATCAACAGGGGCTCCGCCTAATATTCTTAAAATAAGGCCCAAAGGAAAAAAGAAGAGCTGGCTTTTTGCCAAAAAATTAATTTTTGTGCCAAGTGAGAAACGGGCAAATAACCCAACCATAAAATCCCAATTACTGGTATGCGGAGCAACCACAACCAGATATTTTTTATCTTTAGGTAACTCACCAACAACCTTCCAGCCAAATAATTTTAAAATGAAGTGTCCAAATTTTTGCATAACTTAAAATCTATAAGTATTTGTACTCTAATTATATACTTTTTACAGGTCATTTTGATACCTCTTTATCTTTTATTCACAATCAAGTCAAACCTAATACCAAAAATGTACTAAAATTATACATATATAAGCGTTGCTTAGGAGCAGATCATGAAAACACACGATCCAGCACTGTACTTTTCCAACCCTCGTTTGCTGGGCGCAGTATACTTTGGATTATTATCCGTAGTAGGAACTATTTTAATTGATGCATTTCTATCTCTCATTGGAATTGAAGACTACGTGCCGCTCTTTGAAGCAATTATAGTGGGGATGATCGTTGCATCAGCAACAGGCGCCCTGTTTGGTAAACAAATCATTCACTGTCCTAAACCTTACATGGCCAGAACCTTTGTTATCGGTTTTTTAATGGTTATCGTATCGCTACCTTTTTTTGCACTAGGTCTGCTGTTCTTTATGGACAAAGGCAGTACTGCCTTATTTTCAGTCAGTAGCTTTAAAAATTTAACCTATTCCTATCTTGTCATTCTCGGATACAGCTATATACTCTTCGGCTTCTTACTTGCTATTGCAGCAGGAGGCGCCGCTATGTATTTACGTGGGTGGCTGGTATACGATATCTTACATACTGATAAAAGAAAAAGCATGCGTCTACCACGTTTTGTATCCGCCCAAGCACGGACTAAAACCTTGCATAAAGCACATGTGACGCATCATAAAAAAATATAAAACCAGGGGCTGTTTACATTTTGCCAGCTAGAAGAAAAATAGCCCCTAAATATGGGGTGTGGCTCATTGATGCACGTTTTAAACAATAAAGAACAACTGTTTGCTTTATTAGCCGAGGGCGCAACGGTTATAACGCCCAACAACAGGCTTAGTGATGCCATAACCCAGCAGTATTTTCATACGCAAAACAGCAACACGGTGGACAAACCAATCTGTCTGCCCTATGGTGTTGCCTTGGTAAAAGCCTATGCACAGCTTAATTTTACCGCGCCCCTAGAGACATACCCTACTCTATTAAACAGCAATCAATGCCTTTATCTCTGGCGTAAATTAATCAAATCACGTGCAGATATTACCTACAGCGAAGGATTATTGCAGGCCGTAATCAGCGCTTGGGAGCGTTGCGAACTCTGGCAAATCGCATCAGATGATCCGAGTTTTCAGTACACACCACAAACACGCCAATTTCAACAATGGTGGCAATCATTTAATAAAGAATTGAATAAAAAAAATTTAATCGCCGAATGCCAACTTATTCCTTATCTAATTGATGCACACAGCCCTTTATTATCAGGACCTGTGGTTTGGGCTTGCTTTGATGATTTCACTCCACAACAAAGCCAGCTGCAGCAGCACCTAGAACACCAAGGATTTCCCCAGTACCAATATGATTTACCCACCCGAGTATCTAATGTCAAAGTGCTCGCAGCGAACGATGAAAAGGAAGAGTACCAGCAATTAATCAGCTGGTTACACCTAAAAATCCAAGAAGGAAGTCAGCGCATTGGTGTGGTGATTCCAGATTTACAACAAAAGTCATCGGCAATACGCCGACTCTTAGCGCAGCATTTTGATCCTGCCGTATTTAATGTATCCTTAGGCCAAGCGCTAAATGAGTTTCCTCTAGTTGCTCATGCTTTATGCTGGTTAAATCTCGATGCTCAATACGTAAGTGCTCACCAAGCTGCATTGCTGCTGCAATCCCCATACCTTGGTAGCGCAAAGGAAGAATTCCTTGCTCGCGCAGAATATCTACAAAATAGTGTTCTGTTGGAAGATCAAAATATTCCATTCGCCCAGTTTATTAAGGAACTTCAAACCTATACCCCGAAACTCGCCGCCCTAATTGGCCAAATAAGAGCCTACCCTAAAGAAGCCTCTTTGCATGATTGGATACAACTTTTTCAAGAACGCTTAAACATACTGGCGTTTCCTGGTGATTATGGGTTAAATTCAGCAAATTATCAGTGCTTTTCACGCTTTGCTCTTCTTTTTGATGAATTAAGACAGTTAAGCCTACTCTGCCCCCATGTAACAAAGACTGAAGCCTTAGAAATGTTAGGGCAGTTGGTAGAAAACACTATTTTCCAAGCCCAAAAAACTGATTCAATCATCCAAATCTCAGGTTTATTAGAAGCCTCAGGGTGTGAATTTGACCACTTGTGGATGACTGGCTTAACTGATCAATGCCTGCCGCAAAAAGTAAGTTTATCGGCGTTTATTCCCCCACAATTGCAACGTGAACGGCATATGCCCCATAGCCTTCCGGCACGTGAATTACAATTTGCCAAACAAACGCTAAACCGCTTACAACAAAGTGCCAACTCCGTAGTATTCAGTTATGCCGACTTACAAGGTGATACACCTAATTTACCCTGCTCTTTAATTACCGAGCATCCTGCATTTATTCGCTTAGAGCAAGAGGCCCATCCCCAGCAGGAAACACAGTTAATAAATATTGAAGAACATTATCTATTACCCATTAAAGCCGAAGAACAAATTTCTGGGGGTACCGCCCTACTAGCTAATCAGGCTAAATGTCCTTTTAAATCCTTTGCTGAGCATCGATTACGTGCCAAAGAATCATCACAAACCCATGACGGTCTTGATGCAAAAACCAGAGGACAAATAATTCATAAGGTCATGGAATTATTATGGCAAAAATTACAAAGCCAAGAGGCTTTATTTACCTTAGATTCAGCCAGCTTAGAACACCATATTGATACCGCAATTCATAGCGCTTTAGAACCATTAAGCCAACTGCACCCTGAAACATTTCCAGAATTAGTACGAACTGTTGAGTATACCCGTCTTAAACGATTAGCACTAAGTTATCTAGAGTGGGAAAAGCAACGTAGTCCATTTACTATCTCAGCCTTAGAGCAGTCATTCACCATTAATTTGGCCGGCCTAGACTTCAATGTTCGTGTTGACCGACTTGATGAGGTTGCTGATAAAAAATGGGTAATTGATTATAAAAGCAGCCTACCCAGCAGCAGACCATGGTATGAAGACCGCCCGAAAGAACCACAATTATTACTGTATGCATTACTCGATAAAGAAATTAATGCCTTGCTCTTAATGCAAATAAAAGCGGGGAAAATTGTTTGTAGTGGTTTTAGTGAAGAAAAACAATCGGTTAGCGGTATCAGTTCATTAAAAAAAGAAGAAACCTGGGACGATTGCCGCGCTCATTGGCACAATCAATTAACTCATTTAGCACAAGAGTTTCAGGAAGGTCATTGCGCCCCCCAGCCCGCTCAGCTAACAATTTGCCAACAATGCTCTTTTCAAAACTTATGCCGATTTCAGGCTAATCCGGCATAAGTTCAAAAAGCAACCATTTACTTTGGTTTTTTCTCTCTTTGTGTTATAAAATCACTCGAGATCTTCTATCTACTCGCTGTAGTAATTTTACACAAAAAATTCTTATTAATTTTTAAAGAGAGCGATTATGCCCTTATATTATACAGACGCTAAAACCCGCATTAATGGTTACCATGACCAATTAGAAGTAGTAAAAAACACACTTAGCCAGCTCATCAGCGATGAGGAAGTTGCTGGTAAAATACAAAAACACATCAATGTAATACAAAACTACTACAATACTTCTTTGCGTAACGCAAAAAATGAAAAAACACAAAATGCAATTATCACCAGTTATGAAAACTACATTAATTTATTAAATCAAAGCCATCAATTTGCCCACGTAGAACCCGTAGGCCCCGATAAATTAGAAGAGTTTTTTAAAACCTCAAATGAAGCGATAGGTCGTGAATACGATGCGCGAAGAATTAATGCCTTTTTCCATAACTGTTATAAAGTATGTGAACTGACCTTTTGGGCTTCTGCAGCCATTACCCTTTACGCCTCTATTTTTCTTGTTGCCTTGCCTATGTTGATTGTACAACCCACTTTAGGCCTTGCTGTATCAATCGCCGTCGGTGGATTATTTTTGAAAACAACAGGCAACTGCCTCGAGTGTTTCAATGAATTTAAAGGCACTGCACGACACAGTACGGAATATGATTCAGAAAGAGCATTGCTTTCATTTTTCCAACCTGGAGATCTTGAGCCTGTAGAGCTACATAACAACACCCATGTCGTAGAGCAACCTGTTCTTATTTAATGTATCTCTTGTAGCCATTAGAGCATTTTAATGGCTACACTAGCTAATTCTCACTCCAAGTAGCCTCTCGACATTGCGAAATTTAACTAGATGTTTAATAATGATAAAATCGCGTAAACTAAGGAGTGAACATGCCACTCAAATTAACAAGAACAAAAATCATTTACAGTGGCCTAATTGCTTGTCTACTAAGTAGTTGTGCACATCCTCCTTATAATAATTTTAAACCCCGCAATTTTGTTGCCCGTGGTGCAGTAATTGGTGCTACGATGGGTACAGCGATCGGGGCCGCCACTACCGGAACCATTCCAGGGGCACTGGCAGGTACTGCTGTAGGGGGTACGGTAGGAGCCATATTAGGCTCAGGCACTAACCCCAGACACCGTATTATCAGGAACCTAAGCAAATGTGATATTCAATTTGTGCAATACGGCGATACCATGACCTTGATTATCCCCACCGATAAGTATTTCATGTTTGAAAGTCCTCGCCTCAATGAAGTACGTTATGTTGGCCTTAACCATATTATTGACCTATTGAGACTCTACCCTGATAACCCGGTTTATGTTGCAGGATTTACAGATAATGTTGGAACCGAATACCGTAAAAAACGCTTATCTCAAGCCCAAGCAGAAAGTATGATGACCTTCTTATGGGCCAATGGCGTTCAGGCAACTCGCCTAAAACCAGAAGGCTATGGCGATAAGAACTCTGTAGGTGATAATGCATTTATCCATGGTAGTGCATTTAATCGACGCATTGAAATTCAATGGTTTATTGGTAGAACACCGCAAAAATGCTGTGTTATGAGACCAAATAAAGTAAATTTCGCGATGAAATAGAAAAGCCTATCTCCCTCCTGGTCACCGCAGGTAATGCGGGATAGGATAGAGCAAAATCCCCGTATTACGCCGCGCTAATACGGGCTACAATTCAACGATGTTTTAAGGTGTACTCATGCATTCACGATTCTTAGGTGGAGTTCTTTTAATTGTTGGAACCTCTATAGGAGGTGGCATGCTAGCCCTTCCTGTTGCCAATGCAGCTACTGGTTTTTGGCAGTCATCAGCTTTTCTATTCGTGTGTTGGGTTTTTATGACCTTAGGCGCATTTTTTATCCTTGAAGCTAACCTATACCTACCCAAAGGTAAAAATATGGTTTCTATGGCAGCAGCTACCTTAGGTAATTATGGTTTGCTCACAGCCTGGATAAGCTACCTATTTTTATTATATACCCTACTTTCAGCCTATATTTCTGGCGGAGCCGATGTATTAAATAGCTTACTAGCCAAAATTGGTTTGCATCTTAACGATTGGCAAGCCAGTTCCCTGTTTACCTTATTGTTTGGATTAATTGTTTATGGTGGCATTCGTTCTGTGGATTATGCCAATCGTGCCCTGATGTTTGGTAAATTAGCCGTTTACTTTTTATTAATTGCTCTTATCGCTCCTTACATTGACGTACAAAATTTCCACCACGGGAATATCCGTTATATTGGCGGTACAATTATGATTTTAATCACCTCATTTGGCTTTGCGATTATCGTCCCAAATCTTAGAGAGTACTTTGATGATGACATCAAACAGCTGAAAAAGGTCATTCTTATTGGTTCTTTAATCCCTTTATTTTGTTACTTAGCCTGGGATGCCGTAATTATGGGAGCTATTCCTGCTGAAGGGAGTCAAAATCTTGACAGCTTAATGCAAAATCCTCACACAACCAGTGCCTTAGCCTCATTATTATCCAACAGAGTCCAAAGCCCTACCATTAGTGCTTTATTTAATTTCTTTACCTCCATCTGCATGCTCACTGCATTTTTAGGGGTGTCGTTATGTTTATACAGCTTCCTCGCTGATGGCTTGAAATTACGTACCCATGGTCATCATGGTATTGGCTTGTTTTTATTAACCTTTATTCCTCCTTTATTAATCGTAATTTATTATCCTGGAGCCTATCTTCATGCCTTAGGTTATGCCGGTATTTTCTGTATTATCTTGCTACTATTTTTACCTGCATTAATGTGTTATTTTGGAAGAAAAAACCACAGTTCAACCTTTATTGTTCCTGGTGGTAAAATAACTCAGATTGCCGTGCTCCTCATTTCCATTTTACTTTTAGCGCATGAACTCTGGGGATTATTGGGGGGTTAAGTAGACCTGAAAAGGCCTAATATTGACTTTAACTGAAAAATAAAGTAGCATATTGCTCTATATTTGAACATTCTTTGGCGTATATCACATGACCAATTCAAAATTAATCGGTGGGATATTACTCATTGTAGGTACATCAATAGGCGGTGGAATGCTTGCGCTACCAGTATCTACAGCTGAAGTAGGTTTTACTAACTCTATTTTCTTCTTATTTTTCTGCTGGTTAGTCATGACTGCAGGCGCCCTTCTCGTTCTCGAAGTCAATCTACGCCTTCCTGCCGGTAGTAATATGATTTCTATGGCGAAATCAACCTTAGGTATGCCTGGACAAATTATTGCGTGGATTACCTACCTGTTTTTACTATACACCTTACTTTCTGCCTACATTTCTGGAGGCAGTGATGTATTTAATAATTTACTACATAAAGTAGGTATTAATTTACCCACAAGCCTTACCTCCATGCTATTCACTATACTTTTTAGTTTAATTGTGTATAAAGGGATTCGCTCTGTAGATTACGTCAATCGCGGATTAATGTTTGGAAAATTAGGAGTTTATGCCTTACTTGTAGTAATTATCAGTCCTCATGCATCCTCTGAAGGCTTAACGGGAGGTTCCGCGCGTGCATTCACCGGGACATTAATGATCTTAGTCACCTCTTTTGGTTATGCATCAATTATTCCCAGTTTAAGAGATTATTTTGGCGATGATATTCGCTCATTAAGACGAGTAATTCTTTTGGGCTCATTAATCCCCCTCGCCTGCTACATTATTTGGGATGCAGTAATCATGGGCGTGGTTTCTCGTGAAGGAGAAAATGGATTAATCGCACTAATGAGTTCAGAACATGCAACGAGTGGCTTAACAGAGGCCTTGAGCCAATCAGTACAAAGCCAATGGATTAGTGGATTTTTTGGATTTTTCACCTCAATCTGTATGCTTACCGCCTTTTTAGGAGTTTCCTTAGGATTATTTGATTTTCTCGCTGATGGCTTAAAACTAAAAAAATCAGGAAGCCAAGGAAAATACATCCTTGTTTTAACCTTTCTTCCCCCCTTAGCCGTAGTATTATTGAATCCAGGAATTTATTTGCATGCATTAAGTTATGCCGGAGTTTGCTGTGTAATTTTATTATTACTTTTACCCGCAATTATGGCGTGGAAAGGCCGAAAAACTTGTGTAATGGCTGCAGAAGGCCATCTTATCCCGGGTGGGAATTTGAGCTTAGCCTTAATCGGTTTTATTGCAACTGGATTGTTGATGATTGCACTTATGTATTAATAAAAATGAATTCGCAGCACTCATAACTCCCAGATTACACCGCGTTGCATCCAGGCTACATTCGATTGGTTCCTGGATAAAGAAAAGCCCACGATTCTGTGGGCTTTTCTTTATATTTCATTCAATGACTATTAATGAAATTTTCTTTTTTGGAAATCACGTACTAATTTCTTAGCTTCATCCATGGTATAGCCATAGTGCTTTTGCAATTTACCATAGATCTCTTCGTGGTTACCTTCGATTTTTTTGAGATCGTCATCAGTCAGCTTACCCCATACTTGTTTCATTTTGCCACTGACTTCTTTCCAAGTTCCTTCAAAAATATCCTTATTCATTAGAATTTCTCCTAAATTATATTTTTAAACTAGTGAAATAATTTTCGCTAGTGAACATAAATTTAGTAGACAATTAACCCAATTGCAAAAAAAATATTACAAAATAACCAAAATATGAATAAAATCACTTACTTAAAATGCTGATATTTTCATGACCGTTACAGGATGCTCTCTAAATTTATCTGTTCCAATGATTTCCCACCCTAAGGATTGATAATACTCAGGGATAGTGTGATCCAAGGCAAAAAGATACAGCGTAGTAAAACCAAATTTTTTTGCTTCTTGCTTGATAACTTCCACCAATTGGCGCGCAATACCCTGCCCTCGATATGCCTCATCAACCCCAAGCGAACCTAACCACGGTGTCAAATCAGGCCGAATACCATCGTTTTCACGTAAACTGCACATGCCAACCGCTTTGCCTTCGTGCAGGGCCACATAAGTCAACGGCATCGTATCCGAGTTTGCATGATCACGAAAGCGTTCTGCAGCCTGCTCTAAAGACACCTCTGGCAACCATATACGTCCTAATCCCTCATACCAAATTTTCGCTAAATCAGATAAAGTGTGTTGATGATTTTTAAATAGATCAATCGTTATCATATAGGTTCCTCCTGGATAAAAAATATTCGTTTCACTAGTCTAACAAGGTAAACCATTTTCTTGCAAATAGGTTCTCATATTGGCACTAAGCCTCATTCATGATAGAATAATATTTGTACATTAGGGGTGCCATGAGCAATCTGGCTGAGAGGATAAACCAACCCTTTGAACCTGATCTCATTCGTCTGAGCGGAGGAAAATGTGTCTCTTATTATGTGTTCTGGTATTGTTGCTTTTGTTACATCATTTATTGGTCTATTACCCCAAATTATAAAATCCATTAAAACAAAATCCACCCAAGATTTGTCGATGTTGATGCTAGTTAACTATCTGATTTGCTCCATAGCATGGATTATATATGGCAGTGGTACGAACTCCTTTTTCGTCATTAGCTCCAATATCGCGGGTTTATTGATTAGCCTCCTGCTGATTCTGTTAAAGAGACGCTATGATGTTCAACGCCCTTAATTTAGCTAGCTATCGCTCTATTTTATGCCTTAATGGTGAATTACCTGTATCTTCTTTTTTCATAGAAATGCAGCGGCCTATAATTGCCACCGACGGTGCGACAAATAGCCTGCATGAGTTGGGGATTCATCCCGAGGTAATCATCGGTGATTTGGATTCTGTTCTGCCTGAACTATTGGAAAGCCATTCTCACATACACCTCCCTGAGCAAAACAGCAATGATTATCAAAAGGCATTAGTGTACCTCAAGGAAAAAGACTTATTACCTGCGATTGTCGTTGGAGTTAATGGAGGCTACTTAGATCACATATTAAATAATATTAATATTTTTCTAGAAACAAATTGTCTTTTATATTCACCACCAATAACCGGTGTGGTGCTTAAGGAAAACATGCAATTAAATTGCATATTGCCCATACAAACCAAAATTTCATTAATGGGAATCCCACAAGCCACCCTCTCCTCGAAAGGATTACAATGGGAACTCAATGCCACTCATTTAAGTTTCCCAGGAACAAGCTCTTGCTTTAATCGGACTCAGGCAGCAGAAATTCATTTAGAAGTACATCAAGGAAATGTTCTGGTTCTCATTTATGAACAACAAATCAATGATGCAGGAATCTCGAGGTACCTACGGAAGCCCGATACCACACAAATGCCCCCCTTAAAATGACGTACTACGATTTGAAAAAGACTAAAATCAGGTCATTAAGGATTTTTATAAGAAGTATCCGAAACTATATCATTAGACGGAGCACCATCCTCATTAGTTTCAGGGGCTTTAGCAAAGAATCCACTAGCATTAGCCTTTCTTTTTTTAGCTACGAGTACATCTTTTGCTAATTCCTCCCCACTTTCTTTTCTCTTCGGCCGACGGGGAGCATCATCTAAATCAACCTGCTCCGCGCCCATTCGTTTTAGACCTGCGGACATTACTTGCGTTACTAAAGGCTGCTGCGGATTTTCATTTTCACCTAAATTATCTGCGCTAGACAATTGGAGAGCCGAAGAGGCTGCAGAGACTTCATCTAACTCCATAGGCTCCTGATATTGATACCAAGCCCCTTCCGGCAACTCGACATAAGAGGTGCTGGGTTCTACTATAGGGATGAAAGGAGAAATAGACGGCATTGTAGCCGCCTCATCACCGAACTCCTCACGAGGCTGGTCAGGAAAATAAATACCCAAATCTGACATCGAAAAAGAGTAGTTATAATTATTTTTCAAAATATCTTCAAAACGTGAGCGTCTGACTTGAAGAGAGCTCATTATTTTTTTTATTTCATATTGGTTCAAACCTGATTCTTCCGCAAGTTTTTGCAGTAAATCCCCTTCTAAATATATAATTTTCTTCATCATTTCTTCAATTTCCTGAGCATTATTAAGTAGTTCTTTAAGCTCAGGAATTTTATAACCAAGATTATTTAAAGGGGCTAATACTCCGGTAGTACTAAAACTGTCTAATTGAACGTCCTCATCGGAGCTATCTAATTCATCACTAGCCGCGGACAAATCCTTAAATAAATCACGAAAATAATAATCATTAATTCCTTCTGTGTGCCCATCTTTAAATGCTTGATAATTAATACCTCCAATAATCATGCGAAATGGATCATCTAGGACCTCTTCAAAGTGCCCAACATTAAAAGCAGCTACTTGATTAAATTGAAAACTATGCCCAGGATCAATTCTCACTGCAACTAAATCATAGGCTTTAGTATCTGCCCCCTTTGCAGGGACAAGGCCAATATTAGAACAATCCCAATCGATTTCGCCCAAATAATAACCAGCTATAATAATGGCAGAAAAGTTTTTAACCCGACTAAAAGGATAACTCCCCCCCTGATATTCAACACTAAGAAGAGAGTTTTGCGATAACTGGAAATCCGCAAATCCTTCTAGAAAATTACAGGCTCTTCCATCATCTGAAGTCAAATAATAATTAGGCTGATAGTCACCTAATAGTTTTTTAAAAATTTTTCCTGCAAACACCGCTAAAGCAGAGGAGCCAGAATTATGGTGCGTAATATGATATGAAGTACCTTCGCCATCTTGGAATTTGCCCTCTTCATTTATCTCTAGGCTAATTTCCTGGCCATTCTCTTTAATATACATAAAGACCTTTATTTCACCATTATGATAAAATCATAGCACACCTTCCCGTTGTGCAAAAAGAATCCGTTTAAAAACCTCATGGTTGAGTGGTCTCAACTGTGAAGCCCCAATGGATTGACTATATGCTGATTTTTATTGGTATTGGCCTGTTCTACGTGTATACTGGTAAATTCCTACCCGCTACATTAAATTATAATCAAGCGGTTGTTGGGTGAGTTTTCTCCTCTATAATTTTAAACCTATTAAGAAAGTAATATCTAAGAAATGCTCTGGAAAAAAATAGTTCGACATAAATATTTTATATTAGGTCTTGTTTTTTATTTCATTTTTATTGTGACCGAGACATCAAAGCCAAGCTTAACCCTTAGCTTATTTAAAAATAGTTTTCCGCTCTTCACATTGAATGAAAATTTTTTGACCATCATCTCAGAAACATTTATTAATGCTGCTGTAGTTCTTATCTTCTATTGTATTATTGACGTGCGGGCGAAGCTTTTGACTATTAGCTCAATTACGAGTGAATTAGACAATAATTACCATCAATTTAATAGTATCTTAATTAAGCGCATCGGGGATTTTCTAAGAAATCAAAGTACCGCTGAGGCAATAAGAATATCCAGCAAGATCAAGGAAGATACGGAAGGAATCGTTTACTCCAAATACCTTTTCTTCCAAAATGAAGCATCTCCAGAAATGCGGCAATTGATTAAAGAAAAGCTCAAAGAAGAACGCATTTTCATGGCATTTGAGTCTTCCGCATTAATTAATACTATTGATAAGCTCATCGGCCTAGAACATCTCTCCTTTGATAAAAAGAACATCCTTTCTAAAATCAAAAGGGATATTAGCTCTATTGAACCTGTAGGACCTATCAATGAAAGCTCCTGTCCGTTATTTGATCTGATATACAGCGATACGAAAAAAACAATTATGGATGATGCGGTAATGCTGATTATCAAAGAGCTTAATAATGACATTAATAGTTTGTAATCATAGGCGGTCCATGTTTGGGCCCATGGCCTTCAATTAAGTTTACATCAAAGAACAGCGACCACTTGGTGCATCACTATCCTTTTTCTTAGTTTCGTTCACCTCCTGCATAAATTCCTTCCCTCCTTCAGTCATATATAAGTTAGACGAAGATATTGCAGCTGTATAACGAGCAGAACTAACCGATGATTCAACTACTTTTAAACCAAAATTCAAAGCATTCAGTCCTCATACACTTTGATAAATTATTGTCAAGGACTGTTTTGACGCCCTCCCAAATAGAAAAAAAATTTTGTTCCAAAAGCAAAAAAAATACCCGGGAAGAATTGACTCAAGAGGTAATTGAACGAGGCGCTTTGACTTTAGTCGCCATTCAGCATGAAATCAGAGATGAGTCAGAGCCGGCAACAAAGAGGAAAAAACCTCTTTGGGGTGCTTTTTTTACCTCAGAAAATGGGAGCACATCGACCCGCAACGAAGAAGTCAATTTCAAAAGACTAAAGAAATTTGGAGTGATGCTGCCAAGGAGCTGCTTGGCGCCTAAAATCCGGCAAATCTACTTTTTTGAAAATTCAAAAATTTAGTTGACGGCGCCCTATAGGTAATAGGTCAAATCATTAGCGAATAAAAAAATATTGGTTAAAACCAACCATTTTAAGATGCTTCTATCCGGAGATTTGGATTTAAAATATATAGGTAAAATAAAAAAATTGAAAAAATGTGGACCAAAAATTCGACTTTTGCCGCGAGAAGCATTACCTGGCTGGAGGATATTTTCTTTTCTGCTTCAAGTCCTAAGAGACTGCTCCATATGATTAAAAAAAACACTAAAGAGAAGTTTAGATACTTGTTTTTGAGAAACTTTTTAAGCATTTAAAAACAGATGAAACATGAAGGAAAATGAGTGTAGCATAAAATGAATTTACTCTTCATTTAGTTATTAAAGCAAGTTTGTTATAATTTTCCTTTTTAAGAGTTTTTTCTCATGCAAAAATTTGTACGTACTGCGACGGTAGAAGATCTTGATTTTATTTACTCTTCTCTCCAAGAAGATTTAAATGAGCAAGGTGTTCTACATCGTTTTAGTTATTCAAAAGAAGACTTTAGGAAAGCTATATTTTGTGATAATCCTCTGGCTTTTTTTTAATATTAATAATGAATGAGCAGCTTGCTGGATTTGTAAATTATACAATGGATAATAGAAATTTTACTGTCAATTTTCCTTCAAAAAACCTTTATATTAATGACTTATATGTAAAGAAATCGTATCGTCGTATGAAAGGAGCTACTTTATTGATGGAAAAAATAAAGAAAATTGCAATTAAGAATGGTTGTGGCAGAATCGAATGGTTCGTATTGGCAGATAATACAGTGTCTCTCGCATTTTATCAAAAATACATGCAGGCAAAAATTATAAGTGACGGTCTACATTATATGCGTTTAGAGGTAAATCCTTCCACTAATGTGTAGTGCCCCCCAAATAAACCGGTCCACCTAGTTTTAAATTAACGACTAGGAATAGGACTAGTAATATGACTATAACAACAATAGAATGTAACGAAATAATTCACTCCAGTGGTAAGCGCAAACGTTGGACAGCTTACGAAAAACAACAAATAGTTCATGAAACCTACCAAACAGGCGTAACGGTATCCTTTATTGCTCGCAAACACGGTATTCCTCCCAGTCAACTATTTTACTGGCGGAAAATAATGGAGAATGGTGCATTGACCAGCGTTAAAACAGAAGAAGAAGTCATCCCTGAAAGCGAAGCCAAGGCGTTGAAAAAACGCATTAAGCAACTTGAGCAAATTCTTGGACAAAAGACATTGAAAAATGAGATTCTGCGTGAAGCAGTTAAGCTGGGTCGAGAAAAAAAACTGATCTCGCGACACCCCTTGTACGGGATAAGCGATTTCGAATGAGAGCAGTTGCTAGGACACTGCAGGTTTCTCGCTCTTTAGGCCTAGTAAAAAGCTACTTAAATTCTCTTTATACCAGTGTGATAACAACAACCAAGCCGGAAACGGTTACAAGGGTCTGGAGGGAAATTTCGTACCTTCCTGCAAAGTACCCCAACAAAATAAAGATTCCCCAACGGAGGCTTTTGCAATAAATATTATACTCCTGTGCAAGTAATATGACATTGTATAATATAATATTAACCTTGAGCGTTGAGGTTGCGTTTTTTCCACGTTCAGATAGTTGCCATAGAGGCACAACTATTGCGATGATCGGACAGTCATTATCACCAGGTAGACAGGCACATTAATTCACCGTTTTCTTTTCAAAAAAGCTTCTAATTCCACCAGATTTGCCAAATGATCCACATTGGATTCAAAAAACATCGATTCATGTGTTCCAGGAATCGCATGAACTGTGATCTTATGTTCAACAAAAGGCTCCCATCCGTTAAAAGGATCATCCGCTAAAACAAAAGCATCCCAAAGATCCTTTGCTTTAAATAACGTAATGTCGGAACGAATAGTAGGAAGTTCAAATGCTAATAGTAGTTTTTTCCTATACTCTTCTAGTTCTTGGAGGTGTTCACTCGTTTGTTGCCCTATCTCCACATTTTTGCTCAATAGTCCCATCGTATTGGACTTGATTAGCGAATCTGGGTATTTTGCCCATCCATCAAACAGTCCTAAAAACGTAACAGACTTGTTAGACCGCATTAACTGATTCGCCATCTCAACGGCAACGGTCGCACCAAAGGAAGCACCACCTAAACAATATTCCTCCCCTTGATATACTTTATCGATTTCTTCCAAATAGAATTGTGCCATCTCCGAAATTGAGGCAAATCGGCGCGAATGACCATTAATGCTCTGATCCTCTATCCCATAAACGGTGTACTTCCCATTTAATCGTTGGGCTAGTTGTTGATACCAAAAAATCGAGCCGCCTACCGGATGAACCAAAAATAAGGGCGTCTTATGAGGCCCCGATGATAATTTAATGACGCTTGAAGAAGCGTAAGCGTGCGTACTGTTATCTTCTGCAACCAATAAATCCAATTGATGAGCAAGCGAGATAATATCAGGGTACTCAAACAGCACAGAGAGAGGAATTGGTAATTTAAAATGGCTTTTTAAGGCTGAAATAATTTGTAAGGCTAACAGTGAATCGCCTCCGAGTTCAAAAAAATTATCCTCAAGATGAATCACTTGCGACAAAAATGCTTTTTGCCAAATCTCAAGGCAAATTCTTTGGGTATCATTGAGCTCTTGATTTGATAATTCAGGATTATACGCAAGCAGAATGCTGGCTTGCCGCTCCAATGTATCAAAATCTATTTTTTCATTTTCTTTTAAAGGAATAGAAGAAACAACACAAAACTCTTTTGGATGCATGTACGCAGGCAAATACAAAGCCAGAAATTCTTTAATCTGGTGCGTATTGATATTTTTGTCTTCGGAAACAATATACGCTCTCAAATACTTTTCTTTATGCCGTTCTTCTCGAATCACGACCACCGCTTGAAAGATAGCCTCATGCTTCATAAGTATTGACTCAATAGCAGGCAGTTCAATGCGATACCCCTGAATTTTAACTTGATGGTCGTTTCTACCAAAAAACTGTAAATGGCCTTTGGGTAGCCAGCTGGCTAAATCTCCAGTCTTATATAAAGTCTCCTCAAACTCATTAAACTTCATTTTAATAAACTTTTGCTCAGTTAATTCAGGCTTTCCAAGGTATCCTTCGGTGACTTGAGCCCCACCAATATATAATTCGCCCATCATTCCGATAGGGCATAAATTAAAATATTTATCCAATAAATAGCAGGTGCTATTGAATGCAGGCCGGCCAATAGGAACACTGGCCTCCGTTAAATCATTGAGCTCCGTCACACAATACGATGTTGCAGAAACGGTGGTTTCTGTAGGTCCATATTCATTGACTATTGTGCTGGTGGAGCATAAGGCTAACCATTGAGTCACTTCTTCTGTATGAACTACATCCGCGCCAAGCAATACATAACGCAAGTCACTTAACTGTTTTATGTCTTCAGGATAGTGTAACAATAATTCCAAATACCCTGGCGTCAACTCAGTATGCGTTATGGCGTATCGTTTCAGATGCTGCAAATACAATTTAGGATTTATTTTTTGCTGTTCATCACAAATAGCCAATGCACCGCCTACCAAAAGGGGTGCTAACGTGCAAGGCACGGATAAATCAAAGGCTAAGGAAGAAGAGAAATCGATAATCGAATCGGCTGTAAATCCATTACTTTGAGTAAACCAATGGCAATAGTTGATTACATTTTTTTGAGACACCATCACCCCTTTAGGTGTTCCTGTTGTTCCCGAGGTAAACATAATATAAGCCAGTGGATTATTCACCGATGGATTTTCGAGGTCTTGATTAAGCGTCAAAGAATTCTCATTGCGTGCCAACAATTCCTCTGCATTGTATAAATGCACGCTCTGTCCAAATTGATTCATTAAGGCAGGCATCTGGCTTTCTATAGTCATTAAATGAGTTAACTTCGACTCGTTAATGATCATCTCTATTTTAAGCAGAGGGTATCGAAGGTCGAGTGGAACATAAACACAACCCGCTTTAAGAATTCCCAAAATTAAAGCCAGCATGTTATGACTTCGCGGAATATAAATCCCAATTAAGGTTTGCTGAGGAAGATTAAGCGTACTAATAAAGGACGCTATTTTTTCACTTTGCTCCCACAAATGATGATAAGAAAACTCATAGTTATTTTCATAAATCGCAATGCGATCAGGATGGGTAATGACCTGGTGTTCAAATAGTTGAGTAATGGATGTTGAAGGTAATTCTTCCGTCTGCCCTACCCCCCAATCATTAAGGTGTTTACGCTCCATAGTCGTTAAAAAGCACATATTATGGATGGGTTGATTGGAGTTCTCATACATCCATTGAAGAATATTTTCCAAATGCTGCGGCATATTCGTTAAAATAGAAGACAAACCACCGCCCTGATGTTTTTTATTCAATCGATGATAAATTACTAATTCATTTTGCTCGTTAATTTCAAAATGAATGAGTGAGTTTGAAGGCACATCCTGTTCTTTTTTAGAAAGACCCAAGGTAATCACAAAGTCAATTTGTTTGGTTTCCAAGTCAGGATGACGCATGAAGATGTCAGTAAGGTAAGTTCCATGCGTTTTAATCTCATTAATCTGTTCAGTGAGTTTCTGCATCAACTGTTGGGGTGTGATTTCACTGCCAGATTCAAAGGTCAGAGGTAGTAAACTAGAAAAAATTCCACCACATAAGCCGAGCTCATTAAGTTCATCATCATTATAGAAAACAGTAAACGGCTCATAATTGTTCAAACGATACAAATAAATAAGGACACAAACCAATAACTGATAACGCACATTCTCCACAGCATAAGAATCGCTACACACCGAGCCCAATGGTTTGTATGTACTATTAGAATCAGTTGCCATTTTTGAAAATAAAGTATGCTCCTCTGCTCTTAGGAGTTGTTTGAGCCAAAACGGTTCTTCTTTTAAGCACTTCTTATATAAAGGATGGTAGTACTGTATTAGCGACCCATCAAAACAAGGAAGCATGGAGTTCACTCGCAAGTTAGCGCAACGCACTAGCTCATCCACTGATAATTGAACACCGTATAGGGTGTAAAAACCATTTAACAAAACAGAGCCACATTGAGTGGAAACCAATAATCCTTCAGGCATAATAGCCAGTAATTGGCCTCCGGTGCGTGCAATTCCTTCATCTTCAACTGGCTTCACCTCACGTACAACCACCGCATTACGCCCTAAGTATAATTTTAATAGCCCCATATTGTTATTGTAATGCCCAAAGGTCAGGGCGCGATTTGTCCGCTCGATATCACGTGCACGAGCAGTATTCCAATTAATGAAACCCAAATCAGGTACAACATGTGTTACGCCATAGTAACTACGCTGTTTCATATCTTGGGTTTGTCGCTGCACGGTGGACGTTTCAATCGCCTTAATCACCTGTTCAAACCCATTAATTGCTTCTTCAAAACATCTTAAATTAAGTGTAAGCGCAGTATCCTCATTAAATATAGGAACACGGCTTTGATGGATGATGCTTCCTGCATCAATTTCAACATTGAGCTCATGCCACGTGATTCCATGAGTTGATTCGTCATTAATTAAAGACCAGGTTGTGGCGTTAACACCCGCATAGGAAGGTAATAGAGAGTCATGATAATTAATCGCGCCCAACCGTGCGATGTCTAATTGTTTTTGCGTCAATATGGTGCTGTTAACAATACTAAACAAGTAATCAACACGATTATCGTCTGTAAGAATAAGCTCATCAAATGAGGTACACCACGCAATGTTGTTGTCTTCACACCAATACTGAATCGATTTAACAGGGGAAATTACCCATTTTATGTGGTGGCCTTTATCTAAAAGGAACTGACCGCACTGAATCAACAAACTATCCTCACCCATAAGAAGACAGCTTATACTCATATCCTACCCCTCTTTATTCTTAGTCTATAATTAATCTCAAAACGACCTCTATTATGCCCATGAATGCACAATAAACAAGCACTATGTGTGAAGGATATTGTTAGTAATGAATACAAACTATAAATCACAAGCCTTTTTCAATCTTATGGAGCAGGTATTAGCCACCAAGTTAAGTGAACTTTTTTTCATTCTTGATGAGCAATTGAATATCCTTTTTATTAATGATAGTGCAAAACAAATATTTCACTGCGCCAATAATGAGGTGCATCAAGTCAATTTTTCGACCTTTTGTACCCAACAACACATAGACCCCAAACTCTTAGCTTTTGTTCATCAGGGTCAAAACGCCAAGAGTAAAAAACTTATTTACCAAGGCATCGAATTAAACTGGTCTTTTGAAACGATCGAATTTGAAGATACCAAGTACTATTTAGTGCAAACCCTCAATTTTACTCAAAGCAAAGACAAGGAAACCATCCATAATTTAGAGTCTCTCATTGAAAACATGCCGTGTAATGTCTACTGGATGAATAAAGAGTGTCTTATGGTGGGTTGTAATCAAAACGTACTCAATATGCTTCAAATGAACAAAGAAGAATTTATCGGTAAATCCTACGAAGATCTATCTCAACTCTGTCAGTGGCCAGAAGGGTTAGCAGAAAAACTTAAAAATGACGATTTAACCGTGATTAATAAGGGAGTGCCTATATTAGACAGTGAAGATCCACCGATTCCCAATCCAGAGGGCTCTTCTTTTTATTTCTTAACCAACAGGGTCCCTTTATACAATCAACAAGGTGAAATTACAGGGGTAGCGGGTATTTCTACAGAGATCACCGCTTTGAAGCAGGCACGTGAACTTGCTGAGGCAGCCAACATAGCCAAAACTGAATTCATTGCCAACATAAGCCACGACATCAGAACGCCTTTGACGGGGGTTATTGGTCTCTCTGAACTCTTAGAGCAGAGTCTCAATAACCAGGAGGATAGAGATAAAGCCCACATGCTCCATGACAGCGGTAAAGAGCTATTGCATATGCTCAATGATATTTTAGATGATGTGCGTGCTGGAAATCTACGAGAAACCGACGTTAAAACAGAATCGTTTGACCTGCACCAGTGTATTGACGATTTAATTCGTTTGGAAACCCCGGCTACCTCGTTAAAGCACTTGGCTTTAAAAGCTCATATTGCACCAGAAGTACCTCGCTATATACGCAGCGACCGCAATAAAATTCATCGAATTTTATTAAATCTTCTGGGCAACGCCATTAAATTTACTCAGTCTGGATGCATTACCTTATCGATTGAATGCCTGCACTGGGGTGAATCGACAGTACATTTAAAATTAGGGGTATCTGATACCGGAATTGGAATCCCGGAAGAGGTGCAATCTCAAGTATTCCAACGCTTTTTTAAAGTGAGCTCCTCGTATAAAGAAATTTATACAGGCCATGGCATGGGCTTACACATCGCCCAATCTTATGTCACCTTATTAGGAGGACATATCACTTTGACCAGTAAGGTAGGGGAAGGAACCACTTTTCATTTTGACGTGCATTGTCCTTTAGGTGAAGCCCCAGCCCTGAACAAAGTACAAGCATCACCCGTTCCTCCTTCGAAAGCGGTCTCAAAAAAAGCCCATCTTTTATTGGTTGAAGATAATGTCATTGCCTTAAAAACTCTGGAAATGATGCTCTCCCAAGAAGGTTACTCCTTTATTTCTGCCACATCTGGAGAGGACGCGTGGACTTTGCTACAAACAAATCCGGTGGATTTAATCATTACGGATATTGGTTTACCGGGTATCTCTGGGACACAATTAAGCACGCGAATTCGCAATAAGGAGCGTACCTTAAATCAATCCATCACTCCTATCATAGGCCTAACAGGCCATGCGAAAGAAACTGCATGGGAAGAATGTCAGCGTGCAGGAATGAACGATGTATTAAGTAAACCAGCATCAATCAACAGGTTAGAACAATGCATCCATCGAGTACTAACTTCAGCTTCGTTAGTACATAAAAATGACCCTGGTTTGGATAAACCACTTTTTTTGGGAGCAGGTTTACCCAAAACCAAAGAAGAGCTCTTTCAATTAGATGCTTTTGCTCTATTCGATGAACAACGTGCTCTGACGCATATTCAGGATCTAGACTTACTTACAACACTCTTGAATACCTACCTCTCCGATGAAATACAAAAAGACATTCATCAAATGAAGCTAGAGTACCAACATTTAAATTGGCATAAAGTAGAAGAGCTCGCACACAAAATCAAAGGTGGAGTAAATTATCTGGGCATCCTTAAAATGAGTTATGCGTGTCAGTATCTTGAGCGCTATTATAAAGAAGGACACCGCTCATTACTGGAGCCGCTCTATCTGCAGCTCATTAAGGTGAATGAAGAAACGATAGAAGCCTTAAATCGATGGCTTAATCGCTAAAATGCGTATTTACCAAAATTCTCATCAACAGAGGGTATTATGGCTAAATCAATTTGGAAAGGCGAAATTTCATTTGGACTTGTATCTATCCCTGTGTCCTTAGTATCTGTAGAGGAAAATAATGACCTAAAGTTTCATCTCCTTGATTCAACAACAAACTCCCGCGTTAGGTATCAACGTGTTAATGAAGACACCGGGAAAGAAGTTCCCTGGGAAAATATAGTTAAAGGCTGGGAATATGAAAAAGGCAGTTACATCATTGTGAATGAAGGGGCGTTTCAAAAAGAAAGTCCTGATGTGTTTCAATCAAGTAATATCGAGGAATTTGTTGATTTGAAAGAAATAGATAACCTTTATTATTCAAAACCCTACTACCTGCACCCTGGAAGTAAAAATAAAAAAGCTTATGTTCTTATAAGAGAAGCCTTAAAAATACAAATAAAGTAGGAGTAGCCAAGGTAATTATTCGGACAAAAGAATCGTTAAGTCTTGTTATTCCACACGATCACGCATTACTTTTATATTTAATCCATTTTGCAGACGAAATCCGCGAAGAGGAAGAAGTAAATGTTCCCCGAGAAGAACTAAAAACCTATAAAGTTACTGACAAAGAAATTAAAATGGCAGAGGCCTTAATTAAAGACATGTCCACCGCCTGGAATCCTGAAAAATACCATAATGAGTACCGCGAAACGATGCAAAAATGGTTAGATAAGGAAACAGCGAAACTTAAAAAATCAGGCAAAAAAGTTTCCAAAGCAGCTACTCAAAGTCGCGATTCAGTAGTTGACTTCATTGCTTTACTTAAAGAAAGTATGGTCGTATCTATTGGATAAACTTCTTTGTTTTTTCATCAAACATGAAAGATAGCGTTTCAGAAAAATTTATGCATGAGTTGGTTGAAGGATACACCTCGAAGGCAATTGAGTTATTTAAAGAATATTGCATTACCGAAGGCGAACAATGTGTAATGGAAGAGACTGTAGATAAATTTGTGTAACTGTCTATCATAGCAGCCTTAAAGGCTAAGGATAGACAGTAATGAATAGAGAAGAGTTAGAAGCGTTTGCGCGAGAGGCAGCTAAGAGCCTAAAGACTGAAAAAGATCTAAATGATTTCAGCCGGATGCTATCCAAAATAACCGTTGAAGCAGCATTGAATGCTGAACTCGAAGAGCATTTGGGATATGGCAGGTATGAAAAGCAAGGTTCAACTAATAGTCGCAATGGATATACCCCTAAAACGCTTAAAACAGAAGATGGGGAGTTTGAGCTGTTAACCCCACGAGATCGAAATGGGTCTTTTGAACCACAGCTAGTCAAAAAACATCAGACCCGTCTTACCTCAATGGATGACAAGATTCTGAGTCTTTATGCCAAGGGAATGACAACTCGCGACATTGTATCACTATTCAAAGAGATGTATGACGCAGATGTTTCCCCCACGCTCATATCCAAAGTGACTAATGCGGTTATTGAGCGGGTTATAGAGTGGCAATCCAGGCCTTTAGAGCCGATTTATCCCATCGTATATCTCGATTGTATTGTAGTTAAAATCAGACAGGACAAACAGGTCATCAATAAAGCCATTTATCTTGCTCTAGGTGTCAATCTTGAGGGGTACAAGGAACTCTTGGGTATGTGGATATCTGAGAATGAGGGAAGTGAGCTTCATCTACGGGATCTATTAAAAAGTACTGGTAATTTGTTTAAGAGCTTACCCGTGAAATATACATTTTCTGGTAATACTTCACTCCACTAGACACTATAGTCCCTTTAATAGAGACATCATAACTTTCGTAGGGCGAAATTTGAGTTGATGAGTTCCGGCACGCAACATCAACAACTGAAGAATAATCACATATAGAATAATCTACAGTAATAACCTGATTTCTCTTATTAATTACACTAGACTTTGCCATAGTGGCAAAACTCGAATTAACCTTCGCGTTGTGTAGTGAGCTTACTTGAATAGAATTCAGTAGATAGTCACTGGGTAACGCATATACAGATGAAATCGTTGCGATGAGCAATACAATGGAAAGCATTTCCTGTTTAACAGAGTAAAACATTTTTGGGCCTTTGTACTTGTTAAGATTTGGTAGATTTAAATCCACTTATATTCTTATCCCTTGTTTTAGTGCAGCCATTAATGCCATTCCTTCCTCCAAGTCAGCATCCAGCTCAGCTAAATTTAATGACGAAGAAACTAGATATGATTTCTCTCTTACTCTTTGCTGCTCCATAAATACACTATGCCTTTGGAGATAACTGGCAGTAAGGACTCAAACCAGGAGTTTTTATGGCTCTACACACCTTTGGTAGAACCCTAAACTGGCACGTACATCTTCACGTGTCTGCAACCCAGGGCGGATTAACCAAAGACCATCAATGGAAAAGCCTTTTTTTCAAAAAGAACACCCTCATGACCATGTGGCGTTATGCACTCATTACTTTTTTAAGGACGCAGTATCAACAAGGAACTCTTACTAAATCTCTTGAGATGGGAAACCAAAGCATGAGCACCATGCTGACACAGCAATACGCTAAATACTGGCAAGTCCATTGCGCCAAACCCCATAAAAATCCTAAAAAAGACATCGAATACTTAGGGCGTTACATCAAACGGCCCGCCCATTGCCAATTCCCGACTGGTACATTACAACGGAACTTCTCTGCTCTTTAAGTTCCTTAATCATCGAACCAAACAAACTCAATATACTGAGCTGCATCCTTTTGATTTTATTAATCGCTTCATTCAGCATTTGCCTGAGAAAGGATTTCGACTCATTCGATACTTTGGATTTCTTGCTAATCGCTTGCGTACTCAATTACTGCCTGTTGTCTCGTCTCTATTTAACCATCAACCCAATCCAAAACAACGTTCCTGGGCTTTGCGAGTCAAACACCAATCAAGGAGCAATCCGCTCGATTGCATCCTCTGTAAACAGGACATGCGGTTGTCTTTCCTGCTCTTTAAGCTCTCCTCCAGACAGCTGATGAATTACACCTCGCAAATCGCCCTGCAAAAACCCATTCGCATCAACTAACGGGATTACTTCGTCTTTTTTTCAAAAATACGCTCTTTAAGAGTTGTTTTTGGATTAAATTTACTCTTAGATCTATTCCTTCTCCCTGCATCACACCAAAACCATCGATAAACCAAGACAATTTTACTGTACAAAATAAATCCGTTGGCCTTTTGAATTTCCTATAACCTCAAGTGAAAAATTGTAACATAATTCCAAATTGTTCTATACGTGGTAATCTATAATTAATTATTTATAAAAATATACCACCACGAGTGAGTACGTTATGAAATTTTCAACCATATTAAAACTGATGTGGATATGGCCACCTTTTTGGGGAGCCGGGATCAGTGTAAAAAGTTTTAGCCCGGATTTCACCAACATTGTTGTACAGATGAAAATGCGCTTTTGGAATAAAAATTATGTAGGTACCCACTACGGTGGCTCGATGTATTCCATGACGGATCCCTTTTACATGCTGATGTTTATGCAATTATTGGGTAAAGGATATATCGTCTGGGATAAATCCGCTTCAATACGTTATAAAATACCCGCTAAAGGTACAATTTATGCCAAATTTTCACTCACCTTAGAACAGGTTGAGAAAATTCGCCAAGAAGTAGAAGAAAAGAAAAAGATTCAGCCTGAATTTTTGGTCGAGATTACTAATGAAGCCGGTGAGATCGTTGCTGAAGTGACTAAAACTATTTTTATTGCTAAAAAAGAAACAACTACTCAGAGGACCTAAGAAAACACTGAACGTTTTACGACAAGGATTCCTGCACACTACACAATGCATAACTGAACTCCCGCAGCTTGGTCACAGGAGTTCAGGAAAGTAGTTACCCTTATTCACATAGGCGGCAGATGCTGCGTCGCTATATATGAAAATTGATTCATTAAATTTTCTTTCTCTTTCTGTTGAGTAGCTTTTACCAGATCAAGAGCAGTGTTCCCCTCCCCATCAAGAAGAGCAACATCAAAATAAGGTAATAATAACTCAAACATCTTGGTATTAGAGCTTTTAGCCGCAATATGAAGAGCATTCTGTGATTTACTATTTTTTTGATTAAAATCACTAGCTTCTAATAAATATTTTGCTGCCTCAATTTGATTATGCGTCACCGCCGTTAATAAAGGAGTCATCGAAAAATTATCTTTACCATTTAAAAGATGCGGATCAATGCCTTTAAGAATTTGTAGAATAGAGACAAAGTTTTTAGATGCAGCCATATGAGCAACACTTTCATTTAAAAATGTTTTTTCCGAAATATCTTTTGTGGGGAAGAGCAAAAGAAGTGCTAAACTTTTCGCTTCATCATTTTGGTCACGAAAGATCATATGAACAGGAAACAATCCTAAACTCTTTGTTGGCTGACTTAAGGCACCATAAGCACGCAGCAAGGTAACTATTTCAATTTGCCCATATCTACAAGCAAAATGAAGAGCGCTTAAACCATAAACATTAGCCTGATTTATTATTAATTTAAGCTTTTCAGGGCTTAGGTTCAATAAAGTCGCTTCGATAAACTCAATGACACCGTGCTTTGCCGCATAGGATAGTGGATCTAAATTATCTAATTCATCGTGTACAATCTCTAAGTCATATTTTTTTAACATTAAGCGTTCACGTGGAGACATATAGCTCATCCTAATTCGAATTATTCTTCGACTTTTTATGTTATACATTAAATATAGCAAATAAGATTTGCTCCCGCGGTCAAGCTGCGGAAATCAAAAGCATTTTGCAATATAACCCAAACAAATTGGTGGACCACGAAAGGCTTAACAACCGCTACGATTAACTCCTTAATCCAAGCTTTTAATAAAAATATCCACAAACTCGGCAAATTTTTCTGGATATTCTATTTGCGGCAAATGACCACACTCAGAAAAACAGTAATACCGTGCATTGGGAATGTACGCCGCAAGCTGTTTTACCAACCTCTCCCGAAAGACCAAATCTTGATCGCCTGCCAAAACCAGCGTTGGCACATTAATTTTCTGGGCCCAAGAACTTGAATCAAATTTATCTAACGCAGCGTACTGTGCTTCAAAACCTTTCTCAGTAACTGGATATGGGTTTTTCACTCCCATCTGTATTAAGACCTCCAGCATTCCAGGCTGAGCGAGAAACTGATAAGAAAAAAACCAACTGCAGGCTATTTTGATTAGAATTTCTTCTGCGACATTGCTTTTCCGTAATTCACGAAATGCCTCCAGATAAATTTGAAATGGTGCACGAGGAGTTAGAACAGAGTTAGAAAGTGTCGCTGATTTTACTAAATCACGATGACGCATCATCAGCGTTTGCAAAATAAAGCCCCCCATGGAATTACCCACAAAATGCGCGCGCAAAATCCCTAATGACTCACACAACGCGGCAACATCGTCCGCCATTTGCTCGATACTGTATGGGCCCTCAGGTGCATCGGTTTGCCCTGCCCCTCGATTATCAAATAAAATAACCTGATAATCCTTGAAATAACCTACTGTCGCATTCCATACAACATGATCTGCAGTAAATCCACCTATGAATACCAGGGGCTCTCCCTGGCCATGAGTTTCATAATACATTGAAATATCATTAACTTTGATATGAGGCATAAGCATCTTCCTTAAATAATCAACTACCAAACGTAAACGTATATATTTTAATTCCCGGTTCTGTAGCAATAATTTCTAAATCACCGCTAGAAAATTGTGCTTGGCTTAGTGCCTCATAAATTGAATATTTATCAACTAAAATACTTTTTACCAGATTATGGTTAAGCACTACATTTACTTTAATTGCTTTGCCAGTATTCGTTCCCATAACTAAAAATACCTTACGGGCATTAAAGTGTATTTTCAATGCAGCCGCTGCTTTTGCAGCGGTAATGCTATCTGCATTAACTTGCCATGCTCCGTCTAAAGCCCAACTATTCTCGGCTAATTGCGACGGAAATTGATATTGAACAACCTTATCCTTTATTAGTTTAGGACTAAAATTAGAATCTGCGCGTTCATATCCTAAATAAGTTTCTGGCGTTTGGGATGTATAGGCGATTTGTGCGGGCCCATTTTTAAAGGTAGTCAATTCGTTAATACCTAATAAATAACGAATATTATTCTCCGTAATGTCATAATCCCCTTCACCAAAATGCTCATAAACCACTTCTCCTTTTTTATTTATTAAATAATGAGCAGGCCAATAATGGTTTTTAAAATTAATCCAAGTGCCATACTGATTATCAAGTGCAATCGGATACCGAATATCATTTCGTTGAACCGCGGCACGGACATTTCCCACATCCTTTTCAAAATCAAATTCAGGCGTATGTATCCCAACAATAACCAAGCCTTTGTCATGGTATCGGTTATACCAAGCTTTAATATAGGGCAAAGTACGCAAACAATTGATGCAAGAATAGGTCCAAAAATCAACCAACACGACCTTTCCTTGCAAATCATTTAACTGCAAGGGGACTGAATTGATCCAGGTGGTAATTCCATCAATCTGTGGAGCCGGATATGGGCGCCATAGGCCATCAATTAAAGCATTAGACGTTTTAACTCCAGTCTGTGCGGTGGTCGATGATGCGGACGTATTTTCGAAATAAACCATATACACCACGCTGGCAATCACAATTGCACCTAGTAATTTACGAAACAATGCTGCGCGCGTTTTAAAAAATGTAAAAGCACCTATTATTTTTTTCCCATAGAGGGAAATAATAAACATAGGGATAACGGCCCCTAAAGCAAAAGCCAACAAAGTGAAAAAGCTCAGCAGCGTCGTTTTTTGTACTACAGTTTGTACAATAATGGCAGCCAAAATGGGGCCTGCGCAGGGAGTCCAAATAATGGCGATCAACCCACCCAAAAGAATCCCATTTAAAAAGCCTCCTTCGGCCTTATTCAAAGAAGAAAAAGTCGAACCTGCCTGAGCAAATTTTTGGGTAATCCTGCTGAATTGTTCGGTTAAATAATCTGAAAGCATAATCAGGCCAAGACACAACAGAATAAGATAACCAAGGGTGCGCATGAGCTCAAAATTAATTCCAAAATAATGCGCTAACTGACGCGAAAAAAAAATTAATAGAGCAAAAAATAAAGTAAAACCTGCGATCATACCCACAGGCCGCTTTTTAGAACCTGTCAGTGAAGTAGCAAGAAATACCGGTAAAATGGGTAAAATGCATGGGGAAATAATTAAACCAAATCCCTCAATAAAGCCTAAAAATATAGTGACAAAATTTGAATCCATAGCAGCTATCCCAAAGCAGTTGGCATTCTGATAGAAGCCAACTGCCTTTCCGTAGGATTAGGGGTTACTTAGTGACACTCTCTCCTGCTCGCCTTCATCATCAACTTTTATACCACCAGTCCCTTTATGTATATTTAATGTGTCTTTAACCTCATGAGAAACGTCGATGGTGCTACCCGGTGTCCCATTTACCACTAAATCGTGGTGTTCGTGAGGCTGAGCACGAACCCAAGTTGAGGGCTCCTGATTTTTTTGTGTTGCTATTTTCTTTAAGGCCTCATCCACCCGCGTAAATAAATCGTTATGCGTTAACTCACCTTTTTGAATTTTGTCGCAATCAGAATACGCCGTCCAATTTAATTTACTTAGATCCTTTGCAAACTCATATTGTTTTGCGTATGCCTCCATTCCTGGAGGCATAGTCATCTTTTGTATATTCTCAGCAGCCTGTTTCATAAGAGCCATATCTGCTTTAATATCCGCAGAGGAATATGCTCCCTCAGTTACATTATTTACAAACAACTCCAGTTTATTTCTTTTAGCCTCGTATACTTGAACCTCTTGCCTCATTTTCCCCAAAGCCTCCTGAAGTGGCTTTTCTTTGGCGCCAGGGTTAACCAAGTTCGAAACCGTTTCTTTGATGCCATTCCATATGCCCTTAACACCATCAACCACACTCTTAGCTACTTGGGCCACTTTATCAAACAATGCCCCAAAAAAGGATTGGTTCTTTTGTTTAAACTCTTTATCAATTGCTTCTGGGGTAAACTGATGGTCTACACTTTTTTCATCAGAATCGAGTACCTTGTAACAATTTACTCCATCAATATAGCCTTGAGCAGCTTTCCTAGTCTCAGGAGATTCTGTTGGTGAATCCACTGCAGCTTGTGCTTCCTCTAATTTTTTTGAAATTTGCCTTGGAGCCCCTTTACCACATGAAGTATCCAAGTTATTTACATGAGCATACTTACTTTGATAAGGATCATGGCCATGATTATAACCAATTTTGTATCCATTTTTTTCGCTGGGTCGAGCATCGTCTGTATCCGCTGCTGCTGACCATCTATTCCATATCACATTAACTAAGGGTGAGGCAGCCATTTCTTCAGGTGTTAAATTCTCTAGTCTTCCGATATTGGAAGTATCACATAATTCGTTAATGCGATTTTCTGCCACCGCCTGGCTAAATTTAACATTGATCTTATCAATGGTTGCAGCGAGTGCTTCCTTGGTTGAATCATCGTAAACTACTCCCAATGAGTTAGCCACATGTTGAATAATCTCAAAACGCACAGGCGCATGTGTAAATAAATTAATTCCGTCTTCGCTCAACGTATAATCAATGACTTTTAATGATGGTTTATATACCCTCTCTACTATCTCGGTGATATCAGACTCTTCAACAACGCCCTCTTCAACCAAAACTTTCAAACCAAGAAAAGATAGCTTATCCGGGTCAGTAACATCATTTTTTGCTTTAAGCCCCTGATTCTTAAATAGGTTCTCATATGCTGTAACAAATTCATTACTGTGATTGGAAATAGTAATATTTACTTTAACGCCATTATCACTTAATAACTCCAAAAAACGCAGAGTAAAATAGTCATTACTACCACGGTCGGCAAGCTCATCACCTATAAGGCGGACTATCGCATTTTTATCGCGAACTTCAATTTGGCCTAAAAACTGATGAAATTCCTTAACAAGATCAGGTAACATCTTCTTGCTAGCATCTATTGCTTCTTTTGCGGCAGCAATTAGCTCCACCTTCTCAGTTATAAATCCTTTCAATTGCTCTGGATTTATAGAGGCCAACTCTTTCTCTTCTTCTTGTGTCCGCGAGTCCTTAGCAGACAATTCTTCATGCCGAGCTATCTTTTGCTGATGCTTCTCTATTAAATCTTGTTTTGATTTTATAGTGAATTCGCTATTTTTTATGGTCTCAACCGCAGCCCCCATTTTGTCGTAAACATCAACAAAGCTCGCGTAGCTTTGCTCTGGGTTTTCTACGTTTGCTTTAAATTGAACAATATTATGGCGTAGTGCAAAATGCAGTAATTTAACGGCATTTCCGTGCAGATCCCCAATGGTCACAGAACCTGAGTTTCCTTCAAATTCTTTGGGGTACTGATAAATATCCACATTTTTTTGAATAACTTGGTTAACCATAATAATTCCATTAAAAAAACAATTGTGTATTAATTATAGACAAATTTAGCTTTTTTAATCAAAATGGAAAAAACATCACTCTTGACCTCATGACGATAATGGCTAAAATTCAAGGTTGGTCTCGTCGGATTATCAGTTATGGATGATATATGATTCAAGTTATACGATTTTATTTATTATTAGTTTTATTTCTCTTATTTAATCAGGCTTATGCCGCTCCACCATCTATTGCCCGCTATGCGGTTGTTGGCACCACTCGAGAAGGGACAGTCGCAGCGTTTATGCTGACCCATTTCGGCCCCTCCTCACATGCTCCTTTTGCAAGCTTAATTATTAAAAAAGCTGGAATTGAAGAGCCCTTATTTCAAGATGGCGCTTATCGGATGGACGGTGGTGAAAAAGAACTTGCCGATCTGGTTGATCACCTTCTGGAAAAGAACAGCTCTATTTTAAAAGAATATGAGATTGATATAGAAAACCAATACATCTCCGAAGCACATATGGCGATTACTGATAATCGCCAAGATTCGGTTGCCGGTTGGGTTGACATTATCAATGGAGGCACCAAAAAATTCACGGTAAAAAGTATTCCCTCTGAATATTGCTCAGATAATCCGAATTCCATTGATCTGGAGTTTTGGTTCAATGGAGTCAACAAACTCACTTTAAAACAAAAACCAGACTCCTGCTGGGATAATGGCTTTTCTATTCGCAATATCTATCAAACCCAAAAAGCATTGTGGTTTATCGTCAATAAACATGAAATCGGCTTAGCCAGCCAAAATGTGTATTTCGTGGATATTGCCGGAATTGCTTTGCGGTAGAAATACATTTTGTTTTTATTATTTGGATTACCGTGGCTAAGCCGCGGTAATTTGTGGACATGATTTAAGATACGCTAGAAAGTATCAAACCCCACATACTCTTCCCAAGGCAAATCCTCACGAGAGCAATCATTAACAATAGCCAAGCGTGGCCCTTCCTGAAGCCAAAGATATAACTGTTCTAATTTGTCCTGTGCTCCGCAAGCAAAAACCTCTACGCGACCATCAGGCAAATTACGAGCCCACCCATTGATTCCTAACTGTACTGCTTGTTCTTTCGTCGAGGCACGATACCAAACCCCTTGCACCTTACCTGAAACAAAACAATGCATGCAGGATTGATTATTCATAAAAGATTCTTATTGGTTTTATCTATAATACAGTTTATCTTATCTTAAGGAAGAAAGGAGATCAAAATGGCTATTTGGTTTAAAGAAGTTTCTCTCGAAAAGCTGAATGAATTCGGAAAAAATACCATGTCTGAATTTCTTGGTATTCAATTCACTGAAATAGGGGATAATTTTTTAAAGGCTACTATGCCGGTAACCGAACGGACTAAACAGCCGCTCGGCCTTCTGCATGGTGGAGCAAATGTTGCCTTAGCTGAAACCATTGCCAGTACTGCCGCTAATGGAGTGGTTGACTTACAACACTATTACTGCGTCGGGCTGGAAATTAATGCCAATCATTTACGTGCGGTCAAAGAAGGTACCGTTACCGCAGTAACCACCCCCATTCATATCGGCAAGACAACTCAAGTTTGGGAAGTTATTATTTGTAACGAGGCCGGGAAAAAAACTTGCATTGTGCGAATGACCGCGGCGGTTATTGCTCGGTAATAAACTGTACAAATAGATGTGAGGTGTACTATGCAGCAAAAACAAGAACTGAATAGTTTTTTTAAGCTCCTGCTCCTTGGTGATCGCGCTGTTGGAAAAACAACTTTGTTGCAAAAATTTGTCGAGGAGCTTGACCCTGATTGCTATTATGCAACCTGCGGTGTTGATCAAAAAATACGCTCGCTCTTTCTTTTTAACAAGCACCTTGATTTAAAAATTTGGGATGCGGGAGGAGAGCCAAGCCTTTGGCATCTGGTTAGAAGATACCTTCCTGATGCCAATGGCGCTCTAGTCTGCTTTGATGTAACGAATCCATTTTCATTGATAAAGATCAACAGCTACGTCGAAAAACTGCGGGAAGCACAACCGAACCTCCCTATCATGCTCATTGCGTGTAAATCTGATTTAACACAAAAGCGTATGGTCTCAAAGGAGCAAGCTCAGCAGCTGGCTCAAAAACTAGGCATTGCCTATTTAGAAACATCGGGGCTTAAAAAAAATAATGTTGATGCGGCATTCTTACAAATCACCCAACGCATGTACTTTGCGCGCATGCTCAATAATATTCATCCAACCTTAGAAAAATATTTCAATGATTATGCCAATAATCCCCCAAACCCTATTTCCAAAAAAGAAACAACGTTAAAAGAGGAATATAAGCTCCTCTTCGAACAATTGTTACGCGCCTCAAGTCTGGACGAACTAAATGATTTTTATCAAAAAACATCGAATCTAATCGATCAAGCAGATGCTCTTTTTGCAAGAAAACACCCTATTTGGAATACAATAACAACAAGCCCATTGACCTCTATGCTTAAAAAGACATTAGCCTCATTGGATTTATTAAATGCAGAGTTTAACTTTGAAACCCTAAAAGAAACTACCTTAAACATGTAGAACTAAATCTTGAGCGCAGGATAAAGGCTGAGCGGCGGCAAGCCCCAGCCACAATATAGATTGCGTTACAGCCTAACCTAAATTCAGAATAGATTCTACCTAAGTACCATTATGCACCCTAAGCAATTCGGACCATCGCGTGGTATAACAGGGGGAACGCAATTGCATGCGCGAATCCCAAGGTTTACTGCTTCCCTCCGCTGCCAGATGAAGTGTATGCCGGCCAAAACGCTGATTAATCTTATCGAGAACTGACATTAAATCCTCAGACTTTTGTAACTTCTCCTCGCTAGGCTGGTGAAATAAATCCTTTTGGACGGAGGCTTTAGGAAGTAACTCCTCAAAACAAACACCCGTTTTTTTATAATGGTGACCTGCTTTAAAAATTTGCAATAAACCTCGTTTCGCTAAATGAGTAATGGTCCGCACATCATCCGTGGGATAAGGAAATCGCAGTTCAATAGATTGAAAATGTTGAGCTAAATCTTCCCGAAATCGATTTGTTTGCACAAAAACGGACATTTGCTGTACTAATGAGTTCTGCTCGCGTAACTTCTCAACAGCGCGGGCACAATGGCTGCTTAAAGATTCCGCTACCGCGGCATATTCTGATTGCAAAGAACCAAAACTTTTAGAGGATAAAATACTTTGCCTCGCTTCATCTCGTCCAAAATCGCCACAAGAAACTCCTCGCAATTCCATAGCCGTACGCACAATCATCACATTAAAGCGTATTTTTAATAAACTTATATCCATTACAGACAGGTCATAAGCCGTATAAATGCCTTGCTGGATAAATTTTTTACTCCATTTCCGACCAACTCCCCAAACCTCTCCTATAGGAATTTGTTTTAACCATTCACCTTGATTGGCTAAATTCAAGGTAGGTACCTTCACTATCTTTTTGCACAAATAATTAGCAGCTTTAGCCAATGTTTTGCTTTTACCAATACCAATAGACGTAGGGATACCTGTATTTTTTAAAATTTTTCGTTGTAGTGACGCACAAAAAGCATCATGCTGCTCACTGGGGAGACTACTTAAATTAAGAAAAGCTTCATCAATCGAGTAAATTTCAATATCAGGCCATTCCTGTTCAATAGTTGTCATTACCCGATGTGATAAATCACCATATAAAGCAAAATTAGATGAAAAGACATGTACATCTGCCCGTTGACACAGCGCTTTAACCTTAAAATAAGGCACCCCCATGGCAATCCCTAAAGCCTTCGCTTCATTAGAACGCGCAATTACACAGCCATCATTGTTTGAAAGCACAATTATAGGTTTATGCCGCAAATCAGGCCTAAAAAGACGCTCACAAGACGCATAAAAATTATTACAATCAATTAGGGCGAACATAAAATAAAGACCTCTATGGCTGCTGCAGTATCTTGGTACAATCAAGCTTATAAAAAACTATGAATTACATGAGTTACAACGCCCCAAATCACCAGCTCTTGACCCTCTGTAATATCAATTGGTTTATAACGCGGGTTTTCCGGGAGCAGCTGAACCTTATCAAATGCTTTAGATAAACGCTTAACGGTTAATTCCCCATTTAATGCGGCAATCACAATTGCCCCATTCTGCGCCTCCAGACTTTTATCAACAAGCAACATATCGCCAGAATGAATACCTGCATCAGTCATTGAATCACCAGACGCAATAACAACAAACGTCGCAGCCGGATGTCTTATCAATTGCTGATTTAAATCTAAGTATCGCTCAATGTAGTCATCTCCGGGAGAAGGAAACCCAGCTTGTACTTTGCTAGAATAAATAGGCACACGATGACTTTTAGCTTCGTTATTTAATAACTCATGGATTTCTGCAACACGAACGATAGGTACCCGTATGGTTTTCGTAGGCTCTAAGCCATATTTACCTTGTCCAGAGGGCCTCCCAGACCCTGTTCTTTTACCACCACGCTGATTCATTTACTCTCATTTGATTTTTGTTTCAAAAATCAATAATAGCTCTACAATGTTATGGTGTAAATGTAATTTCGAATGAGCTTTTCTGAATATTTTTTTATTAAAAAATAAAATGGTAAAAAATAAAGCAAAACAACCAAATAAACTACACGAATATTAAAGTCATTTTAATGGTATTTAAGTGTCTAACCGATATCACAGACTCAAGTGTTGCTGAAGCAATATATTCCACCTAGGTATTCTCAAAAACAGCGGAAGACATTTCAAATGTATATAGACGAAACCCTTGACGAGACTGTTGAATGAGGGGGGGGGTAGTAAAAAATAATTCTGCTAACAAACCAACAATTAGGAGATCATAATCCGAGATTGGGACTTGAAGCAGCCCCTCACTCTCAGATAAAGCAGAACTCGAGAATCTCCTCAAAATTATAGTTACTGGGCCTTACAGCGCCCAGCATACACATTTCTCACTTACAGACTAGCTATCAGCTCTTGCTCCAGATCTTGCTGGGGATATTGATTTATTTCCGCCACTAAGCCTTCTCTAATTCCCTGAACTAGATCAAAACGGCTGCTGCTGCTTTTAAAATTCTCATTAAGTGGCATCTTAGCCTTCAACCAAGTATCAATAGCCGCCAGTAATTTTTCATCATTTTCTTTACTTGGCTCACTCGCATTAGCATGCTCAGTAAAGGCCTTATCCAATTCAACTGTGGCTTTGGTTTTAAACCAAGATGCCGCTTTACTCTCTCGCTGCCACCGTTGTTCAAAATAGCGTGTTGAGTGAACTGCTTCTCTATGAATATCATTCAACCGTTCGTTTAAATCGAAGACATCCACACTATTCTCGATTAAAACAGCGCGTACCTTATCTCGCAATTTCATTACTTGCTCGTACCGAGAACTTCCAACGCCTTCTTTTACCAAAAGCCAAGCATCCGCTTTTTTAAAAATCTCCAAAGACCGCTCATTAACATCCAGAGATGCTGTATTTTTAAGCATGGCATCCAATTCTTTTGTTAATTTGGTCGAAAATAACGATGCGCTGGTTTCCTGAGCCTGCCACCACTTATATAAAAACTCTTGATATTCATTAGTATTTAACTCAGCAAGATAACGTGGGTCAATATTATCATACAGCTCTGCAACAGTAGCTCCAAAGGCACCTTGTACCTCACCGGCATTTGGAAATAACGGTTTATTTCTCCTGTAATAATTTGCAACTACTTGCCTTTTTTGATCCGCTATCCTTTGAGCAAGCAAGTTTTCATCCGCTAGCTGTTGGGTTAAATTCATATGCAAATGTTGTGAACCATTCAACTCCCCTTCCCAATGATTCGCTCGCGGCAATACCGCAAGATTGAGCTTGCAATTATCACTCGGCAACTTAGGTATAACTTGGGAAAAGAAGATATTATGAAAGAGTTGTCTTAATTTCCCTATAATGCCACCCAGTGAAGTAACCCCTGTATATGCTGCGATAGTTAGATCAACCTTTGTTACTTGCTTCAAATCGCTGCAATCAGCAATGGCTGCTGCATTGGTACCAGGAAGGGCATAAGCAGTTCCAGGTACTGGCTGGTCCGCAACGATACGTACTGGAACATTAGTATCAGACAACAATTTCTCTTTTGCTCGAGCAGCATGAAAACAAGTTACCGCTCCACGGCTGTAGCCAACAAAGGTAATACTTTCAATAGCTTCATTTAAATTTTCAAAACTATTATCAGGCTTTTTCTTAAATTGGCTATCTACTCTTTGTACGTACTTTTGATATGGCGCTAATTCTTGGCCATTAGGAATTTGCACGTATTCCTGTTTTTGATAATCGGCTACCCAAATACCCTCAGGGTCTTGAATGCCGACACCTAATTGCGCAAGCTCAGAGGAGTTTGATTTACTTAAAACAACTTCACCTTCATCATTCTTTTTAAATACTGTACTAATAAAACGATTAGCAAAGCTCTCTAAATCCGGCATAGTTCCATCATTACATACTTCCGGATGGTGGCAACCATTAACCACAAGCGTATATGTATTATTCTCTTTCAACTCTTCGGAATAAGTTGCATGATCTCTAGAAAATGAATAGCCCGAATCACCAGTACCACAAAAATAAACGATTAAATGCATAATGTAGAGTCCCCTAAGCCAATATCTAGATCAAATTATACAATAAATGCCCACAAAAAGCACCATCTGTATTTTATGCCATTCATCCTGCGTTTATACTTCAGCTAAATTCTGGCTCAATACCCACTAAATGCGATATTTTATTCACGTAAAGTAAAATAGCGACCTTTAACTTCAAAAGTTTAAAACTAACTCAAAAAAACATGCTGGCTTCCTGTAAAAATTCTGTTTTTTTTTTTCAAAATGAGCAATACTTGCTTCTGAATTCATCCCCCATAAAATTATGATCAAAATAAGACCGTTTCTAAAATGGGCTGGTAGTAAATATAATTGTTTAGACAAAATTATTCCCTATCTACCACCTGGTAAGCGTTTAATTGAACCCTTTGCCGGCTCAGGGGTTATTTTTATGAATACTGCTTATTCGTCTTACGTGCTAGCAGAAAGTAATCTGGACTTAGTACATCTTTTTACCTATCTACAACAAGAGGGCGATGAATTTATTGAACGGTGCCGAAGCTATTTTATCCCGGAATTTAATTGCAAAGAGAAATATTATCCTTTTCGCAGTGAGTTTAATCAAGCTCCCTATTCCTCACAAAGAGCAGCCTTATTCCTGTACTTAAACCGCCATGGTTATAATGGATTATGCCGCTATAACTCTCAAGGAATATATAATGTTCCCTTTGGGCTTTATACAAGACCATATTTCCCGTATAAAGAAATGCAGCTATTTCATGAAAAATGCCAAAGCACCCAATTTATTCACCAAGATTTCAGAAAGACTTTTGAGCAAGCAGAACGAGGGGATGTAATTTATTGCGATCCACCTTACGTGCCACTTTCAGAAAAAACCAAGCTCTTACCTTATAACCAAAAGCTATTTACTACAGAAGACCAAATTGAGTTGACTGAGTTAGCCAAAGAAACTGCAGGGAAAGGCATTCCAGTTATCTTATCAAATCATGATACTGAATTTACCCGCTATCATTACCGCAAAGCCCATATTAAAAGCTTCCCAGTATCGCGGTATATTAATTGTCGGACAGAGTTACGTCGGCCAGTTAAAGAGTTATTGGCTATTTTTAGCTAAACACAAATTGTAGGTTGGGCTCTTAGCCTGAGGTATCGACTCGTTTTTAAAAGTCTGGACTTGCATCGTATAACGTGATCTCATTGATTCCGACCAAAGACTCATTGAGGGCATACGATGCAAGTAAGCACTATTTTACATGAACTATTCTCTTCATCAATTCATAAAACACGATTAAAAAGCTTAATTACAATAGTAAATGGCTTAATAAGGAGTAAGAAGCTTCAATTAAGTCAATTAGGCCGATGTCTGAATGGGCAAGCGAAAGAGCGTTCCGGTATTCGTTTAATAGACCGTTTTCTAAGTAATCAGTTTTATCAGCGTGAATCGCTCATAATTTATCGAAGTATATGTAGTCGAGTTCTTAAACATACCGCAACTCCTGATATAGTTGTGGATTGGTCAAGTATTCCAAATAGCCAATATTATTGTGAGGGTAAAGAGCAGTGCCTACTGCGCGCGGTATTTCCTGCACCAGGTCGAGGTATTACTCTTTATGAAGAAATTCATCCTAAATCGAAAGAAAACAATCCGCACATCCATCGCAATTTCTTAAACAATCTAAAATCGGTATTGCCTCCAGAAAGCAAGCCCTGCCTTATTACTGATGCCGGATTTAAAAACCCGTGGTTTAAATCGGTATTAGCTATGGGGTGGGATTATGTAGGACGTGTACGAGGAATCACTCAGTATGATGCAGGAGGTGGATTTTATGCGATTAAAACGGTGTTCTCCCAGGCCACGAATAAAGCACGTTACTTAGGATTTTGGGCTATCGCGAAAACCAATGTCCTCCTTCATCATGTGGTCCTTTACAAAGGAACGCCTAAAGGGCGTTATCAAATGACCAAAACGAAAAAACCTGCCCAAGGCAAGGACTCTAGGAAATACAGTGCCTCATGGAGAGAACCTTGGTTCCTTGTGACGTCTTTAGAGGAAGTTAAAGAACACCCTAATCTCGCTCGCATTAAATACACACGAAGAATGACCATTGAAGAAAGCTTTAGAGATACTAAGTCGACTCGATTTGGCTTTAGCTTCGATAACAACATCACCTTCAAACCAGAACGATATACAGTTTGGTTACTACTCGCGGCCATTGCTAGCCTCATTGCCTGGATTACGGGGGCTTCAGCGGAGAAATTAAAATTACATTATGATTTTCAAGCAAACTCTTATAAACATCGGAGGGTCTTGTCTTTCTTTTATCTAGGATGCCAGCTGATTAGGAAAAAAATAAACGTTGAGACTCATTGGGAGATAATTTTAGAGGAGCATAATACATGCTCCTCTTAATTAAAACGAGTCGATCCCTCAGGCTCTTAGCCCAACATGGAAATCGCATCTGACTCAATGTTGGGCCAGAAATCCAACCTACAGGAAATCAGGCTACGCGTTAATCAATTTGCAGAATGATCCTTAATAAAGAACGCAAGAATAGTAACTAATAAAAGAGAAATCGGTAATATTGATAAGGCAACTTGATAATCCACAACAGTGTAAATATGCTCGCCCCCCACGATACCACTATCACCAAAGGTATCTAATAGCTTACCAACTAAGGGTTGGAAAACAACTCCTCCTAAAGTCACAATCATATTTGTTGCAGCAAACACCGTACCTGATAATTGAGCACCACTGCATTCTTTAGCCATAATAAATACAATGATTTCTGTAGCAGAAAATACACCATAGAAGAACAATAAAATATTAAGTGATGTATAGGATAACCCAGGCATGTACAATACTAAGCTAATACAAATTAGAGAAAGAATAGCCCCTACTACCAAAGGTAATAGTCTTCTTCCCGTACGGTCAGAAAGATATCCCGCGATCGGAGCACCAACAGCCCAACCTAAGAATACAGCAGATACGGTTCTAGCAGCCTCGACCTTAGTTAAGTGATGTGCCTGTTCTAAATAGGTCTTACCCCACAACTCCCCAAAAACCGATAAGGAAGTATAAAGACAAGCCCCTACAAAACCGATTAACCACACCTCAGGAGCCATTAGTACTTTAAGAACATTATGGAAAAACTCAGGTAAGGGATGTTTATTGGATTGATGCCCCGTAGGTCCATCACGTACCACCAACAACATCAAAACACTCAAGCCAGAACCAATGATGGCAATGAACAACAGCACTTGTTCCCAACCAACACGTTGAGACCATTCAGTGATTTTTACTTCACCATAAACCAGCCCTAACATACCTAAAGTAGTCATTAATCCGGCAACAAGCGAAAAATAGCGTCTAGGTAGCCAATGCAACGCCAAGGATAAAACCCCAACGAAAGCAAAGGACGAGCCAAACCCAACTAAAAAGCGGCCGGCTCCGACTAAAAACATGGATGATGTTAAAGTGAACATCCATGAGCCTACAGTACAACAAATACATGCAAAAGTAAGTAATCGTCTAGGTCCATATCTATCCATAAGCATACCTACCGGCATTTGCATAGGTGAATATGCAAAATAGTAGAGTGCCGATATTTGGCCAAATGTAGTTGCAGAAATATGCCCCAGAGCAATACTGAGTTCAGCCTGCAACACACCTGGTATAATACGCAGGATAAACTCATAACAATAGAACACTGCCCCAACAAAGCAGATTAACGAACCTAATATCAATTGTTTTTTAGCATTCATATTTATTTATCTACTACAGCGTAAGTTTCTCGTAAGAAGAACGTTAATAAGGCCGCAATAAAGATACCTAAAGGTATAACTGATAGTGCGAACTGATAATCAGCCACAGTGTACAACTTATGGACGTTTTCTACAATAGCTCCAGTAGCTTCGGTTCGTGCTGAAAAACTAAAATCTAATAAATGTCCAACCAATGGTTGCAACAACATAGCGCCTAACATAACGATCATATTAGTAATAGCCATCGCAGTACCTGCAGCTTCGCCAGGACTTAATTCACGTCCTACGGCAAATACAATTGCTTGCGCACTATACAATAGACCTAATAAAAACATTAAGATTTGTACATTGGTTTCAGTTAAACCAGGAACATACAAAATAATTAACATCATGATCATGGCACCAGTGGCGCCAATGAGCATGGGGAACTTTCTACGCTCAAAGCGATCTGAAATATAACCCATCAATGGAGCACCGATGGTGAAACCCAAGAACAGCAATGAGTTAGCAAGGCCTGCTGCATGAGGAGATAAACCGTGAGCATGTTTTAAATAAGGAATACCCCATAACTCAGCAAAAACAGTAGTTGGCAAATAAACTAAACAGCCATACATGCCATTAACCCAAATTTGCTTGTTACGTGCAATAATTGCTAAATCAACGAAACCTTTTTTGAAGGAAGAAACAGTACCACTTTGTCTATGACGTCCTTTCTTATCTTGAATACCTGCCCATAAGATAAACGTTAAAACAATACCGAAAGCAGCAGTCGCATTAAGCGTTCTAACCCAACCTAACTTTTCTACAAAAATTTCTAAAAAGTTATCACCGAGCATGGCACCTATAGTACCTAATGCTGCGGTCATTCCAGAAACCATCGCTAAACGGTTTTCTGGTAACCAAATCGTCGCAAGCTTTAACACACCAACAAAGGCAAATGCCGAGCCTAGACCAACTAAGAAACGCCCTGAAGCTGCTACCCAAAAATTTGCAGTCCCAGTAAACAAGAAGGTGCCGAGCACACAAATAACACAAGCAAGCGTTAACAGACGGCGAGGCCCATAACGGTCAAGCAACAAGCCGACCGGTAATTGCATGGGAACATAGGCATAGTAATAAATAGAAGAAATATGCCCAAAGCCAGTTGCAGATAAATCAAAGTGTGTGCGCAAAGCTGATTCCATCGCACTAGGCGCAATTCTTAATAAATATTCATAACTGTAGAATACCGCCCCAAGAGCACAAATAAACCACCCCATTAGGGTGTAATTCTTACGATTCTCAGAAAGCAAAGTCATCTCCTTAACTATTGGGTTAAGTAAAAGCGCGTACCACTTACTAAAGGCTGATCACGCTTTTTCTTTGTATTAACTCCAAGGTATTATCCCAGGCACAGCAAAGTACTTCATTTGATAAGGCAGAACGCTTCATCCTGTAAACTTCATACTGCATTCAGGATAACTACCAAGAAGTTACCGTTATTTTAATAATGATTATTTTTGGCTTACGCCGCTAGCAATTGCCGCTTTAGCAACAGCTGCAGGCACCCGCTCTTTTAAGCGAGGGTCAATGGGCTTAGGAATAATATAATTAGGCCCAAACTCCCAATCTGTGACGCCTGGGTAATTATCCTTTACTACCTGGGGAACCGGCTCATGCACTAATTGGCGTATTGCTTCAACTGCTGCAATTTGCATAGCCTGGTTAATGCATGTTGCACGTACATCCAATGCACCACGGAAAATATATGGAAAACATAACACATTATTAACCTGATTAGGATAGTCACTGCGGCCTGTTGCAATGATTAGATCATTACGAACTTGATGAGCGACTTCCGGTCTTATTTCCGGATCAGGATTTGATAACGCAAAAATAACCGCATTAGGTGCCATTAAATTTAATAAATCAGCATCTAATAAATTAGGCTTAGCAACACCGATGAACACATCTGCATCAACCAAAGCATCAGCTAAAGTACGGCAGGATGTAGTACGGGAAAAAGCAAATTTATACGCATTAAGATCGGTACGCTCAGAATGAATAACACCTTTGGTATCCAAAAGCATCATATTCTCTTTATTTGCACCCAACGCAGCAAGCAAACGCATCGATGCAATACCTGCAGCCCCGGCTCCAATACATACGATTTTTGCATCAGACAAAGTTTTCTTTTGTAAATCTAAGGCATTTAACAAACCTGCTGCAACAACAATGGCGGTGCCATGTTGGTCATCATGAAATACAGGGATGTTTAATTGCTCAATTAAGGCTTGTTCAATTTCAAAACACTCTGGTGCCTTAAGGTCTTCTAAGTTAATTCCACCAAAGGTAGGAGCAATGTTTTTCGCAGTAGCGATAAATGCTTGAGGGTCGTGGGCATCAATTTCGATATCAAATACATCGATATCAGCAAAACGCTTAAATAAAACCGCCTTGCCTTCCATAACCGGCTTACTCGCAAGAGGACCAAGATCACCCAAACCAAGTACCGCAGTACCATTAGTCATTACAGCTACTAAATTACCTTTGTTAGTATAACGATAAGCAGTTTCAGGATTTTCTGCTATAGCCAATACTGGAGCGGCGACGCCCGGTGTATAGGCCAAAGATAAATCATGCTGAGAGTTAGTTGGCTTAGTAAGGTGAACACTGAGTTTGCCTGGAATAGGGAACTCGTGATAATCCAATGCTGACTGTTTTAAAACTTCATTATCCAAGGTACTTACTCTCTTAAATAAAAACCAATACAAAATAGGGATTGAGCAAGACTCCAACCATTATCGCTCTGTCACGACTATTCCGAAGAATGAATTAAGCAGCAAAGCGAGCTACTAAACTTCTAATTTCCGGGGAGGAAGTCGCGGAGGAAACACGAATTGAGAGGAGATTTGAGCGTCAAAGCCCTGACAACTTACCAAAAAACTACCATGATGATAATAATTTTTCAATAAGTTAAATTAAATGCGCGCAAAAAATGCGCGCTTTACAACTATTCTTTTGATGCAGCAGCCGCAGCAGCACGCTGGCTGTAACGATCACGGAACTTCTGAACACGACCACCAGTATCAACTAATTTTTGCTTTCCAGTATAGAAAGGATGGCATTGTGAACATACTTCAATATTTAAATCTTTACATAAAGTTGAACGAGTTTCGAAGGTCTCGCCACAGCTACAAGTAACTTTAACAACTTCATAATTTGGATGAATCGTTGCTTTCATAACACTACTCTCTTATAGTTCAAATGAATATCGCCACCTGGACCCTATTGCCAAGCACCATATTCTATACAAATGACGCGAAACAATAGCAGAAAAACTTCGGTAAAGCAATTTTTTCTAGTGCTAGCTCGCATGGGAACTGCGCCCAATCATTTACTATAGCATAGAAATTTATTTTTTTTGTAGGGATTGGCTTTGTAATGACTTGTAGGTTGGATCCCTGGCCCAACATAGCGTTCTGATACCGCTCAATGCCTTGCTAGACCATGGACTCAACCTACTATTCTTTCTCAACCTCCAACTCAACCCAAGCCGGTGCATGATCCGAAGGTCTTTCCGCCTTACGTGGCTCAACATCAATATTCGAACTACGGCACAAAGCATTCAACCCTTGATTTAATAAAACATGATCGATACGTAATCCCCTATTTCGTCTAAACCCCGCTGCACGATAATCCCACCAGCTAAATGTTTTTTCTGGCTGTTCAAAATTTCTAAAACTGTCATGCAAACCCAGTTGTAGCAATCCAGAAAAAGCCTCGCGCTCAGGAGGACTTACCAATACACAGCCTTCCCATTCCGCTGGATCATGAACATCGCGGTCTTCGGGTGCAATATTAAAATCCCCAACTACCGCAACCTGTGTATAAGCACTCAACTGTTGCTGAATGAACGAACTAACTTTCTGTAACCAATTTAATTTGTATTCATATTTATCTGAGGTAAGCTCTGAACCATTAGGCACATATAAATTAATTAAGCGTATCCCTGCAACCGTTACAGCCAGAATACGTCGTTGAGGATCGTCCAAAGCAGGAATATCAGTTACTACTTCCGTAATAGGATAGCGACTAATGACAGCAACACCGTTATACGTTTTTTGCCCTGCGTACACTACGTGATAGCCCATTTCCGTAAATGAGGATTCGGGAAAATTTTCATCCGTTAATTTGGTTTCCTGTACCGCCAAAATATCCATCTGCGATGAATCCATCCAAGCCAGTACCTGCTCTAGCCTAATTTTTAATGAATTGACATTCCAACTGGCTAATTTAAGCATACCAATCTCCTTCATATTCAATCATGAATGGCGCATGATCAGACAAACGAGCTTCACGAAATATGCGACTATCAACCACACTTTTAGTTAAACCTGGGGTAATCACCTGATAATCAATTCTCCACCCTACATTCTTTTCCCAGGCCCTACTCCGATAAGACCACCACGTATATTGCTCTTCTTCCTGGTTATGTACCCGAAACGCATCAACAAAACCCATGGAGCCAAATAGCTCATCCATCCAAGCACGCTCTTCAGGTAAAAATCCAGAGTTTTTCTGGTTCGATCGCCAATTCTTTAAATCAATTTTTTTATGGGCGATATTATAATCCCCACAAATAATTAATTCGCGTCCTTCGTTTTTTAACTGCAATAAATGCTTTGCAAATTGCTCCAAAAATGCGTATTTAACTTCCTGGCGTCCATCACCACTGGTTCCCGAAGGTAAATAAAGAGAAATAATACTTAATTTAGGATAATCAAATTGAATGTAGCGTCCTTCGTTATCACAATAATCATAACCAATGCCTTTGACGACACGAGTGGGTTTATGGCGGGCATAAATCGCCACCCCACTATAGCCTTTCTTTTGCGCTGAATAATAATCACAGAAATAATCACGCGGGAAAAACAGTTCTTCGGGCACTAGCTGTTCTGCATGAGCCTTAGTTTCTTGAATGCAGACAAAATCAGCATTTTGAGCCGCCAACCACTCGTAAAACCCATTTCGTGCGGCGGCACGAATACCATTGGCATTAAAACAAATTACTTTCATCTTATTTACTCATTTTAAGAGCGGCATGTGCCAAGCGCTCACCTAAATTCTTAGCCAACGTGATTTCATCCTCACTCAGAACACGATCATTAGCCACACCAGAAACATGGGTTACCCCATAAGGAGTTCCACCCGTTGTTGTATCATTTAGCGATGGTTCAGAATAAGGTACTCCTAAGAGAACCATCCCCTGATGTAATAAGGGTAGCATCATACTTAATAAGGTGCTTTCCTGACCACCGTGCATACTCGCGGATGAAGAAAAAACACAAGCAGGTTTATCAATTAGATCTCCGGCAAGCCATAATGCTGAAGTACCATCGAGAAAATATTTCAACGGAGCGGCCATATTTCCAAAACGAGTAGGACTTCCCAAAGCTAATCCCAAACAATAACGTAGATCATCTAATGTTGCATAAGGTGCCCCACTATCAGGAACCGGATTATCTATTGCTTCACAGGTTGTGGAAACTGGCGGAACTGTGCGCAAGCGTGCTTCAATTCCAAAAACTCGTTCTACTCCTCGAGCAATATATTGAGCTAACTGAGCCACGGAGCCAGTTCTTGAATAGTACAATATGAGAATATAAGGATCAGACATCAATAACTCCATGATTTTCTTTTAGGAGATGGATCATACATTAGAATGGGAATGAGTAAACTATAGAATTACAACCTGATTAATTGCGACGAAGTAGTCGGTTGCTTGCAACCGGGAAGCCATGAGCACAGCGAATTCTTCTAGTTTTTCTTAAGGGCCCCACAACACAGGGCGCTAGATTCCTTCACTTCATTGGCAATGACTGCGAGGGATTTAAATTGAAGAACAGTTACTCAAATCATATGTTGTCATTGCGAAGCACCCCAGGAATTGACGCACTAAATCCTGGGGTGATGGCCGTTTTTCATGCCAATGAGTGAAAATTGATTGAAACTTAGAGGATATAACGTGCCAAATCTTCATCAGCGACCAATTGACCTAAGTTCTTATCAACATACACCTTATCCACATGTACTGATTCACCTGATTTGTCAGTCGCTTCAAATGAAACTACCTCTAATAAGCGCTCCATAACCGTATATAAACGACGCGCACCAATATTTTCCATGCGCTCATTAACCTGCCATGCAACCTCGGCAATACGTCGAATTCCAGACTCATCAAAACTCAAAGTTAAACCTTCAGTTGCCATCAATGCAGTATATTGCAAGGTTAATGAAGCTGTTGGTTCGGTAAGAATACGCACAAAATCATCAACCGATAATGCAGAAAGCTCTACGCGAATCGGTAAACGTCCCTGCAATTCAGCAATTAAATCAGAGGGCTTAGCTACGTGGAACGCACCCGAAGCAATAAAGAGAATATGGTCCGATTTAATCATTCCATATTTAGTAGATACAGTGGTTCCCTCTACTAAAGGCAGCAGATCTCTTTGCACCCCTTCACGCGAAACATCACCACCACCACTTTCAGAACGCTTAGCAACCTTATCCAATTCATCGATGAAAACAATACCATTTTGCTCTACGCTTTCAATAGCGCGAATTTTAATGTCATCTTCATTAATTAATTTGGTTGCTTCTTCTTCACGTAGCAATTTCATTGCCTTTGCAATCATCATCTTACGTGTTTTAGTGCGATGAGTTCCTACTTGTTGGAACATAGACTGAAGCTGGCTTGTCATTTCTTCCATACCTGGAGGTGCCATAATTTCAATGCCAACAGGAGTTGCAGAAACTTCTATTTCAATTTCATTTTCATCCAATAAGCCTTCGCGTAATTGCTTACGGAATACTTGTCGCGCTGTACTGTCCTTTTCACTGGGTGTTAAACTACCACGAGCAGGAGGCAATAGAACATCAAGAATGCGCTCTTCAGCTGCCTCTTCAGCCAAGTGCTCGACTTTTTTCATTGCTAATTCACGTTCTTGCTTAATCGCAATATCCGCCAAATCACGCAAAATTGAATCGACATCGCGGCCAACATAACCAACTTCAGTAAACTTAGTAGCTTCAACTTTAATAAAAGGTGCATGAGCCAATTTAGCCAAACGTCGCGCGATTTCTGTTTTTCCTACCCCAGTAGGTCCAATCATCAAAATGTTTTTCGGCATAATTTCATTACGCAAAGCTGCATCTTGAATCTTCATACGGCGCCAACGGTTGCGTAATGCAATAGCTACTGCTCTTTTGGCATCATCTTGGCCAATAATGTGTTTATCTAATTCTTGAACGATCTCTCGCGGAGTCATTACCATACTATTATTTGCTGACATTGTTTAACTCTTCTATGGTTAAATTGTTGTTGGTATAAATACAAATCTCACCGGCAATAGTCAGTGCTTTACGAACGATGTCTACAGCGGATAATTCAGTATTTTGCATTAAGGCACGCGCAGCAGCTTGAGCAAATGGACCACCAGAACCAATTGCAATCAAACTTTCTTCGGGCTCAATGACATCACCATTACCAGTAATAATCAAAGAGGACTTACTGTCTGCGACAGCAAGCACAGCCTCAAGACGGCGTAACATTCTATCGGTTCGCCAATCTTTAGCTAATTCAACCGCAGCACGTACTAGATGCCCCTGGTGCATCTCCAACTTACTTTCAAAACGTTCAAAAAGAGTAAATGCATCCGCCGTACCTCCAGCAAAACCGGCAATCACCTGATCTTTATAGAGACGACGAACTTTACGCGCATTCCCTTTCATCACGGTATTACCTAAAGTAACCTGACCATCGCCACCGATAACGACTTGGTTCCCACGCCTTACTGAAAGAATGGTTGTCCCACGAAACTGTTCCAAAATAAAATCCTCGAATTTAGGTTAACTAAACGTTGGCATGTCATTCCCGCCTACGCAGGAATGACAAAAATACTTAAGGCATACATGGGGATGAAAAATAAAAAAACAATGGGGTTAAATTAAAAAAGATAGGCCATGAGGTAAGCTCTCTAATCCCAGATGTTGAGCAATACTCTGACCAATGTCAGCGAAGCTATCTCGACGACCGATAGAACGACCTTTTAAGCTAGGCCCATAAACCAACACAGGAATATGTTCTCGAGTATGATCAGAGCCAGGGCGCGTTGGGTCGCAGCCATGATCCGCAGCAATCACAACTAAATCATCAGGTTGTAATAAAGCAGCTAATTCCGGCAAGCGTGCATCAAACTCTTCTAGTGCATGAGCATAACCAATTACATCGCGACGATGTCCATAAGAAGAGTCAAAATCAACGAAATTTGTAAAAACTAAACTGCCTTGAGGTGCTGTTTTCATCGCCTCTAAAGTTGCATCAAATAAAGCCATGTTGCCATCTGCCTTAATTGTTTGCGTTATGCCCTGATGTGCATAAATATCCGCGATTTTGCCTATGGCAATGACCTCTTGACCTGCATCTTTTAAATGATCAAGCAAGGTTTTTGCTGGGGGTAAAGTCGCGTAATCTTTGCGATTTCCAGTACGCTTAAATGAGGCTGGCTTTCCGATAAAAGGACGCGCAATAACACGGCCAATTTGATATTCATCTACTAATTCTCGGGCTATTTCGCAAATCTCATATAAGCGCTCTAAACCAAAGCTTTCCTCATGAGCTGCAATTTGGAATACACTGTCGGCAGAAGTATATACGATAGGTTTACCCGTACGCATATGCTCTTCACCAAGTTCATCAAGAATAGTGGTTCCAGAAGCGTGTTTCTCACCCAAAACGCCAGGAATGCCTGTACGTTTAATGAATGTATCAATTAATTTTTTAGGGAAACAAGACGGTTGGTCAGGAAAATAGCCCCACTCAAAAGTTACAGGGACACCCGCAATTTCCCAGTGTCCACTTGGGGTATCTTTCCCTAAGCTTTGTTCAACAGCATAGCCATAATAGCCAATTGGGTCTGCAAACGTCGACAACTCAACAAATCTTAATCCGGAACTGGCCAAAGCCGCATGATAAAGACCTAATTTAGCTAAATTAGGTAAGGTTAATGGGCCTTGGCGTAAACCCGCTTTATCGCCCCCACCCTGCTCGCATACTTCATGAATATGTACAAACGTATTTGCACCTTCATCACCATAACGTGCGGCATCAAGGCTCGCGCCAATACCAAAAGAATCCATGAGTAAAATACAAACTCGTCCAGCCATGCTTATTCCTCAATTTGTTGACAACGTGTTTCTTTTAAACCAAATAACATGAGAAATGCAATTAATAAACCAATTGGTAGAATAGTTGCTGCATGTTGATAGGCATCTAACAAATAAACTGGGGCGCCATTAACCAAGTGCATGCCACTATGATTAGTTAATAAATAGCTAAAAATATTTTGATAAACAATGTAACCACCTTGAGTCAAAATGGAAACCACACTCACCGCCGTTGCAGTCATTGCCGGTGAACTGCTTTCTGCTACTAAAGCGTAGCTAATCACTTGAGCTGAGGTAAATAACCCCAGTAAGAAAAACAAGCAAACCATGACACCAAAAGATACAGGTACGTAAAGAATAGCTAATAAAGTCAACAAAGATAGCAGAACCCCTACTTTCATAGGCAAAACACGCAATCCAACTCTATCAGAGATCCATCCGACTAAAGGAGAACCGATAATCGCCCCTAGAAAGAGCATTCCATTAATAATTGAAGCCTGTTCCGCGCTAATTTCCAGACGTTGTTGCAGATATAATGAGCCCATCATCGCCCCAAATACAGCAATAGCCATGTTCATTAGGCTTGCATAAAATGCAGCTCGGATATACTGAGAATTAAAATAAGCTTTCTTGGCTGCAGTCAGTACATCAAGTGCAGGAACCGCCTTTTTAACTGCCACTTGTGGTCTTTCTTTAACCCAGAAAAACATTACCACAAGCATAGCAAATCCTAAAATACCTACATTTTGTACCGCTTGACGCCACCCAACCAAACCGACTAATTTGGTTAAAGGATACTGAGCCAGCATACCGCCAGCCATTGCCATCGTCACAATAGCTCCAGTGACCAAAGCCATGCGCTTAGGAGGAAACCAATGGGAGGCCAAACGAACTGGGCCTAAAAAACAAAAGGCACTACCAATACCAGTGATAAAACGAGAAAATAATGCAATTGCAAAAGAATGGGAATGAGCTAGTAAAAAAGTACTGGCTACACATAAGAACATCGCAATAAGTAAAGTGTTTTTAATCGAAAATCTATCTAAAACCATCCCTGCAACAAAGAGAAAAAGCACATTGGAGACATAGTAAATACTGGATAACCAAGCCATTTTATCCGCTTGAATTTGGTAATCTTGCATGATGTTTTCAGCGATGGAAGCAAACATGTTCCCTTGGATAAACTCATAAAAAAAGAATAACGTAGCAGCAAAACATACCATCCAGGGTAAGAATGATGATTTTGCGTCATCATATCCTTGAAATTCATCCGCCATGTGCATTTTTACTCCTCAGAATTAGCGTTTGCAATACGTTTCACGAGTTAATAATACGGCTATTAGAGCCACCACCGCAGTTATAGGAAACATCCACATAGCAAATTGAAAATCAGCAACCGTGTACGTCGTTGCAGCATTTGCATGATGAGCCATTAACGAACCAAATAATACTTGTCCTACGCCGCCACCGCCCATAATAATTACTGAGGCAATCCCTGTAGAGGCGCCGGTATTGTCGGCAGAATTACTTTCCGCAATTAAGGGATATGAAATTACTTGCGTGCTGGTAAAAAAGCCTAGGGAGAAAAAGATAATACTTAATGCCAACTGAGAAAGAGCTATATTTAAAAATAATGGGAGTACAGTCACTAAGGTGGCCAGTGCGCCAATAATCATCAAAGGTTTACGTCGGCCTTGGGAATCTGACAACCAGCCCGCCAAGGGACACCCAATCACACTGCCCATAAAAATTAAACTGACCACATTACTCGCAGCCATTTCAGGCATTTGATGAACCACTTGCAAATAACTAGCCCCCCATAAGGCACATAAGACCATAATCGGCAAATTCAAAAAAGAGGTGTATAGCCCCGCTAGCCAATTTTGAGGGTTAGATAAGGCGTTCAAAAAACTTGCAACAGCGTTCCCTTCATTACTCTGCGTTTTTACAGGGGCGTCGTGAGGTCTATCTTGAACAATCCAGTATATCCATAGCCATATAACAACACCTACGGCACCATCGATCAACAAAGCCTGGCGCCAGCCAAATAGCTCATTAAGGTATGCAAAAGGTGTGTGTGCCATCATGCCCCCAATAAATGCCATGGTAACTAAAGAACCAACAACCAAGGCTTGTCGTCGGGGTGGAAACCAACGAGCAACCAGCACAACACAGGATAAAAAACAAAAAGCATTACCGATTCCAGAAAGGAAATGGAAGAATGAAGCCAAAATAAATGAATGGGTAAGAGCAAAACCTACTGTACCAAGAATACACACCAACATAGCAGATAAAATAACGGTACGAGTAGAAAAGCGATCTAATATTACGCCGGCGGGAAGAAGGAATAAAATGTCGGCCCATAAATAGGCACTAGACATCCAACTTAATTGTGTCGCATCAATATTGAAATCATTGCGTAATGGTTGATTAATTACGTCAAAAATATTGAGCTGAAAAAATTCGTATAAAAAAAACAGTCCGGCGGAAAGGCATACAACCCAAGCCATCAGATCACCACGAGGTACAAAAGTTCTCGAATCCATTGCTACAGAATGCGACACAAATACTCCTCACATTATGGCTTAAAAATTGCGCAATAGTATAACAAAATTCAAATCAAATTGGTATCTTTTAATATAACGAGGTGAAGCCTACCAAGCTCAAGGCCTAAACTCTGGGTTGCTTCACCTCGTTCGTAATTATCCTTATTACGAACAATGTATCCCGGAACTACGTAACAGCACTAAAGACTGCCCATTACTAACTATTTTCTCTACTTCTTGCATGCGCGCTAATAAATCAGGCTCTATTTGCGATATTTTTTTAGGACTAACCGCAATATAATTTTCCTCATTATTCGAGAGTAATTTGCAAAGTTGTTTGTGCTTAAACACAAAATCGACCTTACCTCCAGCATAAAACTGAGCCGAATATTCAGTTTTATAATCCCAATAAATAAGCTTGCTGTCAGATGCTGGCTTTTGCGCTTGCCATGCCGTTACAACTGCTTTTTGTGTTTTAGAGACAACCTCTGGAATCATATTAAACACAATGGTGGCCACTAAAAACAGGATGCCACAGCTTAGAGACAAACCGAGCACTAACCTCTTAGCGCGCAACATCGCTCCAGCCCTTACCCAATACTCAGTGAAAAACAAAGCAAATGCGGGTAATGAAGGAAATACATAGGTGTAAATAATATTGCTAGAAAAAGTAAAAAATAATAACGGGACTATGGTACATAAGAATAGATAGCCTAACCAGCCATCTTCATCACGAAATAAAGAAGGCAACGTTTTGCGATAACTTACAAACCAGGCCGCACCAAGTAATCCCCAGGGGAAACTACCTGCTGCAGCAAAAACCCAAATCATTCCCCAATGCTCTTTGTGAGCATATCCGTATTTATCCCCTGTCCATCCGGGTGTAACAAATCGGTGAAAATGCTCTCCGGCAATAAAGTATTTTAAAAAGCCGGGGGTACGCATTTCTGCCAAGATATACCAAGGAAGAGCGATTGCTAATGCCAGAAGAGTTCCGGTTATCCACGGCAATCTATTCCATAAATTACGCCATTGGTTACGCAATACGACCCAACAAAAAATTGGCATTCCAGCGAGCACTGTAGCGGCAGGCCCTTTTGCTAATAACCCTAAACCAACACCAACAAAAAAAGCATAAGACCATATTTTATGGTTATCAACAACCGCACGCCAAAAAGACACGAGAACAAGAGTTGTACAAAAAATCAATGAAGGATCCGTCATTACGGTTCCAGCATCCAGAAAGAAATACAGGGTCCCCGCAAGGATTAAAGCCGTTAAAGTTGCCACAGTATGACCACTATGTTTTTTAGCTAAATCCCAAACCAGCCACAGTGTCCCGATAGAGAGCAGCAAGCCCGGCAAACGTACAGCAAGCTCATTCACACCAAATAATTTCATTGAAAAGGCAGAGAGCCAGGTGGACAAAGGAGGCTTAGCCCAAAAGGGAACCCCATAATCATGGAGTAAGGTGACCCAATTTCCAGTTTCCAGCATTTTACGCGCAATTTCAGCGTAACGAGCTTCAGAAACATCGTTAAGCGGAATAAAACACATGGAAATAACACGACAGATTAGAAGGAAAGACAATACAAATAATGCATGATTTAAAAATTGCCTTTGCAATAGTTTATCGTTTTCTATGTTCAAAACTGACCCCACTCAATATTGCCTGGTAGTCCAAATAGATGAGCTACCCCCAAATTTTACCATAAAATGCTGTTTACATTTTCCTTAGCTTAAACCCAAAGAAAAGTAAATAGCCTCTAAAAATGAGAGAGAATATTACCTGTTATTAAAATTAATACAAATTTTTTCATATTTTTTTCTATTTTATGTAGATAAATCCTCTCTTTTTTAACTAATAACATGCTGTATTTATTATTCTTTTTTCAAATAGCTAATTTGTATAATGAAAATACATGACGAGCGGTTTAGTTTAGTTTACACTGGGTGCTGTAAGATGAACTTACATGACTTTTAATGGATTTTGGGAGAAAAACATGACGTTTGAGTTAAAAACTTTGAAGGAATTAAAAGATCATTTCAATCGCACAAAAGAGACGGTGCTCAATTACGAACATGCAGTATCTTTTGATAAACTCGCAGAACCAAAAATGCGTTCGGCCATGATGTTACAGGAGGCTGTTTTACTAAAGATAGAAGAACAAATTACTGTTTTATCGAAAGATAAAGAAGAAAAACTCGCTAAAATAGACGAAAAGCTTAAACTAGAACTTGAAAAAACAAAGCAAGAAAGCGAAAAATCAAAGTTCAGCCCAACCAAACTAAAAGAAGAAGCCGAAAAAGCCAAGAATAAACTTGAAAGTAGGTTTAATGAAAATATACAAAACTATACCTTGGCATTTTATGGAGCCATGTTAATCGCTCAAGATGAAATTAGCTCGATTAACCGTACCCGCGCCAAAATGCTATCATCTCGTATTGCTGAAGCTATAGGTATAGGTGCCTCTGTTTCTGTTGAGAAACTTCCCAACGCCAATAATTACGAAACATTCTATGTGATGTTCAATGCATTAATGCTATCCCACCTCTATCCAAATGCTGATGCACGCAAAGGCTTTAAAGAAGAGCATATGCTTTCAGCGTTGCCCAAAGATGATTTGGAAAGAATACTCACAAAAGGTTATGAGTTTGAAAAAAATGCTCGTATAGCGGTAGTTAATGGGTTAGCAGCCAATGGAAAAAGTGTTATTAACGTTTCAGCATACAAAGTTGAAAAAGAAACTCCAGCTTCGGCTACAGAACGATTCAAATCGTTTGCTGAGCTGAAAAAAGAGCTTGAAGGCATCATCACTGCAGAGTTAGTTTCTAAAGGAAAAGGAACAATTAATGAAGTACAAGCTCGCGCAGCTCAACTTAATTTCCTAGAAAAAATTGGTACTTTAGTGGAGAGTTTGGACATTAAAGATACTGAAAAAACAGCTATCCTTGCAGGAGCTATGTATCTGGTTCGTAAAGAAATTCAAAAAAGCTATGCGGACAGCTTAATTCACTGTATGCGTTCTCCCGATAACTCGGAAATCCACAAAAAACTTGGTGAGCTACTCGGCGCAGAAAGCATATCTCATCTGGATCATGAATCTTTATTGCACGCCGCAAATAATTTTATTCGCTATGCTACCCTGGAAAGCAAAAACCCAGAGCAAAAAACATCAACTGTCAAAGTAATCAATGAGTCCCATCCATTTGTCAAAATTGAGGGATTCAAGTTATCTGAAGTACTGAATTTGTTCTTCGAGGCAATTTGTTCTAGCCGTGACAGCGCATGCAAGCAGATTTTCATTACGATGAAACAAAGTGAAAAAGTGGAACAACCTGAAAATTCAACCTCAGGTTATTCTTGGAATCCTGCTAATTTAATTAAAGGATATTCACTGAGTATATTCGGAGGCAAAAAAGGAGAAACTCCTGATACAGCCCATACTGATAGCTTACCTTTAGATGCTCCCAGCACATCAAGCGTACACAACGGCTAGGCCGTTCGCTTTTGAGTAGTCGCTGTTTTGCGACTACTCATATTTGCTCCTCATTATAGTGCATATTATCCCTTTAGATTAAGTTCTTAAATTTTGTTACAATGTCGTTTCTTTAATATTGTTGTATCTTGCACTAATGAAAATTAAATTAATAATTAAAAATATAATTCCCGCTTTAATGCTTTTTTCCGCCCTACCTACAGTAAGTTTTGCACTACCCTCAATGCAAGCCTCAACTGATGAGCCACAAAAACTAAGCAGCCATAAGGCACCCCATTCAACAACCAAAAAGCTCATCTCAGTTACTATCGATGATTTACCCTTTGTTGGTGAGTATCGAAACTTTCATTTAAATATGATGATTGAAACCATGAGCAAACAGCGAGTTCCGGCAACAGGCTTTATTATTGCCAGCGAGGTACGTAAAGATAACTGGGAAATTCTCCGCAAGTTTCGTGATGCAGGTTTTGGTTTAGGTAATCATACATTGACACATGCCAATCTTGGTCGACTTGGTACCAAAGAGGCAATTCGTGAAATTGGCGAAGCTGATGCAATTTTATCCCCTGTATTAACAGAGCCCAAATATTTTCGTTATCCTTATTTATCAATGAATTCAGGACAAAAGAAAGATGCGCTCCTTTGTTTTCTTGCAAAAAAGAATTATCAAGTTGCGCCCATCACTGTAGATTCTAAAGACTTTGTCTTCAACCAAAGACTACTCGCCGTTCCTGAACTCAAGCGACGTGCTTACCTTGAGGAATTAAAGCCTTTTTATTTAGATTTTATTTGGCAACAAACTCTGCGAGCAGAAGAGCAACACAACAGCCAACAAGCCCAAATTTTATTAATCCACGCCAATCTGCTTAATGCCTATGTGTTACCAGATATAATTAAGTTATATAAAGAAAATGGCTATACCTTTGTCAGCCTGGAAAAAGCGTTAAAAACATTTAAGTCATCAGCTCACTGTTCCAAGCCACAGCTTCATCCGCAACCACAGCCTAAACTGGGGAAAAATACTAAAGATATTGAAGCCTTTGTCGCCTGGGATTAATTTGTCACTCGTTGCGATTTCCCCAATGTAGGCTGGGCTGTAAAGCCCAGCGCCGGCCTCTGGGGTCGCACGAGTACTGTTTAGCAGGCTTACAGCAAACATAAATTTAATTACCCTAAAGACCCCATCTATGGTACAATTACCCATATTTTATTCACATTGACCTCTTAAAACACGATTTGAGCTCCATCTCCATTTTTATTTAAGGAAATACCATGAGTTTTACATCCTTAGGTTTAATCGAACCTTTACTACGCGCCGTTAATGAATCAGGATACACCGAGCCCTCCCCTATTCAAGCACAATCCATTCCTGCCATTTTACGTGGCCATGACATTCTTGCCTCGGCACAAACGGGAACGGGTAAAACTGCAAGTTTCGTATTGCCTATTTTACAAAAACTCCACGAACAACCTCGCGCCAAAGGCAATCATGCTAAAGTATTAATTCTCACTCCTACCCGTGAACTAGCGGCTCAAGTGTATGACAGCGTGAAACAATACGGCGGCTATACACCTTTACGTTCAACCGTAGTTTTTGGTGGCGTAAAAATTAATCCACAAATGATGAAGCTCCGAAGCGGTGTTGAGATTTTAGTGGCAACTCCCGGACGCTTATTAGACCTACACCAGCAACGAGCTATTCAATTCAATGAAATTAACACCCTGGTTTTAGATGAAGCGGACCGCATGTTGGACATGGGCTTTATCCATGACATCAAACGTATCATTAGCATGCTGCCCAGACATCGTCAGAATTTATTATTTTCCGCAACCTTTTCTGATGGCATTCGTACTTTAGCGAAAGGATTATTAAACAATCCTGTTGAAATCGATGTATCGCCTCGAAATACAACCGCCATTAAAATCAAACAAACCGTACATCCTGTAGATAAAAGCCGTAAGGCAGCTTTGTTAAGCCATTTAATTCATAAAAATAAATGGGGACAAACTTTGGTTTTTGCAAAAACCAAACACGGCGCTAATAAACTGGTAAAACAATTGTCTGAAGAGCATATTTATGCTGCAGCCATTCATGGCAATAAATCACAATCACAACGTACTAAAGCCCTGGCTGATTTTAAATCAGGGGAATTGCATATCCTAGTCGCTACAGACATTGCTGCTCGCGGAATTGATATTGACCAACTGCCTTGCGTTGTTAATTTTGATTTGCCACAAGTAGCAGAAGATTACGTGCATCGTATTGGTCGTACAGGTCGCGCAGGCGCCTCTGGTTTGGCGGTTTCTCTAGTTTGCGCTGATGAAGTTGGCCAATTACAAGCGATTGAAAAATTAATTAAACGCAAATTAGATCGCATGGAAATTGATGACTTTGAACCTAATCATCGCCTTCCCAGTTCCTCATTGCCAACTCAAGTGAAGAAAGGTCCTCCGAAAAATAGAAAGCCATCGCCAGAAAACAAGAAAAAGGCAGAAAACAAGCGATTCGGAAAAAATAAGATCAAAGTAATGGATAAAAAGTGACTCTTGTGGTAAAATTCGCGCCTTTTTAACCATATCTTATTGATAAAAGGCGCTTTTTATGCAATCCAAATTAGATGATTTTTTTACCACGCCACCAAATGAAGAGGATAGATTTCGTTCAAATAACTCAACTAAGATAACTCGCGACTTCGTGTATTCAATTCATTCGCTAGCAACTTTAGGAACGTTATTAACAGAAAAAAAACAAGGTAAAGAAGTTCCTGACTTACGCTATCTGGTTGATGTAAATGGAGTGGCATGGTTTGCTAGAGAAACACACAATGATGCCCCAATCGCTCCTGCTCATTATAAAATGACAGGCTCTCCTCGAAACGCTGCTTATTGTAAAACAGCAGGTAATCTCTTTTTTAGTGAAGACTATTCTACATTGATCAGAATTAATCATAAAAGTGGCGACTTCCGCCCATCATTTGATTCTATTAAATGGATTTTAGCAATTTTTGTTGCTAATGAAGACCGACTTCCATTTAAATTACCGGAAATTCTAATTATTGATGAATTAAACCATACAGGTAAAGTAATACAAAGTCACCAATGCTCAATTGCCGACATTAAAAAATGGTTAACAACTTTTGCACTAACTTTAAAATTAGAAGCGCAATACTCTGAAACTAAAGAAGTGTCCTACAAAAAAGAGGGGGCTAGCCGCTTGGCTGATATTAAGAAAGAGGGCTTTGTTCAAATACCAAGAAGGCTAGCATTTGGAGACGATGATAAAGAAAACTCTGTTCCTTTTGATGACAATAAAGTATCCAGAAAATTAGCATTTGAAGACGATGTTGAGCCCGAGGCGCCAAGCATGCCAGCTCTATTAGACCTGCCCGTGAGAACCGCGAATACTTATAGGGCATTAAAAAATTCGTCATTACCAATGTTTGGCACCAAGAGGCTGACTCACCCAGGAGTTAGCCAGCCACAACTGACCCCGCTGTTCTCTGGACAAGAAGTACCAACACCACTCTATGGTGAGGAATCTGGCCCAGGCACCCCACCACCACTGAAAAAAAGAAAGCCGAGACAACCTAGGCATATTGACTTCGTGAGTTCATTAGCCGAGTCCAGTGAATCAAAGCAGGGAGCGGAAACAAGCACTCCAGAATCATCGCTTAAAGGGTATTTTGATTAAGCCTTTAGATACTAGCTACGTTATTCTGAGCGCAGAGAAAGTTCTCCTGAATATGGCATAAGTTTTATGAAATAGTATAATGCCTCATTCAGGAGATCATTCATCTTAAACGCATTTGGGTGACGTAGTTTTTCCCCGGATCTAGAGGGTAATTTGGATTCACAAAAAACATCAGGCTTTACTTTAATCGAACTATTAATCGTATTATTCATCATAGCAAGCTTTGCCATAATGGCTTATCCCTCCTATGCATCTTTTCTCCTAAAAACCCACCGCGTAGATGCTTTGACCAGCTTAACTCAAGAACAAATGCTACTAGAGACATGTTATGCACAAAACCATTCCTATGCTAAGAACTGTGAACACTTAGTCCGCTACCCACATAATTCTCCTCAAGGCTATTATCTTCTTAATCTAATAAAACCAAGCAAATCGACATATACTCTTAAAGCAATAGCAACAGGAGCCCAAACAAAAGACTCGCATTGTACTGAGTTTTTAATTGATCAAAACAATAGAAAAATAGCTGTAGACGGTGATGGTGCAATACAAAATGATTGCTGGTTACTGTAAATAAAATTTCCTTTACAGGCACTTCCTAATTTCCTACTATGCATGCTGGAGAGTCCAACACTGAAATTTAAATGGAAATTTTTTGCTTTTTCCTTGGCGTACTATATACCTACACCTTTCATCTTTATTTACCTGCAACTACCTTACTGCTGTTTTACATTACCCCTAGGTACCCCATTATTCTCTTTTTTCTTTTGGGTTTTTGCCTAGCGTGGGGGCATCAATGGTTTATCATGCCCAGAGGCCTTCCCAATAGTTCCGTCATTCAACATGCCACCATTCAGGGACGAATTGCATCGATTCCCCAGCAAAATCCACATAAAACACAATTCGTCTTTGAGTTAGAACAATTCAATCATCACCCGGCTCAAGGCTTAGTGCAATTAGCTTGGTACACTAAAGCCCCGAAATTACAAGCTGGGCAACATTGGCAATTTTCAGTAAAGCTCAAAAAGCCACGCAATTTCCTCAATCCCGGCAGTGCCGACTATGTAACCTCTCTTAACAAGCGTCACATTATATGGACCGGGTATATTCGTACTCGGGGTGCACAATTAATTAAAGAAAAGAACACCAACTTTGATTGGGTCGAATTACGAGCCTCTCTAGGGGATAAATTGACTCAATTAGCTCCGAATCAGCCTACTGCAGGAATTATTGAGGCATTGACCTTAAATTTAACCCGACACATTAGCCAAGAATCCTGGGAGCTCTTCCGACGCACAGGTACCACTCATTTATTTGGAATCTCAGGTGAACATATTGCTCTCATCTCCGGACTTGTTTATTGGCTTAGTCGCTGGTTATGGTCGCGCAGCTCCAAAGCCTGTCTCTATATACCCGCTCCCTATATTGCCAGTAGCTGTGGTTTATTTATCGCCTTATTTTATGCTTTTTTAGCCGGGTTCGAACCACCCGTGCAACGCGCGTTAATCGGCTGCTTCTTTTACGCCATTTGCAGCCTGGGTAAACAACGTTTTACCCCTTGGCAAATATGGCGTTATGCCCTCTTCGTGGTGCTTTGTATCGAGCCACATGCAGTATTTATGCAAGGATTTTATTTTTCATTCATCGCGGTAGCGTGCTTATTTTTAACCCAACAACGTTGGCGACTCAAAAGCTATAAAAGTAGCCTTGCCATACAATTAAGTTGTTTAATCGGTTTAATGCCGCTTACCTTGCATTGGTATTCTTATGGGTCCATTAATGGGTTTTTGGCTAATTTATTTGCTATCCCCTTAGTGGGTTTTGTTATTGTCCCTCTAGCCTTAGTAACCATGCTGATTAACACTTCTTCTTGGGCAGCATTGGTCATGCATCCATTGTCTTGGTCCATCAGTTTTTTATTACAGGGATTGCATTGGACTGAGCAACTAGCTGCAGTTAATATCAGTTATTCATTGCATTCCATTGAATTCACCCTAGCCTTAATGGGCGCTTTACTCATGTGGGTTTTATTACCCATCAATCCTTTTCGCTGGTTCGCGTGTTTATGGTTGTTACTTCCTCTATTTCCCCCTCGTCCCAATATTCAGCCCGGGGAGGCATGGGTTAATGTTTTAGACGTAGGTCAAGGACTCGCTGTGAGTATTCGTACTCAAAATCATACATTGCTCTATGATACCGGAGATCGATTTTTTCAAGGCAGCGACCTAGGAAAAATGGTCGTTTTACCCTATCTTGACACGTTAAACATCAAAAGCCTCGATGCCATTGTTATCAGCCATCCAGACAAAGACCATCGCGGTGGGCTGCAATCAATCGAAGCAGCAATTCCAGTAAAACAACTATTGGTGAATGAACCACGCTACTACCACCATGGGATAAAATGTCATAACTACCCTGAATGGCAATGGGATCAAGTACGTTTTCGTTTTTTGCCCATTCATGCCCACTTTAAAAACAAAAATAATAATTCCTGCATCCTGCAAGTCGCAAGTGCCAATGGGCGTGTATTATTAGTTGGGGATGTCGAAAAAGAAGCAGAAGATTATTTAGTAAAAACTTATGGTACTCAGCTTGCATCAGAAGTCTTAATCGTTCCACATCATGGCAGTAAAACTTCATCCTCCTATCGTTTTTTATTGGAAATTGCCCCTCGTTATGCAGTCGCCTCCCTCGGCTTTGACAATCGTTTCCACTTTCCTCACAGCAAAACCTTAATCAGTATGAACACCTTAAACATTCCTTTATACCGAACCGATGAATGTGGCATGACCCAATTTATCTTACCTGCTCAAGGGGACATGAAGCCTCCACAGTGCTTTAGTGGCATCCATGCAAAATAAAGCGATTTTGGCCATGAAAGTAGAAATGTAAATAAACCCTGGACTATAATTTTTAAAACAAATATCTAGGACCTAATGATATGCCTCCAAGCGCTGATGATACGCTAACTAAACCAGAGCTGAATATCTCTTCTTCGTCTTATCCTAAATCGGATCATTGCGATGGTAAGCTTTTTTTCAATCCTGGACTCAAAACGACCAAAAGTTGGGGACAAGTATGGAAAATGCTTAGAGAGCGTAAAGGTAAAAACCCATGGCCCAGTTTTGTAGAAAATAAGGCTATCCCAGAGCTTGCAGATCAATTAAAAACCGACGAGGTATCAATTACTTATGTCAATCATGCCAGTCATCTAATTCAATTACATAATATGAATATTTTGACTGATCCTGTTTTTGCCAAAAGAGCAGGTCCAATGTCATTATTAGGCCCCAAAAGAGTTCGTAAACCTGGTATTGAATTAGATGAGTTACCAGCAGTTGATGTAATACTTATTAGTCATAATCATTACGACCATATGGATTTAGTTGCACTCAAGAAATTACAACAGAAATTTCAACCCTTATTTATTGTTCCCTTGGGTAATCGCAAGTACCTAAAAACAAAATACTTTCCTAAAGTAATTGAGCTGGATTGGTGGCAAACCCAAACATTAACCAAGATGCATTCGATTACTTTAGTTCCTGCACAGCATTGGTCCATGCGCGGATTTAAAGATACCAATACAGCACTTTGGGGTGGTTTTTGGATTCAATGTGATGCATTAAAGGTTTATTTCTGTGGTGATTCAGGTTATGGTTCTCACTTCAAATTGATTCAAGAACGCTTAGGTGCTCCAGACATTAGCATATTGCCCATAGGATCTTATGAACCACGCTGGTTTATGCAAGAGCATCATATGAATCCTGAAGAGGCGATTTTAGCCAGCATCGATTTACAAAGTAGTTTAAGCATCGCAACGCATCATCAAACGTTTCGATTGTCTATGGAAAAAATTAATGATCCTGTAATTAACCTAAACCGCCGTCTGATTGCTCACGGACTCACCACAAAAGAATTCATAGCACCTGAAACAGGCGAAACAATTACGTACTGCAAAAGCCTTAAACTTGATCCGACAAGCCCGATAAACACGTAGGATTTATTGCATCACATAACACGGCTACGAAACTTAATTCAAGATCGCCCCCAGATTGCGCCACGCTCCATCCAGGCTACATTTCCCCTTGTTATATCCTGAACCTGGTGAGGGCTCTCTGAGAGATCCCTCACTACGTTCGAGACATTAACTTGCTACTTCTACGTTCGCGCTATTTAAATTCCCCGTATTTCTTTTTAACTCAAAAATACGGTATAAATTTAACGGCAATAGCAGTGAATGCAAAAGAAAAATAGGATGCAAGTCACTCCCAAGAGCATAGAGAATAAATGCAACATTGGAGCTAATTGCAATTAAACGTAATGTTAAAATTTTCTTAACATAAAACGTTGCAAAAACTAAGAAAGAAGCAACATATCCTATCAGTTCGATCATTGAGTCCATTTCAATACCCTCACTCTTAGAATCCTCACTGTTCAACATACACCTAGTATGATAAGCCTGCAAGCGCTTCACCAGATTATGGTTCTCAAATCTTCCATTTCAGACAACTCTAAATCAAATCGCCAAAAGATTGTTATATTTTTGGCTGGAAATTGGCTCAAAGCTCTTTTCTTATTTCCCCAAGAAAGAACCGAAATTAAAACACATAGTCTATATTTAAATCATAACAAGAGGATTAAAGGTTTAGGGAATAAATGTTAACGCCAATAAAATCTAGTGGATCATTCTTCAGTTCCAAACGATTACAAATAGATAAAGTTAATGAGTTCGTTCGGAAAATTAATAAGCACTATAAGTCAGATCCACAAAAGGCATTAGATTATGCGCAAGAACTTGATGACTTTTATCAGAAAAGACTGCAGAAGGATGATTTAACACCCACCCTTGAAGTATGGTTTATCGAAAACCCGATAGAAAATATACAAAAGAAAATTCATCATCAAATAAGCAATAACCAATTACGCGACAAAATTTTGGACCTGACTACCCAAGTACAATTACCCACTATTTATGATAGTTATACAGGAAAAGACAGCTTTAGGACTCTCATGGAAGATGAGCTTGGCAAAGTCGATGATGGTTTTAAAGTAGTCTCAATAAAAAGTAATAATAATCCTATTGTACAAGTCAATCATCAAGATAATAGTTTTGTGGTCCGATTTTTAAGAATGGATAAAAATGACGAGGACTCAGGAGTTTCTCCTCGTCTTATTCGAGAACAAATCCAAGATTTACCGCAAATCCCCCAGCCTTATTTATTAGAATTTGTTGCCGCAGATCAACAAGAAATAACGTATCTAGAATACAGTGAATTTTATGCATCAGGTAATTTACAACAACATTTTGATACGTTAAGACACAAAAGAGACTTAAAATACATCCCCACTGCTGATATTGAAAGAGAACTGTTTGGTTATGCCAAAAAACTAGTTGAGTTTTTTATTGCCGTTAATGAAAAAGAAATTTGGTATACCGATTTAAAACCTGGGAATGTATTATTAAATAAGGAACAAGGCATTGTTATTAGTGACATCAAAGGATTAATTGCATCTTCAGAACTTGAAGTCCACAGCAACCGCACAAGCACAAGCCAAGCCTATTTTCAATCCAGCGTCTTCAATAAAAATAAGATCGACCTAAAAATGCTCCAATGCCAAACATTAGCCACAACACTTTTTGAGTTGGCTTGTGGCGAACTACCAATGCAATTTTCAACCCCCAACGGCGGCTGGCGTAATATTTATAATTTTAATCAACCATTTTTTCATAGTGAACAAGGTAAAGAGTTCCAACAGTTGATTAAAGACTTATTGTCTAAAGATCCCCCCTCCATGCAAGAAGCATTAGAATTCATCAACAAGCATGAGTTAAGTATCAACCCAACATTACTGGAAAATACATTGACTACAGAGACGGAGAGTTCGGAGGATTCAGTGAGCATGATCGAACTGTCTGCTTCGGAGGAAGCAAACTCTTATGCTCCCAAAATGTAACCTGCGAGAAATGAAAAACTACATAGCCCGTATTAGCACAGCATATACGGGCTATATCCGCAATAGAGCTCCTTGCTTAAGCAAGCGCACGCTCTGGCAAAAACGTAATCGCTTCGCGCTCAAAAGAGGTCTTAATTGCCGTCAATAATTCATCACGTACCAGTGCTAAATCAGTTTTTGACCAATATAACACTTTCAATTCAACTCCCTTATCTAGCATTTGCGATAATAAAATTTTAGTCCCCGGCTTAGGTAAAATATGGACACACTCATCACAAATATCTCTAAGCAGCATTTTAATGTTGCTAATATTGTGAATCGAATCAATTCGTAACACAATTTCATCCCGTTTTTGCGGGTAGATACTCAGGTTAGTAATTTCCGATTTTATTAAAGCTTCATTAGGTATACGAATCAAACGATTGTCACTGGTTTTAATCTTAGTGGATAACCAATCAATGGTTTCAACAGTTCCTTTAATGTCTTTAATCGAAATAACATCCCCTACTTTAAAGGGACGTTCAAAAAGCAGAAAAACCCCGCTAATAAGATTTGATGCGGCAGTTTGGGATGCAAAACTTAGAGCAACGGTAAATAACCCGGCCGTGCCTAATAAAATAGTGAGTTTAAACCCCATTTCATGCAGAGCAGAAACCAAAAACAATAAAAATAACCCATAATAAACAACACGGCTAAAAAGCATTGCGTGGTGTTTGGAAAATTTATTTTCAATGAATTTTCCAACTAAGGCACTGATTTTTTTTGCAAAAAAATAACCAAAAAAAAGGAGCATTAAAGAAAAAGCAATGTGATCCCACTTTAAATGCTTCAAGTATTCTAATGTATTTTCCATAATATCTCGATGTAATCAATAAAATGCACAATAATACCACAAAAACGAGAGGCTGGGTGACTTGTAGATTGTGCCCCTAGCCCAATCTACTCTTGATAGAAGTATTTTTGCTGTATGAATAAATTAAAAAACCGTGAAGAAACAGCTCACGGTTTTTTACATTTACTTGCCGGATTAGTAACAGGATTCTTGCAACCAACAATGGCCATAGCGGTTACATACGCGAACAGTTTGGCATCCGGAGTCATAGTAATAGCCGCCAGGAACACCAATGACTACACCAGGTCCCCACCAACCACCACCTCCATTATAGTATCCATGCCAACCACCACCGTGCCAGCCACCGCCACCACCGTGCCAGCCACCGCCACCACCGTGCCAGCCGCCGCCACCACCGTGCCAGCCGCCGCCACCACCGTGTGCGCTACATGCCGCACTAGCAAATAGGCCTAGAGCAAAAATCGCAGTACGCATAACATTACTCATCGTATTTCCACTCATGATACATCCCCATTTTTATTTCTTCTTTAATTTTATTATAGCTCAAATTGCCTTTAATAATAACATTATGTACAGGATGAAATAGCCTTTTATTGTTTGGTTCCAAGGCGCAGGTGTGTAATAATGCGGGCCCATTTTTCCATATTAATCTTGCTCTTAAAGAGGGACCTGCCAATGGCTTTTGCAAAGGAAATTCATGTTTCCAAGAATACTCTGAATCCGAAACGACTGCCCTTGCATCGAATCGAGCACGCATGCAAACAATTAGGCACATTGCAACAAGACCTTGAAGCCGCAATTGATTCATTTATTGACAATAAGAGCCTCCTTTCTCGTGCAGCAGCATATTGGGGACAATCGCCGCTATGGATACAAATCAGCGGTGGCTTATTATTGACATTCTCACTATTACTATTCAGTATGGCAATCAGCCTGGTGGCTTTAGTCTGCTATACCGCGGTTACGTTCTTACTAAATGAGCATCACAGCTTATTTAGGCATAACACCCAGAAATTTAAAATCATCATGCAAAATCTTACGACCTTGCTGGGCACTCTGATTGATTTAATCAATAACGTTCATGAGCAATTCAGCAATGTAATAGAAAACATACAAGAAAAAAATCAACATTATCAGCAAACTATTGGCACATTAAATGAGAAGGTTTCAACCTTAACCGAACAAATAAATGAATTAACTGAAACACAACAAAAATTACAACTCATTGTAAACACCCATGAATTAACAATCGACCATTTAAAAGAAGCAAACCAAGAGCAATCTGATTTATTTCAAACCACTCAAAACCAATTGACTCAAGTCACTGAGCAATCAGAAGAAATCCAGACCCAGCTGTCTGAAAAAATAGTTCTATTAGAAAAAGTGCGCCTCCAAATGGAATCAGAACATGAACAAATGATTCGCACAGTATCTACACTTAAAAACACGGTCATTTCGTTATCAAACCCTATATTAGCCAATGAAGAGCATCAAGAACTACTGAAACAAAAATTGCAGGACTTTATTACTAGTCAAGAAAAAGATCTTTCCCAATTTGCTGTTAGCATCTCTCAAATAAATCTGGATCTTGATATTACGCAAAAACAGTTGCACGAATCGCTACAACAACAAGTAAAATTAAAAAAAGACCTAGAAAACCAAATAAGAGAATTTGAGCAACTAATAGCATTCTATGAACAACCGGAAAATAAAACCGTTCGGGATGATCAATCATCCTTAGAAGCCTTTAAAAAGCTTAGCTTCCTGATGCAACATCAAACTACTTCGTCATTGATCCCTATCGTGTCCAATGAGAGTAATTTAAAGTTATAATAAACCGTGTTAAAAATTGCATTTGAAATGTAACTTTATTATCATTAGATCCAATCTAGAAAATTAGTAACTTTCCAATACACGCCCCACAACATGTGTCCTCTATATTGTTGAAGTTACACCAGTTGGCAGTAGATTATGACTACACTGACCAAAGCACATATTGAGACACTCGTAACTCACTTTTATCAAAAAGTACAAGCCGATGCGATGCTTGGACCGGTCTTTAATGACATAGCCCAAGTCAATTGGGATGAGCATATTCCCCTACTGTGCCAATTTTGGAATAGTGTCATGTTAAAAACCAATGAATATCACGGTAGCGCCTACCAAAAACATGTTGAACTCAAAGGACTCACTCAGATTCAAGAAACTCACTTTATCCGTTGGCTAAATTTATTCCAACAAGAGGCGGTAAATCATTTACCCCAAGAAGCTGCTGAAGAAATAACTCAAAGAGCTAACCTAATCGCCGAATCATTAAAGTTTGGTATGTTAAAAAAGGAGGAGTGATGCAATGATAAAACCACTAACTCGTGATATCTTATTGACTTTAATAGTAAAATTTTCTTTGTTGTTCGTGCTGTGGGCTGTCTGTTTCAAAAACGTAGAAAAACCAAATAAAAATACGGAGCAATGGTTATTAGGCAGCACCTATGCCAAAGAACCATCTAAAGCTCCAAAATAGTTTTCTATTTATGCGACTCTGATCCGGATTCGCTTTTTACAAGTGAGGTGAACCATGATACCTGGAAGTGACCTTGTAGATCTTTCCCGTCTACAATTTGCTTTAACCGCTCTTTATCATTTTCTATTTGTCCCGCTGACCTTAGGCCTGTCGTTAATCCTGGCTATTATGGAAACAGTTTATGTCATGACTGGGCGGGATATATGGCGAAAAATGGTTAAATACTGGGGCATGCTGTTTGGAATTAATTTTGTTCTTGGGGTGGCAACAGGGTTAACAATGGAGTTTCAATTCGGAACAAATTGGGCCTATTACTCCCATTATGTCGGCGATGTCTTCGGCGCCCCATTAGCGCTAGAAGGAATCATGGCATTCTTTTTGGAAGCAACATTTGTTGGTTTGTTTTTCTTTGGCTGGGACAGATTAAGTCGCGTACAACATATGTGCTGTACCTGGATGTTGGCTTTAGGCACAAATCTCTCTGCTTTATGGATTTTAATTGCCAATGGCTGGATGCAAAACCCTGTAGGTGCTGAATTTAACTTCGAAACCATGCGTATGGAGGTTACCGACTTTGCTGCGGTTATCTTTAATCCAGTGGCTCAAGCGAAATTCGTACATACAATTAGCGCAGGTTATGTAACTGGATCTATTTTCGTGTTATCTATCAGCGCCTATTTCTTATTAAGAGGCCGTAACCTTGCCTTTGCGAAACGCTCCATGACGGTAGCAACAAGCTTTGGACTGGCTTCTGCCTTAGCCGTGGTAGTCTTAGGCGATGAAAGTGGGCATTTTGATTATGACGTCCAGCAAATGAAATTCGCAGCAATTGAAGCGATATGGCATACCGAAAAGGCTCCGGCGGGACTCACCTTAATTGGCCTTCCCAATGAAAAAACAATGACAACGGATTTTGCAATCGAAATCCCTTATGTATTAGGTATAATTGCCACTCGCAGCTTTAATCAGCCACTCGAAGGTATTACCGAACTCATTGCCCAAGGTAAAGATCGTATCAAAGAAGGAATGCTTGCTTATGAAGCCTTAACCAGGCTACAAAAGGATCATAACGATCTCCAAGCGAAAGCTGACTTTTTAGCGCATAACGCCCATTTAGGTTATGGATTGCTATTGAAAAAGTATACAGAAAATGTCGTGGATGCCACTGAAGAGCAAATTGATAAAGCAGCCCATGATCTCAAACCTAATGTTGTTCCACTATTCTTTTCATTCCGCATTATGGTTGCCTGTGGGTTCTTCTTTATTTTACTCTTTGCGGTAGGCTTCTACCTGTCTGCAAAACATAAATTACATACTTCTCGCTGGTACCATCGTATCGCGTTCTGTGCACTTCCCTTGCCTTGGCTTGCTGCTGAATTAGGCTGGGTTGTTGCGGAATATGGTCGCCAACCTTGGGCGGTACAGGGGGTATTACCTACGATGATGGGAACTTCTTCTGTCAGTACGACCCAAGTACTTACATCAATCTCCGGTTTTGTGCTCTTTTACAGCGTGCTGGCCGTGGTTGAAGTTTACTTGATGGTTAAATACATCCGTCTTGGCCCCGATAATATGGCTCACTAGGAGAAGATGATGCCTTTAGATTATGAAACATTACGTGTTATATGGTGGGTACTGCTTGGTGTATTACTCATTGGTTTTGCTGTATTTGATGGCTTTGATTTAGGGGTAGCGATGTGGCTGCCCTGGCTTTCTAAAACCAATATGGAACGCCGGATTATGATTAACAGCATTGCGCCGACCTGGGAGGGAAATCAAGTTTGGTTTATTCTCGGCGGGGGTGCTATTTTTGCAGCCTGGCCAGCCTTATATGCCCTGTCGTTCTCCGGGTTTTATTTAGCTATGTTTTTGATCTTACTTGCATTAATTTTACGTCCAGTAGGATTTAAATATCGCTCTAAAGTTAATAATCCACTATGGCGTACAGTTTGGGACTATGCGTTATTTATTGGTGGCTTTGTCCCGGCACTTATCTTTGGGGTAGCGATAGGTAATGTATTACAAGGTGTACCGTTCCACTTTGATGCGCAATTACGTCCATTTTATACGGGAACGTTTTGGGCTCTGCTTAACCCCTTTGCCTTAGTTTGTGGGCTTTTATCGGTATTCATGTTAGCCATGCACGGGGCTTTTTTCCTTAATGTTAAAACAGAAGGCCATATACAACGGCGTGCTGTTCGCGCAGGAAGAGTTTGCGCCCTACTTTCAATCATTGTTTTTGTTGCAGCAGGATTTTGGTTGCATTATGGCATCGATGGCTATGCGTTAACCGCTGCTGTACCTCATGATGGCCCCTCTAATCCGCTTTATAAAACCGCAGCCCTACAAGCGGATGCCTGGTTTAATAATTATCGGAATATGCCAATCACATTAATTGTGCCTGCTATGGGAATATTGGCCGCGCTTTGCGCCTTGCTCACCACACGTTGGGCGAAGCTTGCCTTTGTATGCAGCGCCCTGTCAGTGATTGGGATTATTGCCACTGTAGGTGTGAGCATGTTTCCATTCATACTCCCCTCCTCCACCAACCCTGAGCAGAGTTTAATCGTTTGGGACAGTTCCTCAAGCCAATTAACTCTGTTTATTATGCTGATCGGAGTTGCCATATTCCTGCCCATTGTTTTAGCCTATACCGCATGGGTTTATCGAGTTTTGCGTGGGAAAGTAACTGAAGAAACGATTACTAAGAATCAAGAAACAGCCTATTAGGAGGTTATTTTATGTGGTATTTTTCCTGGATTTTAGGCACTGGATTGGCCTGTGCTTTTGCAATATTAAATGCGATGTGGGTTGAACTGCGTGATAGTGATAAACGCCTAGATGAGGCGCAGTCCTGATACAAAACAGAAGAACTCGCTACACTATCATCCAGGCTACATTTAGAAGTAGCCTGGATGCTTGCAACCGGGAAGTCATGAGCGTAGCGAATTCCTTAAATAAGCAGCAGCCAGTCCACACAAATAATTACAATCCAACCCAGCGTATAAATTGATTAGAAGCATTTAAACTAATTGTTGGTCTTCCTTCAAAAGAAATAGTAAAACTAGTTCCCTGAGTGCCGTTTGGCTTAACTTCTTTGATCTTGCCTAAATTAACCATCTGCATTTGCGTTTCAAAATAACCACCACGGACTTCTTTCATCGTGGGAATCACAAAGTAAATTGAACTTAGATCAGCGGCATGATTATTTGCTAAATAATTCAGCTCAGAAGTACTTAAAGCTATATATTCCGCATTATTGATTTGCCGCCTTAACATGCGTTTTAGGGGTGCAGTAGTGTGAAATATACGCTGATAAACATCAGCAGAAATCACCGCTACAGGGTTAGTTTCAGCCGGTTTACCTCGATAACCACTACTAACAAATAGAATCGCCTCACGCTGATCGTCAGGGGCCGTAGCAGGCATACTCAAAGTCATTTGGTTGGTAAGATGAGATGCTATATCTTTATCACAATTTAAAAATCTTGATTTGCTAAACCAGTTATCGCTGGGGTAATAAATTACCAATAAAGATTTATCTTTAATCGTATTAATAATAGCTTTAGAGTTTTCTAAAGGTAAGGCTGGACATCCCCAACTACGGCCTGGGCGCCCGTATTTTTTAATAAAGCTCTCTTCAACATACCAGCCTGAGTGCATCACCACAGAGCGATTTGACGCATTGTCATTAAAACTACGGTCTAAACCATCCAGACGCAATGACAGTCCATCACGTCCATAATAGGACTGTAGTGTTTGATAGACCCCGATACTGCTGGCTTTGCTATTGTATTGATTGGAAAAATAATTGGAAACTAAGGCACCTGATTTAATACCATGAGACACATAGGTGTGAAATAATAATTTCCTATCCTTTAAATCAAAAACCCACAAGCGCTTTTCATTTGAAGGCATTGAATAATCAATAATAGTGAGAATATGGTTGTGATCCACATTATAGTCATTTGCGCATTTTAAAGTCATTAATACTTTATTAATAACTTGTTGATTTAAATGAGGTGCTTCATTATGAAGCATGAAATCCAAATCATTAATCGCTTGAACACTGGCATGGCCTGCGGAACAAACAGGCACTAATCCACGAATAAAGCGAATATCCTCATTCACCTGTTTTTGCTGCTGCTCAATAAACTGTACTGGTAATGGCGGCAAATAGGATGACACGGCTAAAGCCAATAGCAGAAGGGCGCTCATGACATGTCCTTTTATTATTATTATTAAGTCCTGTACTGTTTAATATAGCTCAAATTTAACGGAGTGATGGTGGAAAAGTTAGATTCAGGAAATGAATTTGGATGTGAGATAGAATGAGTAAATTGGCTCAAGCAATATTGAGCTAAACTAAACTCGATGTGGGCCGGAGCCCAACAAATCAGGGTACAATTGGCAGTGAAGGCCTAGCTCTAAGGTTTGATTTGCAAATTATCTAAGACTAGGGCGAGGGGTTTCTTCATGTGCCTGCTCATAAGAACCTGATGCAAGAGCACCTACTAGATTGACGCTATGTAATACCACATCAGCGACTTCAGCAACCCCAAATACTCCTTGGCTAGTCGCATCAGCATAAATAGCACCTAATCTAGCACAATTCGCTCCAGAGGTAGCTAAGCGCCCCCAGAAATTATCTTTATTTTTAAATGCCAGTATTGTTAAACCGTGAGTAGCAAGATCAAAACCAAAACGGAATGAAGTGCTTGGGTCCATTATCATTTGAACTGCAGCTAAAGTAAGAGCTCCAGCATTTAAAATCTGCATCGTTTTATCAAAGCTGCTCTCTTGGCTAAACAAAGTAAACATACGAATTTTCCTTATCATCATTTATTATTGGGCAAATTTTAAACAAAAAGAAAAGATAAAACAAGCACTTTTTTAGCCAATTAGAAACTAGGCATTTCAATAGACACGTTTTCAATATCTTCATCTATATCCAAAACTAGTTGCATCGGTTGAGGATTAGTAGCAAATAAACGCTCCAAATTTTTGACCAATAAACGAGTGGAACGCTCGCCAACTGCACGATAGTGCGGTTCAACCCGTCTGCTCTCCATCTCCACATCAAACTGTTTTTTTAACTGCTTTTTGATACTCACATCAACATTTTCATCTTGTTCAATTTTCTTAAGAGAACTATCGACAGCTTCCTGATATTTGGCATTTAACTTATCAAGCTTGTATTTACATTGAGTGACAGTATCTACCATTCGTGCAGCATCGCTTTTAAATAACCAGCAAATTTGTGCGAAAAAGTTGGAAAGCTTAACCCAAAAGTTATTATGCACCTGGAGAAACTGCTCCAAGATTTCTGCATCCGCTTGATATTTATGAAGAAAATCTTGATTCTCTTTCACAGAACGCAATAAACTACGATATACATGCACCGCATGTTCTGCGAGCATCACCGTGTGCTGTAACTGCAGAAGCCCCCCATCGGATTCGCTTAAAACCAGACGTTTTAAATCATCATCCTGCTGGAATATCTTATTATTAATAAGGGTAATTTCTTCTTGTTGGATTTGAATAATACCATTGAGCCCGGTAATGGTATCCATTAACACTTGTTTTAACGCCTCTTTGCATTCACTATCCCAAGTAGATGGCATCCACTTTAAAGCCGCATCTTGTATTTTGTATGGAAGGTAGCGATAACCATGCGTTACCGGCACAACGAGCCAGCTAAGACCATAGGACATTTGCTGCGACAGATTTTTTTCCTCGGTGGCGGTGGTCAATTGCTTTACCTTCGTCTCGAAATCAGTTTTTTGCTCCTCTGACAAGGTGTCCAACAAGATCTGGTAGGCCGCTGCGTTTTTACCAATCAAATCTAAAAAATACATACGCCCAGAAACACAACGCTCATTTTCGATTACCACCTTAAGAAAGGCTTTTAGTGATTTAATTCTTAATCTAAGCTCCTGGTTACTGCTTCGTAATGTCATTAAACGCAAAAGACCGGCAGAAGCCTGGCCCATTGTTTCTTCAACTACCGCCAGCCTCTTGTAAACCTCAAGCTCGTCAACGTTTCTGGCCTGCTTATTAAGAGGTTCTGCGGTAAGCAATGAGAGACAATGTTGATTGAGACTCAATTGAGCAAGCTCAACAACATTCAACTCTTCTTCTCCATCTGGTTTAGGCACAAGAATCGCAGCCTTTGCTTCTGCCTTTTGCAGTAACTTATCAATATTTTCGCGTATCTCGGTTATAGGAATAACCCAAGATACCATTTTTAAAGTCCAGCCTCTCAACGATTGCAGGGTGGGCTCTCCCAAATTAAGGATAAGATACAGGGTAAAGAGTAAATTTGCCGTCAGTGCTTTATCTGTAAATACGGAGTCATCTAAATCCAAGATAGTGTTTACTATCTGCAGTAATTTCCTCACATCTTCTGTTAAGGGTATTTTAGTATTAAAAAGATGCCCAGTAATGTCACTTAAATCCTGTAGTGCATTACATAAATCTTCATTTCCAGCAGGCTGTAGTTGCTCTAGGGCTTCATCAACAGTCAATTTAGCAAATAATACGGCGCCTCGCTCCCGAGCATCGTAAATATCCAAACGAAGAAATAACTCGGAGTTGAAGCTATTTGCGAACGCCTCTTTAATCGCCCCCAAATTATTAACTGATTGAACGTAATTATCCATTAACAGGGCGGTTTGTAATTTTGCTTGCCCAGACTCAGTGTCTGCTTTAGTACCTAGCCACTGTTTGCCACGCTCTTCTTTACTTTGCATAGCCCCTCTGAATTCCAACCAGCTTAAAATTTTTATTCTATCCGAATAAAGAACAAAACAAAAGCCAAGTGTCCCAAATTAATCCAAAAATCACCTAGAAATCAACTATTATTATATAGAAGAATCTCTAAGGAAAATAAATAATGACCACTAAAAAAGGAATCTATATTTTTGCCCTAATCGGCCTACTCCTTGGATTTTCATTGGATTACGCGTACCGCCTACACGAGTCAGCATGGGCTAGCTCATCAATCAATAATGGATTCTCGATTTTATTTTCGTGCATCTACATTATTACCTTCTCAACCATTTTCGCACTGCTCTATACCCTAGCTTATAATGAAACTCATCGTCTGCGCTTACTCGTCACCAGTGTCATTGGGGCGCTGATTCTGTCTTTCTGTTTCCTCGGTAAAACAGGAGATGACTTGACTGAGCATCTACTTATATTTGCCTGGGCGTTCCCAGTATATGTTTATATTGGGTTCTCCTTTCATTATGCCATCCATCATGATAATACTTGGAAAATAAACTACTCTACGTTATTCGCTGCCGTATGGAACATGTTCATTCTCTTATGTATCGCCGGACTATTTACCAGTCTGGCTAATTTACTTGTTTTACTAGCCGCCCTACTCTTTTCTACCTTAGGTTATGAATATTTATGGAACTTATATTCCAATGACATCCATTTTACTTTAATTTTAAACTCTACCTTATTCTTTATTGGTTTAGGGGTTGGTCAACAGAATATAAATATTATTTACAACTTACGTTTTTTATTGCTACGCATGATGTATTACCTCTTACCCTTCTTCGCATTAACCAGTATCGTCTATTTTATTCTCTATCAAATAGGCCCTGCTGCCGCTCAAACCTTACCCGATTACATTAACCCTTTGCCCATTCTCATCACGCTCGTATTTATAGGTATTTTATTTTTTAATGCCTACTACCAGGACGGAGATGTAGAAAAAGAAACCGCAGCTCCTATATGGTTAAAATGGCTACTCAAAATTTACCGAGTAATTTTATTGTTCTTAATTCTAATGATGCTGCTAGAAATTTATCGTAAGAATGCATATATGGATATCAATGGAATTATTTGCTTACTGGCCGTCTTTTTCTATGGCCTCCTGTATGCACTAAGTGTCTTTGTTTCTGCTGAGCGAGAAAGAACCTGGATTCAATCAGGCAATATTGCCATTGCCTTATTTTTTATGGCCTCGCTCTTTGTATTAAATCTTCCCTACATCCCCCTAGCATTTGATGTGGGAAAGAAACCGGCACATATCACACCAATATTCAGTTTGTCTGAACCACAGAAAAATAATGCATTATCAGAAGGAGAAAACAATGGTTAGTCAAGGAAGCAGTCGTGGGGATTTTCGCACAGTTTATCAAGGAAAATCTGTAGATGATCTCATCATTGAATACATGGAACAACATGCGATTCCTGGAATGTCCCTTGCCATTGTGCAGGCTCCATATATTACGCGGGTCGTTGGCTATGGATTAGCAGATACCCAATCTAAACGCTTGGTTTCAACCCGTACTCTGTTTAATATTGGACAAATAACTACTGCATTTACGGCAGTAGCGATTATGCAGCTCCAAGAAGACGGAAAATTACACTTGGATGATTCCATAATAGGTTATCTACCATCCTCGGTACCACAAGCATGGGAAAAAACCAGTATTCGCCATTTACTAACACACAGTTCCGGAATACCTGATTACACCGTCTGCGAAGGCTTTTCTTACCACCAGCAATACCCTGCTGCAGAGATTATTAACTTTATTAAAGAACAGGCGTTATTATTCCCATCAGGAACTGAAACCCAAACTAGTGCCTCTAATTTTTATCTACTCGGACTCATTGTAGAACAAGCCAGTGGTATGAGTTATGAAGCTCATGTGACTAAAAATCAAATAGAACGTATGGGTTTACAACGAACCGTTTTTATCAATAGCTTATCATCTGTGGAAAATGAAATGGGCAATGGTACAAACCCATTTAAACATAGCGAATTTTTAAAAAATCCAATTTTTGTTGATCCTACAGAACATGCCATTGGATATTCAGCGGACAATGCAACCGCTCGCGAAGTAACCTGGAGCTCTTCTTTTGCCAATAGCGGCATCCTCGCATCTGCCGAAGATATTAGCATTTGGGATATTGGTCTTGCGGGTGGCATTCTCATTAAAAATGTTGAAAATAGAAACTTCTTATATCAAAGCCCTCTGTTAGATAATCAACAAAAAATTTCTGGAAATGCAGGTTGGTCGTTTCCAGGCCACCCTGGACTGATGCACATTAAGGGAAATATTTCCGGGTTTTCCGCTTTTTTGAGCCGTTTTACCGCAGCAAATGAATTAGTCTGCGTGACACTTTTAGCCAATAAAGAAAACTTAGCGGATCTAGATATTTTAGCCCGTAAAATTGCTGCAGCCTTTGACATTAACTTAGCGGCAATGAATGGTGGTTTAAAGGCAGAAACATTACAAAGTCCCTATTCAGTACAACAGACTATTGAGCGATTAAGCTCTATAGTAACCAAACAAGGGGGTAAAGTTTTTGCCCATATCGATCACAGTGCCGAAGCCCGTAAAGTCAATCAATCCTTATTACCTACCGAGGTTCTTATTATAGGAAATCCCGCGAAAGGAACTGCCTTAATGCAAGAAAATCCGGCCATCGCTCTAGATCTGCCGTTAAGGATCATGGTTACCGAGGATCAAAATGGCGAAGTTTGGCTAAGCTTTGCTGATCCAATAAAATTACAAGAGGAATATCATTTGAATGGCAATGAAGCGAAACAAATAGCCCTCGCCTTACGCAATTTATGTGAAAAAGCGGTTTCAATTCAAAGTAAATTTTAGCAATTATTGCATGCTTAATAGAAATCTCCGAAAATGAGATTTCTATTAAGCATGCAACTAAGGAACGAACAATGGCCAATATCCTGTGCATCGCACAATTTATCTCCAAACCAGGCAGGGAAGAGGAGCTATATAAAGCACTATTAACCCTGCTGGAGCCAACTCGAGCAGAGCCTGGATGCATCAGCTACAATCTGCATCAAAATGTGGAAAATTCAAGTATATTCACGATGACCGAATGCTTTGAATCCAAAGAAGCATTTGATTTCCATTCAACCCAGCCTTATTTGCAATATTTCAGAGAACAAGCAAAAAACGCGATTGAATCGGTGTCCTTAACGCTGGGTACAAAACTGTAGCCATTGTAGATTGGCCCCCTGGCCCACCAATACCTCTATCAAACGAGAACTCGATGTTGGACCACGGGCCAACCTGCAGATCAGTGTAATAATGAGGCCCCTTCCTCCTGAATAAATACATCCCTTTTTTTTCCAAAAATTAATTGGTACACTCTAGCGAAAATAGCCCTCTGTCGGATATAAAATTGACTCTCGATGCAAATAAATCTGATGCTCTTGATGCGCACATGGATGCGTTTTTAACCAAGGAAAAAGTGGTTGTCATTATTCCGACATACAACGAAGCCTCGGTCATTGAAACCACCATAGAACAAGTCTTTGCGGCAACCAGTTCTATTCCTAATTATGAGCTACACATATTAATATTTGATAGCGCCTCTACTGATAACACCCAAATCATTGTTCAGTCACTACAAACGCGCTACCCAAGATTGCATTTATGTTCCGAATCAGCCAAATCAGGACTAGGCTCTGCTTACTTGCAAGCGATGAACTATGCACTCAATGAAATGAATGCAGATATTGTCTTCGAATTTGATGCTGATTTATCTCACCAACCTAAGTATATTGGCCCTATTTTAGAACAATTAGAACACTGCGATTGTGTTGTGGGCAGTCGCTATGTCCCAGGTGGAAGTATTCCTAAAGACTGGGCTTTTCATCGTAAATTATTTTCCGTTTTAGGTAACTACATTGCCAGAGTAGTACTTACGCCTAAATATAAAGATTTTACTAGCGGCTTTCGTGCAACACGCCGTCAGCACTTATTAAAAATCCTTCCGCAACGATTTTTAACCAATCATTATGCTTATAAATTACAGTTACTATGGTTACTTCACAAAAATAAAGCGCAAATCCGCGAGTTTCCCATTGAATTTATTGATAGGGATTTAGGAGACAGTAAACTACCTAAAAATAGCATTTCTGACTCTTTACGGGTTGTATTTACCCTTCGCTATTACGAACTCAGGCGCTATTTAAAAATGTGTCTAGTGGGATCTATGGGCATGGTTGTGCAATTTGGAATTTATAATCTATTGCGTAATTACCTACATCTTTCACCATTTAGTGCCTCACAGCTTGCCGTATTTGCAGCCATTATTAATAACTTTATTTTGAATAATAAAATTACTTTTCGCGCACGCTACTCCGTTTCGCGTGCACTAAAAATGCAACGGCTAGCCCTTTTTTCAATTTATTCGATTAGTATCATTTACCTACAAAGCTATTGGCTACGCTTAGGCGTCCTCTGTTTTGGTGATGGAGCACTGCAAGAAAATATAATTATGGGGGTTGGTATTGGTTTAATGTCCCTTTTAAATTATTTCACATATTCTCGCCATATCTGGGGAGACAAGCTTGCACTTAATAATTAGAGGCGGCAGCTAATTCCATGACCGATAAACATGCTACCTGGCTTCTTATTGCACTCTACTTTGTGGTGCTATTAGGATTGGCCCCTATCAATTTATTATCATTTGATACCTATTATTATTGGGAATGGAGTCGCCATCTCGCCTTATCTTATTACGATGGCTCCCCGATGATCGCCTATCTCATCAAACTATCCACCTTAGCTTTCGGCCAGACACTTTTTGCATTGAGCCTCGTAGGCATTGCGATTACCGCACTGACCAGCTGGATTATCTATAAAACTGCGCGTTTTTTCTTATCAAAAGAGGCCAGCTATATTGCCACACTATCTTGGCTATTTTCCCCACTAGTCACACTGGATATATTAAAACAAACTACCTATGACACTCCACTAACCTTATTTTGGGCCCTAACCCTTTATTACACGGTAAAATTCTTAAAAACAAACAACCATAAAGAACTCTATCTGATAGGAGCTAGCGCCGGCTTAATGATGCTTTCAAAATATTCAGGCATCGTATTAATCTTTTCCCTACTCATCTTCTTAATTTCCAGCCCCTATCGCTCGATTTTTAAAAACAAACACTTTTACTTAGCCTTATTACTATCCATCGCTATATTTAGTCCCGTCATTATTTGGAATTACCAAAACCAATGGCAATCGTTTATTTATCAACTCACCACCCATCAGCTCAAAACAGAGGTTAATCCATTCGTTAATGCAGGCAAAACCTTCCTCACCCAATTTCTTCCTTGTTTAAATGTGATGCTTCTTCTTCCATTTTTATGGGGAACAAAAAAATTGGATGCTAATAATGAGTTAATCGTAAAATTATGTCGGATTGTAAGCATTACCTTTCTGTGTTTTTATTTATACACAGCAAGTAAAGCAGAAATTCGCGAATATTGGCTAGCACCGTACCTAATCAGCAGCGCCTTATTGCTAGGATATTGTTTTGAAATTTTTCCCTATCGTAAATTAGCCAGTGCGTTGATTGGAGTCTATGCCCTAATAAGCTTTTTTATTGTTATCGATAATACGCATACTTATCCTATCGTTAAAGCGAAAAAGCTTATTCCTTATCACCTAATCCAACAATTCAACGAGGATTATCCTCAACTAACTAGTCCTGTTTTGACTTCAGGTTGGTTTGCCGCCCGCATGTTATTTTTCCTTAAAAATAATCCCCCGGTTTATACCTTAGGTTGCGACACACAACAAAATCAATATGCTGAATGGAGTGCCGCGATTAATAAAAAAATTAGCGACAAAACCTTAAAGGAGGCCTTATATATTGATATTTATGACCGTAGTGCGTGTTTAGCGCAACATTTTACTCAATGCGAAAGAATACCTACACGAACCTATGCACTCAAACATAATGAGCATGAGCTTTATGTTTACCGTTGTATTAATCCCTGACCTGGCATCGAAGTGTGAATGCTTATATAACTTACAGAGACTCAAATTATCGCGCCTTAACCAGGCACCAACCTATTAAAGGAACGAGTTTAATTTTCGCTCTTCTGTATTTTGATTGGGAGATGACGCCTTAATTTCTTTTATAAATTGATTCAATAATAGATAGAGACTATTATTTTTTGCACTGGACTCAACAAAACCAGGTATTAATCCAATCGTTTTTGTTCTCGACACAATACCCTCCTTAATGCTCTCAAATAGCGTTATGAGTTCATCTGAAGATCTACCGGGATCGCTACTCAATTGCTCAATCAAATCATCAACCCGTTTGGCGATAAATTCATGTTCCAAACAATAGCTCTTCAATCGCTCAATAAATAAACTTATGTTTTCTGGTAATTCTGGTTTTTTTGATTGCTCGACTGCATACTCAGGAGCAAACACCGCCAAAAGCTCGAGGAATTCTTGTAACTCTTGCTCCGCTTGCTTCAATATTAAATGGAAACGGCTGCTTGGCGAAGAATAGAAAGAAAAAGAATGAACTGCGCTGTATCCAGAACGGATTTTTGTTCCTTCTCGTTGAAAACATTCTATAAGTTCAGCTAATGATGTCTGGGGATTACGAAGTTTTTTTAATAAATTATTAATAGCCTCTAGATGCTGTTCGTTACAGCATTCATAAGTATATTCCTCCAACTCCTTTATAAGAGATGAAATTTTTTGCATTTTCGATTGCATTAATTCATCAGAAGAATCCACAAATGAAATGCCATCCAGTTGGTTTAGCACTAGTGACTTCTCTTCTTTGTTTAAATTAGAAGCTATATCTTGGAATTCCATAAATGAGCCAATAAATACACTGAAATTAACCGCAGAAAGAGCTTGTCGTCTAGATGTAAAGGGAAGAAGCTCAAACCACTGACAAAATAATTCTTTATGATTAATTAAATGAGCAAATCCACCTAAAATTTCACTCCTATCATCTAAGTGTTCAAATAACATAAGTAAATGCTCGCTATCCCTGACCCACATTGTTAGGGAGCCTTTGCAATGCTCGAGGATAGCCTGATGCATTAAAAATTTATCTTTCCATTGCTGCAAAAATTTTAGCAGCCCACCAAAAGATAAGAGGACTTGGCTATGCTCGCAATACCGCTTAAGAAAATAAAGTTTGCTCGTCGTATCCCAATGTTGCTCCCACCTTACATAGGTATGAGGATTAAACCAGTGACTTAATTGTTCAAAAAGACCATCAATTATCAATTGTTGATGTCCTTTAATTCGATATGTAAAGAGCTGCGCAAAATCAAAGCCCTTAAATAGTTCATGGAGTCTGGGTTGTAAATAAGTAAACAGAGCTGCAAGCTGATTCGCATTTAACAAAGTCATCACCAATAGACTTTGCTCAGCAGATTGGACTCCATCACCCAAACAATTTAAGTAGGATTGATCAAAATTAGCCTGCAAGGTTGGCCTTAATGCATTGTAAATCGCAAAATAGTATTCCATGTTTTCACGGATAAGTTTATTAAGCTCCTCAGAACGAGCCTGGATAATAATTTGCTGATTTTCTGCAGAAAAGTAACGTAACACCTCATGTATTTCTTGCACATCAAAATCAAGCTGACCTAATCGCGTATGGATACAGCTCACCACGGCCGCAAATAATTTGGGATTTATAAGTATTAACGGCAGTAAATCATCCATCTGCTGAACTTCTGGAGCGATTAGTTGAGCAAGAGACTGTACTGAATAACCTGAAAATGTCATTAATACGACCACCTGACTCCACAACTTACTATCATCTTGCCCAAGACTTTGAGCACGTATTGTTAAAGCCTCTAACGCTTCATCACGTAATCTCTTTAAATTGGGGAGCGCTTGAACTTCATCCAGCCCATTAATCTGAATCGCATACAACTCTTTATGCTGGGTTAAATATTCATCAAGTGACTCTGAAATTTGCTGTGCACAAGGAAAAATATCTGCTTCATCGTGCAGACGTACTTCCTCATCAGTCAGCTCACATCCTAAACATCGTGCAAAAAGGGTTAAAAAATAGCATTCTAAAGACGCATTAGCATAACCATAATGCTGCAACGTCAAAGGTGCTACTTGTGCTTTAATATTTTCAGGCAAGGCTCTCCATAGAGTATAAAAATTATGAATGGGAGTAGCGAGTACCTCATTATCCGCAACAAGCTCTGTTCCAGCATCACCCACGGCCCCCCGTTTCAAGTCCTGAATCAGTTTTCTAATAGCAAAGCCAATGCTCTGATCATCAAATTGCCGGTTATGGCTTTCTCTTAACGCCCGCATGTATCGAAAACTAGCCTCCCCACCTATTTGTTCTAGAGTCAAAAAATCATGTCCCCCTAATTTGTAGCGAAGCGTTGTTAAATGCTCCTGAAAATCAGGAAAAAGTACATTAGTATTCACCTCAGCACTATTAAAAATTTCTGCTACTGGAATTAACTTCGTCTGAGTTTGATCTAAAGCATAAAACTCAAGAGGAAAATGCCCATCCTCTTCTGTATCTTCTTTAAATGAAAACATCAAAGGTCGGCATAATTGCTCAACGGATGGCATTAAAATCGCCCAGACCGATTCATCAGGCTTTGCAATGGCCTCTGCAACTTTAAGACAAAGCTGATTAATGGGTAAAAAAGGATGGTTCAAATAGGCAATACTGCTGTTTTCTCCTAATAAAGCTCCTCGCTCACTTAAATACCCTCTAATGCGCTCTTCGAGCTTTTCTAGATCCGTTTCAAAATTAAATTGCTCAGCCAAATTCTTAAAAAAATCAAAGCCAGCTTTAGTTTCTAACCTCATCCAATATGTTTCTTTTTCAATTAAAGAGGATGAAAAAACAAGGGGTAACTTTTGGCATTCATCAATAAGTTGAAGCAACTGAGCTTTTGATAACATGAACCTCTCCTAAAAATGGAGGTCAATTATACCAGCATTTTGTCTATAAAATAAACAAACAGGGGTAAATACGATGAACATGAACCATGATTAGGTTGCGTTACATCAACGCAAGGTTATTTATTTTCCCAGGCAGCTAGAACCCAGCCAGCAATAGAACCTACCCCCAAAACCAACAGGATTGCTGCCAATGACCACTGCCCATAACCTTTAACCGCAGCAATAATGCCACTCGTTAATGCAGCAGTTAAATCTTGCAGGCTGGAATACAATGCAGCTACAGTGCCCGCCATATGTGGAAAAGGATTAAACGCCCCCGCAAAGGCATTAATAAAAGTAAAACCGGCCCCCATACAAAATATGGCAACTGGAAGTATAATGCTCCAGATCGTCGTGATACCGAAAAAGGCTAATCCCAACATACAAGCCCCACCGACCATCATAAGTAATGCCCCAATAAAGACCATGTAAGGGATACCTTTACGCATCACTAATTGGCTATTAATAATGCCACTAAAACAAATACCTGCAGCAATAAAAATGGTTAATTGACCAAACTCCATAGGACTATATCCTAAAACATCCTGAAAGAAAAAAGGGGCAATGATTAGATAGGACACAATGCCCGCACAAGCAAAACAAGAACAGAGGGTATAGCCTAGAAATACTTTAGAGCGTAATAAAATAAAAAAATTTGCTCGCATTACCCTCAACTTTGTCGCATCGGGATTAAGATTTTTATTCGTTTCAGGCAGGGCCCACAACGCGAGCACCCAAATTACTAATCCAAAGCATAATAAAAATAAGAAATTAGCGCGCCACCCAAATCGCTCTTGAATGTATCCGCCTAAGATCGGTGAGGCAACGATAATAAAAACACTAACAATCCCAACATAAGACCCAATTTTTGCCAAAGTTTTTCCGGTAAATAAATCGCGGACTAAGGAGCGACCGACCGAACTGCAACAACCAATTCCAAACCCCTGTAAAAAACGCCCCAGAATCAACATCCAAACTGACGTAGCAAGAAAACAGCATAAACTACCTAAAATACTTAATCCAATCCCAAACATTAATGGTGGTTTGCGGCCAATTTTATCAGATAAAGGCCCATAAAATACATGAGAAATTCCTAGACCCAGCATAAATAACGACAACGTCATTTGGATTGCTGCCTCACTACTATTAAAAGCTTTGGTAATCGCAGGTAGCGATGGAACGTATTGATCCGTGGTTGTTTGCATTAAAACCATGAGCAATAACACAACAAAAACTAAAAAAGGTGAGACTATCCGGCGATCGTGTTTGAGCATTAAATGATCCTTGATGTTCATCAAGTCGCAATCAAAAATCACGACTGAAAGTCAAATTACATCATGCAAGAGAACAAAATAGCAAGACAACTCGTACATAAAACAACAGGAACGCTAATTAACCCCTGCTGATACGTGCATCACGGAATACATCCTCAACCAGAGTATTAGTACGATAAATCGTAGACAGAGCAATATCATCCAAACTTGCCTCATCAAGTGCTGATAATTTCTCCATCAGCCTTTCACTGTAATTTAGCGCATCCACAATAGTACATCGTTTCTCAATATCCTTATTTATTAAAGCCTGTACCAACTTGATAATCGCCTTGTGCTGAAGTAAAGCTGAATGAAGATTAACTAGTATCTGCGATGAGTCTGCAACAAAATTTGCGGCAAATAAATCAGGAAAGAGCACGGCAATAATGAGCCCCATGCCATAAGTGTCATTTAAAAAACCTGTTCGATGCACTGGGTCTCGATAAAGTTCTGTATACATCGTCTTTTTAGTAGAGCCTTGCTTAAACACTGAACCAAAATCAATTAATCTCATTGCTTGCCCCGGCACATCAAGAATAAAATTCAACGGTTTAATATCATTATAAGTGCGATAACGAGAATGCAACTGATTCAGATCGCTCAATGCAGTAATAATACATTTTAAACGTGTGTCAAAAGACAAACTGCTCAGTTGCTCTCGAGAAAAACGCCCTAATGCCTGTCCTGGCTGCCAAGAAGAAACAACAAAGGCTGCCTCACCTTCAGAAAAGTAAAGACTGGTTCTTGAAAATAGCCTATGGCATTTGGCCTCACGTCGCGCAGCCTCTTTTAAATTGGCGACAATACCTGAGTGTATCTGCTTAACACAATAAGCAGGCTCCACATCGTTAGGCGATAAATAAGCCTGCTGAATGGTTCCTTGCCCGCCTCGAGCAAAGAGCGTATTGTCACTACGAAACCAAAAACTATGGTTATCATTTAATATAATCTGGGTTTTTGATGGGGTATGAGATCTCTTTGTCGCAATGCTCACTTCAGAAGGAGCAACAGCTTTGTATTGTATTCGCTGCAGTGCAGCTATCAATGAATGCATATTAAATAACTTATGTTTTGCCAAATTATCGACTAGCATGCTAACTCGTTTTACATTATTTTCTGATAACAGGCATAATTGCTGAATAATATCCGAACTTAACATTTGAGCATCATAGTGATGCAAGAAGCTGATTAACATACATCGAAGCTCGAAAGACACACTTACCTTTTTTTCAAGTAATTTTTTATCGTGAGTCTCATAAGGTTGATCCTTGGAAAACTGCTCCAGCAACTCAATAAAATCCCTTACGTGACTGTGCCTGCCAACGTTGTATAAATGAGCTAACTCAGTAACAGAAATGCCCAATTTTCCGGCGTTCCATAGCTCTTTTAATAGATAATTCCTACCCATTATTACAGCACAGGTAGCCGGGGTATACCCGGCCTTATTCTTGAGTGCATTGAAGGAACATTGTTTTTCATTCAACAACCAAAAAACAACGTGAGAAAAACCATTCATTGCCGCAAGGTGTAACACGGTATCTCCATCCGCATCGACACAGTCTAAACTATAGCCTTTTAGATCCAGTAATTGGAGAATATCTAAATAACCAAACTTGGCAGCTAACCAAACCGGGTTTTGTTGCACATTACCTTTCGCATCGCTCAATGTCCTCTCATCGCCGCATATTGAGCCAAGGTTAGCTTATATTTTGGATCTTTGGGGCCTGAACAACTAATGAAAGTCATTGTAAACGGAGTCAGCGAATCCAAATCACCGCGATCTATATTTTGAAAAATTTCCTCGATGTCTTTTGCAGATAATTCGTATTTATTGACCACCGTAGTATTAGAAATTTTGTTTTGCTTATCAAACATGTAAATACAATCCTTGCATTATAAAATAAACATAGTGGTCGGCGGCTGATATTCAAAATAACGCGATAAAGGAGAAGTTATATTGATGCCAATCAACGGCAATAATATTACATCGTGGGCAAAATGAACTCAACAACTTAACCCTTTACCTCCGCAATGGTTCTGCTATGATAAGTTCCAATAAATAGGCGATTATATTTAAAGGATTAACACCATGACGCATGACGATCATAAAAAAAAATCTAAGGGACACATAGTCCTCTCCTCTCATCCCTCAGTGCACTCTGCACCATCACTAAAAATTAAATGGGGTGCTCCCACCGCTAAAGAGCGTGGGCCAATTATTGCCTCTTTAACTAATATTCGTAATCGTAATGCCGTGGGCACTCATTCTGGTTCTTATTCAGTGTATCGTGCCCTAGCCGTGGCAGCTGGTGTTTTAGATCCAGAGCATGTTCCCGATCTGACTGACACAACCCCACCTGTAACTATTGGCCCACATGCGCAATGGAGTAATCCACAAAAAATTATTTCATTAGCTCCCTGGGGGCACATGGTTGCCACAGAATTTGCGGAAGAGATTCAGGCCGGTTATGACATCAGACCAACCATTGCCGTGACCAGAGCCCATATTAATCTCCCCGAATTGCATACCGCCATGCAAAAAGGACGGCTCAAACCCGATGGAAAAATATTAAAAGAGTCAGGCGATGTAACCGTCACTAAAGCAGCAATCGAACCAGTTTGGTATTTACCAGGAATTGCTGAGCGTTTTCAAGTTTCAGAATCCGCCCTACGCCGCACTCTATTCGAACAAACTGCGGGTATGTTTCCAGAGTTAGTAACCCGTACCGACCTTGATGTCTTTTTACCCCCGATTGGAGGTCTTACCGCCTATTTCTTTGGTGATGTGACAACTATCCATGACCCTAAAGTGGAACTAACCTGCCGTATTCACGATGAATGTAACGGTTCTGACGTCTTTGGTTCAGACATTTGTACCTGTAGACCTTATTTAACTCACGGCATTGAGCTATGTATTGAATCAGCGCAAAAAGGTGGGGCAGGACTTATTGTTTATAACCGCAAAGAAGGTAGAGCCTTAGGAGAGGTCACTAAGTTTTTAGTATATAACGCTCGTAAACGCCAAAAGGGTGGTGACACGGCCGCTAAATACTTTGAGCGTACCGAGTGCGTTGCTGGAGTGCAAGACATGCGTTTCCAAGAACTGATGTCTGATGTGCTGCACTGGCTGGGTATTACTAAAATCCACCGCTTTGTTTCGATGTCCAATATGAAATACGATGCCCTCATCAAGTCGGGAATCGAAGTTCTTGAGCGCGTCACCATCCCTGATGAATTGGTCCCTCCTGATGCCCAAGTAGAGATGAACGCAAAACGTGCTGCCGGCTATTATTCACCAGAGCGTATCGTTGACATTAACGAATTGGCAGAAACAAAAGGACGTGAGCTTCATGAATAAGGAACAAAAAAAACAAGATCCAGTATTAGCAATGCTTCGTGACCCGCGTACCATACGTAATCGTGCTCATGCTATTTTAGAGCTTGCCAAACAAAACAAACTCAATCACTTTAGCTTGCAGCCAGAACAAATGGCTGCTACTGCTTCGTTTGTTACTGAAGTAATTCAAGAACAATACCCTAATTTAGATATCCCCTATCACAGTCGCTGGCGTCATTTTGAAGCCGGAGGCATTGATCGTATTCAAAAAATGCAAGAACAGCTCAGCTCACTTAGTCCTGCAGAGCGAGGTAAAGTTCTTTATGAATTGGTAATTATCAGTGTGTTTCTGGATGCAGGAGCAGGTCCTTCCTGGCGCTATAAAGAGCAAGCCTCTGGAAAAGAATTTTCACGTTCAGAAGGACTGGCTATAGCCAGCCTGGACCTTTATCAAAGTGGTGGTTTTAGCGCTCATCCTCAGGAGCCATTCCGCGTAGATGCTCAACGCTTAGCCGAATTTAGTGAACAGGATCTACAACAGGGCTTTCAAGTCAGTAGCAACAATCCTCTTGAGGGGGTTTCAGGTCGCGTCGCTTTATTAAACCGCCTAGGTAACGCGATACAAGAAAATACTGAATATTTTGGCCAAGCAGGACGTCTGGGTGATTTCTATACCTATGTCAGTTCTATGGCAACACACGGCCAATTGGAAGCTGCACAAATTTTTCAAGCAGTACTTGGCGCCTTTAATACGATATGGCCTGCGCGACTGAGCTATCAAGGTGTAGGCTTAGGTGATGTGTGGCTACATAGTGCATTAAAAAACCAGGCTCCAGGTTCTGAATATGTTCCATTCCATAAATTATCACAATGGCTCACCTACTCACTTATGGAACCCTTAGAACAGGCAGGAATTCAAGTGACACAACTTGAAACATTAACCGGCTTACCCGAGTATCGTAATGGGGGCTTATTGATTGATACTGGTTTGCTTCAGGTAAAAGATCAAAATGCCCTACGACAAGCTCATGATCCTAGTTCTGAACTCGTAGTGGAATGGCGAGCCCTAACCGTAGCATTACTGGATGAGCTGGCTGATTTAATCAGAGAAAACCTACAAAAAAGTACTCAAGAGCTACCACTCGCAAAAATCTTGCAAGGAGGTACCTGGGAAGCAGGACGGCGTATTGCCAGGGAAAAACGTAATCAAGGTACCCCTCCGCTACAAATTATTAGCGATGGTACTGTATTTTAGGAGTTATCATGCAAAATCAAGAAGTTGTGGTAGTAAATCATCCGTTAATTCAACACAAATTAACGATTATGCGCCAAAAAGAAACCAGCTGCGTAAAGTTTCGTACCTTGATGCATGAAGTGAGTATGTTAATGGCTTACGAAATTACTCGCGATCTGGAAGTAGAATATGCCGAAATTGAAACGCCCATGACGACAATGCAATCCCCTGTCCTCAAAGGTAAAAAAATGGTGTTTGTTTCTATTTTACGTGCCGGAAATGGTTTAGTCGACGGCATGTTGCAGCTTGTACCAACTGCTCGCATTGGTCATATTGGTTTATATCGTGATCCCAAAACATTAGAAGCCATTGAATATTACATTAAATTACCTGAGCACATGCACGATCGTGATGTAATTGTTGTCGATCCAATGCTCGCTACTGGAAACTCAGCCGTCGCTGCGGTTAAAGAAATTAAAGAAAGAGAACCTAAATCCATTAAGTACCTCTGCCTACTTGCTGCTCCCGAAGGCATAGCCACGTTCCATGAAGAACATCCCGACGTCACCATTTTCACTGCCGCGATTGATGAGAAATTGAATGAGAAAGGATACATTATGCCAGGCTTAGGGGATGCTGGAGACAGACTCTACGGAACCAAGCTAGATTATTAGTTCAGGATCATAGCAACTGTCTTGAATTAAAATTCAGGACAGTTGCTACGATGGTTAACAAACCCTTATAACCGGGTTGTCACCAACCCGGTTACATTTTTATCAATGCTTTACAACCCTAACCAATCTGTAGTATTAAAGAAATATCCCAGCATAAAAATATCATCTATGTTGAAAAAATAGGCATATATTGGTAGTATTATGTACAATTAGGGCTTTTTGTATTAGCACCAATAATACAAATCCCATTTTAAGGTAGGATGTATGGCGATAAATGAATCTGTAGCAGTTCCAGTAACAGGAGCAAATCCAAACGCAACGATTTGGGAAAAACAAGATACAGTTTGGATGCTGAGTCTTTATGGTACTGCAGTAGGAGCAGGAACCCTTTTCCTACCTATTGACGCAGGTTTAAATGGCATTTTACCCTTAATTATTATGGCAATATTAGCCTTCCCAATGACATACTTCTCACATCGCGCCTTATGCCGGTTTGTTTTATCTGGCTCCTCTGCGCAAAACAACATTACTGATGTAGTTGAAGAACACTTTGGTACTTTTTCTGGCCGCATTCTAACTGCCTTATATTTTTTTGCGATTTACCCCATCTTGTTAATGTATAGTGTCGCAATTACCAACACGGTAGAGAGTTTTCTGGTGAATCAAGTCGGCGTCACCGCGCCACCTCGAGCTCTTTTAGCAATTATTCTCATTCTTGCCTTAATGGCAATCATCCGTTTTGGTCAAGAATTTATTGTAAAATCAATGTCGCTCATGGTTTACCCCTTCGCGACTATTTTACTATTTCTATCTTTATATTTAATTCCTAATTGGAATAACGCCATTTTACAAAATAGTAATTCCTTACATGCAAATGGTGGGCATGGACTCCTGATGACCCTATGGTTAGTTATTCCCGTCATGGTATTTTCCTTTAATCACTCCCCCATTATTTCTTCGTTTGCGGTCAATCAAAAAGAGCGTCATGGTGCTGAAGCGGATAAACGTTGCACCAAGATAATGAAATACAGCCATTTAATGATGGTTTTTTCAGTCATGTTTTTTGTGTTCAGTTGTGTATTTAGTCTTTCTCCTCAAGACTTAATGCAGGCGAAACAACAAAATATCTCTATTTTGTCTTATCTTGCGAATCATTTTAAAACCCCATTGATCGCATGCATCGCACCAATTATTGCCTTTATCGCCATTTCCAAATCTTTTTTAGGGCACTATCTAGGAGCTAAAGAAGGCTTAAGCAGCATTATTGTTAACTCATTAAAATCATATGGAAAAACGATTGGTAAAGATAAGCTGCAACTGATTATTGAAGTGTTTATGGTTATTACTTGTTGGATCACTGCCACCATTAATCCGAACATACTCAAAATCATTGAAACACTGGGTGGACCCGTAATTGCCGTACTGTTATTCGTTATGCCGATGTATGCTATTGCCAAAGTACCTGCAATGCAAAAATACGCTACCCACAAAATCAGCAATCTGTTCACCATGATCATGGGCGTGATTGCAATTTCTGCAATTATTTACGGATTGCTTTAAATACATATCGTAGGCTGGGCTGTAAAGCCCAGCAAAACAAACTCGCACTACTCCCAAAATGCTGTGTTCATCAGCCCAACCCACATCCTAATAAAGGCTACGTTTCGTGCCTACACTTGCCTCCACACATCAAGATATGAAACAATTGAACAAATTACTCATGCAGTTGCATTAAATGCACAGTGAATTTCATTATTTACCCATAGAAAACATCCAAGCAGGTCACTATCAACCTCGCCAAGACTTCAATTCCGATGCCTTAAAAGAACTAGCTCAATCCATTGCTTCTCAGGGCTTAATCGAACCACTTATAGTACGTTCTATAGCCAAAGAGCGCTATGAAATTATTGCCGGTGAACGGCGTTGGCGTGCCGCGAAAATAGCGGGAATGCAACAAGTACCCTGTTTAGTCGGTAATTACAACGACAAACAAGCCTGCGCCCTTACCTTAGTAGAAAACATTCAACGTGAAGATTTAAACCTTATAGAAGAAGCCAGTGCTTATCGGCGCTTGATGGATGAATTCAACTACCTTCAAGATGAAATCGCCACGTTAGTGGGCAAATCACGCAGTCATATCGCCAATATCTTGCGTCTATTAAGTCTGACTCCTTATGTTAAGGATTATCTGCGTGAGCGAGTTCTATCGCTAGGACATGCCCGCACCTTGATTGGCTTAAGCCCAATCGACCAAGAATATTTAGCTGACCAAGCGGTGCAGGAGCAGTGGTCTGTTCGTCAACTAGAACAGGCTGTGAAAGAACAAAAAAATCAAAACTCAACGCCACTGAAGAATAACAAAAAGGACCGCGACATTGAGCGCTTACAAACTATTTTGGCAGAGCAAGTAGGTGCTCCTGTAGAAATAGTCGACGATAATGGCGATGGCGGCTGGCTTAAAGTGAAATTTTTTAATAATGACACGCTTGCAGGGCTTTTGGAGCGACTGGGCTTACGATATGATTAGGATCTGCTTCCCAAAGCAACCCCTAACCCTAATAAAAACAATTATCCTAGAAAAAGGAACCAACATTGATAAAACGGATGCTAACTGGCTTGTGTTTGCTGGCATTATCGTCAGGCTCTCAAAGCGGCAGTGTACAAAGTGACGTAGACTCATTAATTAAGCGAGTAAACCCTAATGTCAATCTTGGCATAGTCGTTATTGATTTAACGTCTGGGGAAACTTTATATCGCCGTAATGCAGACCGTTTTTATATTCCTGCCAGTAATATGAAACTGTTTTCTGAAGCTGCAGCCTTAATGGTGCTTGGCCCAGATTATCATTTTACCAACCAATTAAGCATCAGCTCTGGAAAAGTACAGCAAGGTGTATTACATGGTGATATTTATCTAAAACTCAGTGGCGATCCTTCCTTCTCTCGTGATGATTTAAAAGAATTACTTTCCGCTTTAAAAAATTGGGACATTCGCGCGATTCAGGGCAACGTTTATATTGATAGCAATTTAGCCAATGTAGATACTTACCCTCCGGGATGGTTGAGCACGGATTTATCTTATAGTTATGGTGCTCCCAATGCTCCCGTAGTGATTGATGCAAACCGTTTAACCGTTACGGTAAACCCAGGAGCGAAAGCTGGAGATCCAGCAATTGTAGAGGCAAACGATGATGGGGCTGCCATTAGCATTAATAATCAAGCAATGACGAAGGCAAGTGCGGAAGGTTGTGGCGTTGGCTTTTCATTAGATCAAGACAACCACCTAACTGCCCGTGGCTGCATAGGGGTAGGTCAAGGAGCAGTGCAACAGCGCATGGCCATAAAAAATCCTCTAGCTTATGCTCAAGGAATGATTCAAAATAATTTAACCCAAGTCAATATTCAACTTAATGGCCATATTCAGTTAGGTAAAACACCTGCTGGAGCATTATTAATTGCTAACCAACGTTCAAAAGCCTTATCGGAGTTGATGGCAGATACACTCAAGCCCTCCGATAATTTATATGCTGACAGTTTATATTTACATGCTGCGACCAAACTCAATGGTGCTCCAGTCAACTGGAAAGAAGCCGAGCCTCTTATCAAAAGCTTTTTACAAGCACAAACTGGAATTGATTTTAGTCGTTCTATATTTACCGATGGCTCGGGATTATCTCGCTATAGTTTGGTTACACCTGAACAAACTATTTCATTATTAACGTTTTTATATCAACGCTTCCCTCTTGCTTATGAGTACATTGCTGCTTTACCCGTTGCGGGCCGTGATGGCACGCTACAAAAGCGATTCCGTGTACCAACGCAACAAGGTTTTGTGCGAGCAAAAACCGGCACAATGACTGGAATAAATAGTCTATCTGGCTATTTATATACGGCTAATGGCCATACCTTAGCTTTTGCTATGTATGTTAATAGACAGCCTGGAAAAGCTTCCGGTCCTGGACGCCCAGTATTAGATGCTTTATGCACTTATTTTCTCAAGCTTAGCCCCATAATAAATCACGCGCCTCAGCTTGTGACAGCACATAAACCCGTTAATTTTCAATTAAACCCCAACCAAATAGAACGCCAAAAAGTGCATCAAGCAAAATGGAGACGCTTAGAATCAGCAATACGCACCGCCCTACGTGGGCAAGCAGTGAATATTATCTACCGTGGCGATGAATTAGTGGTCACCGATAATCAATCGGATGCCAATAAAGTTTGGGGATCGCTGCAATCCGTCGTGCAAAAATATCCTTTTGCGGTGATGTTATCCTCCAAAAACTTGGCGATTAATCCTGCAACGAAACCTACTCTACTGTGGGTACAATCTACGGATACGACCAACCAAGCTGAACGCGTGTGGACAATTAAGGAATCCGCCTAATAAATATCCACATAGAACAAAAATAGCCTTTTGAGCATGCTTAGGTGTATAATTATGAGGGCATAACCAAGTGCCTTCATCCTGGCTACATTAAAATGACATAATTTACCTTCTATTTGGAGAAAAAATTGAGCCTTATAATCCGTATTGTACTCCTCACCTTTTTTCTGCTGAGCCCAACCTTTGCAGCGTCAATACAGTTTTTAACGGTGAGTGATATTCATTACGGTGATAAGAATGGACTAGGTGACGGCAAAGATACCGGACCTGAGCTGCTTAAGCTTACCGAAAATAAAATAAAGGAATTGAGCCCTTCGGTAAATTTTATCCTTTTTTTAGGTGATATCCCGGCCCATGCCCTGCTGTTTGCTTCAGCGAAAGCAGAATATGAAAAAACCGTTTTTCAAAGCTTATATCGCAGTGACGCAGCCCAAAAACCTATATTTTATATTCCAGGGAATAATGATTCTCTTCAAGGTAACTATCAAGTTTTTGAAGCAAATGGTATTTCCCCATTGACCTACGCCACTGATTGGGATGGTGCTTGTGCTCATTGTAAAGGATTAATCATTGATGACAGCCATATGTATCACGATGGCTACTATTCCAGTTATGTTATTCCTAATAACAAAGAAGTAATCCTATTAGCCTTAAATGCTACTCAGTGGACTAAAGTATCTTGGTTAAGGCATGGATTTTTCTCTAAATACAAAAACCAAGATGCCGATGCACGAACTCAATTAGCCTGGTTAGAAGAACAATTAAAAAATCACAGCGCAAAACAACTACTTATTGCGATGCATGAACCTCCTGGACGCTCTTATCTAGGCGAGCCTATTTGGTATGAACAATATGAACAAGAGTTCATAAAAATTCTTAATAAGTACAGTAACCTATATGGGCAAATCACTTTACTTAGCTCTCACACCCATATGGAGGAATTCCGCAGAATTCGATTAGATAATGGAATTAATTTGTATGATTACGCCACTCCAAGTATCAGCCGCAATCACCATAACTACTCAGCGCTAAAAATATTTAGCTTAGACCCAGAATTGCGAATCAAAGACTTTACCACATACTACACAAGTATTTTGCATGAATGGAATAATGAACAATACCATGCTCTAAGTGCCCCTGATCCTATTTTTCCTAATTGCCAAAATCAAACATTGGCAGAATGCTTAGATCAATTAAGCCCAGACCAAGTCTGTGAAGATTTGGATAAAGGAGCATTTTATGGAGTAAAAAATCCTAACGTTCCTGATAACAACTGTAAAAAAATCTTTACTGTAAACTAAAGCATCATCTCACTTTTCTTAAAGTAAGCTGGACTGTAAAGCCTAGCATCGAGAAGTCGCATAAACATGATTGCTGGGCTTTACAGCCCAGCCTACATACGAAGATAACAACATCAACCGACAGTGGAGAGGCTTATAGAAACATCATCCGAAAGCTCTTCCTCATCATTTTTCTGCGAGTTATATTTATCTTTATAGTCCTTAAATTTTTCTGTGCCATCCGCTTTATATTCGGATGTATTTGGATTTTCTTGCTCAGAGGATTTAATAGGAGTTTGTTCTACTTTTTCAGTAGCCTCATTTCCATAGCCAAAAAAGCGAATAGTAGATGTAATACTATGACCTATAGTCGACACCATTGTAGGTACTCGGGAAACCACACTGATTGCCGCCGCAGTCATTATTTGCCCCATTAACTTATTATGGTTTTGGATTGTATCTAGCCCCAAATACTCATCAATTGCCTCAGAATACCCCATTTGTGAATTCAGAATATACGTATTACAAGCATGGTAACCGGGAATATTTTCAACATTGATACCTTTACTTTGAGCAATTGATTCAACCGCTGAGCCGGTATGCACTAATTTTTTTGCCTGAGCCGCAATATCACTAAGCTCTTTTTGATAAGGGTCAATAGTCAACATAAGGTAATTGAACGCCTCGCCTCCGGCGATTATTAAATTCTCTTTTGTTAAATATCCTTTGATACTTTGACCGACAAAATCACATCCTTGTTGTAAATAACTACCTTCACATTTAATCTCTTCTTCCTTTGTAACCTCTTCCTTCTTAATATTTTCGTGATGGCTTTTGTGTCGATTTCTCTTTCTTTTGCTCATGATAATCCCAACAAAAACACATTATATACATTAATTATACACAAAGATCTTTTGATGCGCACAAATACAGCTAAATCTGTGTTTGCCTTCACATAGTATTTCTACGTATTGATTAATAGATCATACAATTTATATACTAATTAAACAGAACCATCTTGGTGATAAAAAATGAACTCATCTACTCGAATATTTATTGTCGGCCATCCTGGCGCTGGGAAAGCTTTATTAGCAAAAACTATTGCCGAACGTCTCGGCTGGCACTATATCGATGCGGATACAGGGTTAGAATATTTTTCAGGGCTTTCTATGAATGAAATGTTAGGAGAGCTTGGTACAAAAAATTTTCTTAATTGCCAAAAAAATGTTTTAACCTCCCTACTAAAACGAGAGCATATTGTAGTTACTACGGATGCTACTATTGCGTGCCATGATGAAATCAGCCAGTTACTAAGTGATGAGCATGTGATCTATTTACAGGTTAATCTACCAATCCAAATGAAACGTCTGGCTAAAAGCCAACAGCCCTTTTTATTAGATGATATGCTTGAAAAATTCCTACAAAAACTTCATGTACAACGAAATCATCTCTATGAAAAAATGGCCACATTAAAAATTAATAGCAATGACCATAATTTGGAGGCACACGTAGATTCAGTGCTCCAGTTACTTGCGTCTTCAATTGATAAGCCCTCCTCCGCATTAAATATAACCGAGCGTTGTTTTTATCATAAACAATCCCATGAACTAACTCAGTTAACAGAACAACAAGCAAACTGCCTTAAGTTATTAGCCCAAGGAAAAACATCAAAAGAAATTGCGAAACGGCTAAGTATTTCTTTTCGTACTGTAGAAGCAAATATGGCTAAAATTATGCAAATTTTGGGTTGCTCCTCAAGTAAAGAGCTTATAGCTTTGTATCATCAAAAACCATAAATTATTTTACATCTATCTCCCCTGCACATGGATACCGCGGCGGTATCCATTATTAGACGTGAGGTTACAAACAACTAGGCTACGTATAATCTGATAAATTATCAGTTGGTTAGCAATTCACTTCCTGCTACTATAATTTTATTTCTCAAAATTTTAATTATGAAAAACAATCAATTTGATCTAATCGTTATTGGTGGTGGCAGCGGTGGTATTGCAAGTGCAGTGAGAGCAGCAAAGCATGGTGCCAATGTAGCTGTAGTTGAACCCAACCATTTAGGTGGGACCTGTGTTAATTTAGGCTGTGTACCCAAAAAAATGATGTTTAATGCCTCCATGATGGCAGAAGCAATAAATCGCGCACCGGATTATGGTTTTGATCCCGTTGCCGTTAAATTGGATTGGAATGATTTAGTTAGCAAACGAAATGCCTACATCGATCGCCTAAGAGCAAGTTATACAAAGCGTTTTGAACAATTTAACATTACGCAGATTCATGGTTATGGTGCATTTCATGATAAAAATTCGGTACTAGTCGATGAACAAATTTACCATGCGGACCATATCATTATTGCCACTGGCGGGGAGCCGGTCATTCCCATGATTACCGGCATGAAACATGTGATTGATTCTGATGGCTTTTTTGCATTAACTAAACAACCTGAAAAAGTAGCCATCATTGGTAGTGGTTATATTGGAGTAGAACTGGCCGGAGTATTAAATGGTCTAGGTTCTGAAACACATTTACTTATGAGAGGTGAAAAGCCTCTGAGCCGTTTTGATCATGTTTTAGGTGATACTCTTTTAGAAGTTATGCAACAACAAGGGATTCATATCCATCAAAATCATAAAGCATGCGAAGTCACCTTGCATAGCGATGGCAAAAAGGCCATTGTCTGCCAAAGTGGTGCCCTGCTTTCCGAACTGGATGTGATCATTGCTGCCGTGGGTAGAAGGCCGAGAACACACACATTAAATTTAAATGCAGTAGAGGTTAAAACCGATGAGCAAGGTTTAGTTTTTGTTGACGCATTTCAAAATACTAGTACAAAAGGAATTTATGCCATTGGCGATGTGACTGAGGCACCAGCCTTAACTCCAGTAGCGATAGCGGCCGGACGAAGGCTTGCCGACCGCTTATTTGGCAAGCAACCAGATGCACATTTAAATTATGACTATATATCATCTGTGGTATTTAGTCATCCTCCTGTAGGAACTGTGGGTCTAACCGAAGATGCGGCAACACAAAAATACGGTAAGGAAGAGATTAAAATCTATCAGACACGTTTTAATTCCATGTACTATGCTTCAAGTGATGATAAGATTCCAACAGTAATGAAACTAGTCACGCAGGGCAAGGAAGAGCGGATTGTTGGCCTGCATGTAATCGGCTTAGGTGCAGATGAGATGCTGCAAGGTTTTGGTGTAGCAGTAAAAATGGGTGCCTGTAAAAAGGATTTTGATAATACTGTAGCTATTCATCCAACCAGTGCCGAAGAATTTGTAACTATGGTGTAAAAACAATGAACCACTCTATTCGTAATTTCCAGGGTAAAAGCCCTACCCTGGGCAATAAAGTTTATATTGATCCTCAATCTGCCGTAATTGGTGATGTTACCTTAGGAGATGATGTTTCTATTTGGCCAATGGCGGTTTTACGCGGAGATGTAAATTTCATAAAAATAGGAAATGCCTGTAGTATTCAAGATGCTGCAGTCCTCCATGTTACCCATGATGGCCCTTATACCTCAGGTGGTAAGCCTTTAATTTTAGGTCAAGGTATTACTGTGGGGCATCAAGCGGTATTACATGGTTGTACAATTGATGATTATTGTCTCATTGGAATGGGAGCACTGATTTTAGATGCAGTTCACATTCAACATCACGTCATGGTTGCCGCAGGTAGCGTGGTTTCGCCAGGAAAAATTCTAGAAAGTGGTTATTTATATCTTGGCAATCCAGCGCGCGCAGTTCGAAAATTAACAGCCACCGAATTAGAGCAGTTAGAGTATTCTGCTCTGCATTATGTTCGCTTGAAAGATAAGTATTTAAACCAAGAATAAGCCGCAAAAGGCAGCCTGGTTGCTTGCAGCCAGGTTTTTTTGTGTTTTATTTAGAGTTGCTCGTATAGCCGTTACATCAATATGCCTTGCGCCCTGATATTGCAGATAGCTTGAGGCACTGCACTCTGGCTTGCTTACCTGTGTTTGCCATGACGGAGGTTTTGGATTATTGGCAAAAGGTGGCCTGGTTGTTTGTAACCAGGTTTTCCTTATGACCCAGATTTTATTTTAATTGCGTTGTGTGTGCAACCATATGGGGCTATGTGCCGTATGGGATATCGATGTTGGGCCATGGCTAACCTACGCGTCATTGTCGCGCCGTGTGGTGTCAAAAGGAATTAAATTGTGTTGGTGTTGATTTTGATGGTTCAGAAACAAAAAAAGCGGCTAAAAGCCGCTTCTCTGTTCTTAATAAAACCCTGGCGATGACCTACTTTCACATGAGGAGACCTCACACTATCATTGGCGCATGTCTGTTTCACTTCTGAGTTCGAGATGGATTCAGGTGGTTCCAGACCGCTATTGTCGCCAGGAAAACTCGTTTTATGCTCATTGCAGCCATTATACCGCAATTTCGCATTAGGTAAATAAAGAGTGCGCTTTTTTTGCGCTTCGTAACACTCGCTATTCTGTAGTGCTTTGTTCCCAAAGCAACTCAGATTATATGGTCAAGACAATCAGCCAATTAGTACAAGTTAGCTTCACACATTACTGCGCTTCCACACCTTGCCTATCAACGTCGTAGTCTTCAACGGGCTTCATGGGAAAACTCATCTTGAGGGAGGCTTCCCGCTTAGATGCTTTCAGCGGTTATCCCGTCCGAACTTAGCTACCCGGCGATGCGACTGGCGTCACAACCGGTACACCAGAGGTTCGTCCACTCCGGTCCTCTCGTACTAGGAGCAGCTCCTCTCAATTTTCCTACGCCCACGGCAGATAGGGACCGAACTGTCTCACGACGTTCTAAACCCAGCTCGCGTACCACTTTAAATGGCGAACAGCCATACCCTTGGGACCTGCTTCAGCCCCAGGATGTGATGAGCCGACATCGAGGTGCCAAACACCGCCGTCGATATGAACTCTTGGGCGGTATCAGCCTGTTATCCCCGGAGTACCTTTTATCCGTTGAGCGATGGCCCTTCCATACAGAACCACCGGATCACTAAGACCAACTTTCGTTCCTGCTCGAGCCGTCGCTCTCGCAGTCAAGCACCCTTATGCCTTTACACTCTTGGTACGATGTCCGACCGTACCGAGGGTACCTTTGTGCTCCTCCGTTACTCTTTGGGAGGAGACCGCCCCAGTCAAACTACCCATCATACACTGTCCTCATCCCCGATTAGGGGACCAAGTTAGAACCTCAATAATAACAGGGTGGTATTTCAAGGTCGGCTCCATATGAACTAGCGTTCATACTTCAAAGCCTCCCACCTATCCTACACAGTTATCATCAAAGTCCAGTGCAAAACTATAGTAAAGGTTCACGGGGTCTTTCCGTCTAGCCGCGGGTACACTGCATCTTCACAGCGATTTCAATTTCACTGAGTCTCGGGTGGAGACAGTGTGGCCATCGTTACGCCATTCGTGCAGGTCGGAACTTACCCGACAAGGAATTTCGCTACCTTAGGACCGTTATAGTTACGGCCGCCGTTTACTGGGGCTTCGATCAAGAGCTTCTCCCTAAGGATAACCCCATCAATTAACCTTCCAGCACCGGGCAGGCGTCACACCCTATACGTCTTCTTACGAATTTGCAGAGTGCTGTGTTTTTAATAAACAGTCGCAGCCACCTGGTCTCTGCGGCCCTCACCAGCTTTGTTACGTAAAGTAACTAACCAGCAAGGGCGTACCTTCTCCCGAAGTTACGGTACCATTTTGCCTAGTTCCTTCACCCGAGTTCTCTCAAGCGCCTTAGTATTCTCTACCTGTCCACCTGTGTCGGTTTGCGGTACGGTTCTCTGTAAGTTATGGCTAGCAGCTTTTCCTGGGAGCCGGGCATCAATGACTTCGCTGTACACCGAAGTGTCAGCACCACATCACACCTCAGGGTTAGCAGTAAACCGGATTTGCCAAGTCTACCCCCCTACATGCACGTACCAGGACAACCAACGCCTGGCTCATCTAGCCTTCTCCGTCCCCACATCACCACTTACAAAAAGTCCAGGAATATTAACCTGGTTCCCATCGACTACGCTCTTCAGCCTCGCCTTAGGGGCCGACTCACCCTGCTCCGATTAACGTCGTGCAGGAAACCTGGGACTTCCGGCGTGAGGGCTTTTCACCCTCATTATCGTTACTCATGTCAGCATTCGCACTTCTGATACCTCCAGCAGACTTCTCAATCCACCTTCATCAGCCTACAGAACGCTCCCCTACCACGTGCACTTAGTGCACATCCGCAGCTTCGGTGACTAGTTTTAGCCCCGTTACATCTTCCGCGCAGGCCGACTCGACCAGTGAGCTATTACGCTTTCTTTAAAGGGTGGCTGCTTCTAAGCCAACCTCCTGGCTGTCTATGCCTTCCCACATCGTTTCCCACTTAACTAGTACTTGGGGACCTTAGCTGGCGGTCTGGGTTGTTTCCCTCTTCACGACGGACGTTAGCACCCGCCGTGTGTCTCCCGTGATTCAATTAGCCGGTATTCGGAGTTTGCATCGGTTTGGTAAGCCATGACAGCCCCCTAGCCGAAACAGTGCTCTACCCCCAACAATCATTCACGAGGCGCTACCTAAATAGCTTTCGGGGAGAACCAGCTATCTCCGGGCTTGATTAGCCTTTCACTCCTAGCCACACGTCATCCGATAATTTTTCAACATTACCCGGTTCGGACCTCCAGTTGGTGTTACCCAACCTTCATCCTGCACATGGCTAGATCGCCCGG